>JBPOJK010000134.1:0-3239 GCA_052033675.1 Pseudomonadota bacterium
AAGCATTTTGGAGAATTGGAGATTGTGAGGTGCCATCACTAGTCCAAACCAAACCAGTTAGGCTATCTTTGATACATTCGCCACCTGAAATACTAACAAAGCGATTTTGCGGAATTTTTTTACCCATTTGCAAATCACCATCTGAACCAATTGGGGAAGTATAATTAATCCCACCATCACATAATGCAGATATCTGATGAATTACCTTATTCTGTCCAGTTGCTGGAACCTGATAGGGTGCATCTTTATCAGCAGTTCGCACGGGTATAGCATACTGGAAATAATATTCAGCGGTAGGTGCACCAACTTTAGATTTATTCCGTCCACCAGTTATTCCCGAATCAAGGCTAGTAGTAAATGCCGTGTCATGTGCGCAGGACTGTCCAAGATTGTACGAGGTTGAAGTAAAATACATGTCTTTACGTTCAACATTTTCAAATCCTTGCGCTTCTAACCATGTGGCATTACTTGACTCAGCATAATTAATCAACGTTTCTAACTCATTAGCATTTGGCATCCGCCAATCTTTATGCCCACATAAATTATATCCCGTGCTTGCAGAATCGCTATCCATGGCATTAATTTTATTTAAGTTATCTTCCCATGACGTTTTAGCAAATAATTTAGCATTCTTTGGCCACATAAAGCCGGTGGTTTTATCAATAATACAATCAGCTTCAGCACCAGTACCGCTGACAAAACGTACGCCAGCAATTTCGCCACCCGGTTGAAGTTCGCCATCATCACGCGGTGCATAGGCGGTTTTTTGCCCGGTTGCCATTACCTTGATAGAGCCTTTAGTTTCTTCGGCTGTTGCAGAAGTGCTAACTGAAGAATTAGTAGCATTACTGGTTCCATTGCTTGTCCCACTGTTACAGGCAATCAAAGATCCACCCACCGAGAGAACAAATAATAATTTTTTTGTTTTAAACATTTTTGGTTTCCTTCAAATTATAAAAATTGAAGAAATTGATCAATTCCAACGGGACGGATTATATGTTACGCAACACCAATGCGTAAATAGCAATCAATGGATATGATTTATGCGTAAAATACATAAATATATTTACTGGCTCTGCTTTTATAGGCTATAATAACCAATCTGATTCGTGCCAAGAAATAGGGAGAATACAATGGATAACCGTAATTTATATCTAAACTCCCAGACCTTTTGTTTACTGATTGAAATCGGTTCATTTACCGGGGTTGCCAAACGGTTAACGGTAACCCAATCAACGGTTAGCCGCAGGATATCTGCGTTGGAAGAAGAAATCGGTTTACAACTAATCAAGCGTAATACCCGCGGTTTTATCCTGACTGAAAATGGTGAAAAATACTATAATTTCTTCAAGCAACAAGATCAAAGTTTCAGCAGCGGCATTCAGGAATTCCGCAGTCGTAGCGATACAGACAATATTACAGTACGCTTAGCTATCCCTGTTGGTTTTTGTAACGAAATAATTTCGCCGTATCTTGCAGAATTTTTACAAAAGACTCCACAGCTTACCCTGCATTTATTCTATCAAAATCGAGAAGTAGATTTAGTTAAGGAAAATTATGATCTGGTTATTCTGCGCCATCGTCCAAAACATCAAACAGTAATGATTAAAAAATTATTTAAAATCCGCTTAAACTTGTATTGCACGCCCCAATATATCAGTCGTTACGGCGAACCTCAAAAACTATCCGATTTGGCAAATCATTTGGTAATCGGCGGAATCCATGATGACAATACCGTTACTTTTGACACTGAAGTCGTAGATAAAAACGCTCGCGCAGTAACTATAAAAAGCAATCCACGTTGCTTGATTAATACCATTGAGGCTGCATTGAAACTAGCCCGTAACGGTCACGCTATTGTCGGCGGGGCAGATTTTCTTTATCAGCAAGAGCTTGCCAACGGTACATTAGTAAGGATTCTGCCACAATATAGTTTTTCTTCAACGGAATTTTTCTTAGTTCGAATAAAAACCCAGCACCATCCACTAATTGACAGCCTGATTGAATTCCTTGAGCAGTGCTTTAAAAATATTCGCTATGCCGGGGATAATTAAAAATCATTATCAAAATCAGGTATAATCACGGGTTATCTACTAATTCAAATGCTCAAAGGAGCGCAATATGCAGTTTATCGATTTAAAAAAACAATATCAGTTGATTAAAGCTGATGTCTTGAATGAAATTAATCAGGTGCTCGATTCCGGTCAATATATTATGGGCGAAAAAGTTCCACAACTGGAAAAAGTTTTGATCGACTATACCGGCAGCAAGCATTGTGTCGGCGTCTGCGACGGAACCAAAGCGATTTTGATGGCGCTGATGTCATTGGATATCAAAGCCGGCGATGAAGTAATTTTACCGGCGTTTACCTTTATTGCCACTGGCTCAATGGTTGCACTACTGGGTGCCATTCCGGTATTTGCCGACATTGATGAAAAAACCTATAATCTTGATCCGAATAAAATTGAAGCATTGATTACCCCGAAAACCAAAGCCATTATTCCAGTAAGCCTATATGGACAATGCGCCGATTTTGATGCGATCAATGCCATTGCCGCTAAACATAATCTGGCAGTAATCGAAGATGCCGCGCAAAGTTTCGGTGCGACTTACAAAGGACGTAAATCTGGCAATTTGACGACCATTGCCACCACCAGCTTCTTCCCGTCTAAACCGCTGGGCTGCTATGGTGATGGCGGTGCGATATTTACCAATAATGACGAATTGGCACAAAAATTGCGCTGGATTCGGGTGCATGGTCAGGATAAACGCTATCACCATGCAGTATTGGGTTTAAATGGACGCTTGGATACCCTGCAAGCGGGAGTATTGCTGGCAAAAATGCGGATATTCCCCGAAGAAGTGAGCTTGCGCGAACAAGTTGCCAAACGCTATGATGAATTATTTGCCGGCAGTGACTGTATCACTCCGTTTATTGCCGAAGGAAATACTTCGCCGTATGCGCAATATACCTTGGTAGTAAAAGACCGCGACGGTTTAATCAGGCACTTGAATGCCAATGATATTCCAACCGCGGTTCATTATCCGATTCCGTTACATAAGCAACCAGTGTTTGCCGGAATGTATCGAGGTCAAGATTTGAGCGTTTCGGATAAAATTGCGGCGCAAGTAATCAGCTTACCGATGCACCCATATCTGGATCATGCGACCCAAGATAAAATCGTAACCGTTGTTAAACAGTTTATCGGCTAAGCGCATGGGATTTTTCAACTATCATA
>JBPOJK010000051.1:0-31760 GCA_052033675.1 Pseudomonadota bacterium
ATCCAGGATTAGTAGTGGGCTTAAATAATGGCTGGACTTTTGATTATGATTATAACGGTACTAAGGGTAGTTTTACTAAGCTTGGTCGCAAGACATGGAGACCGATAACGAATATAGTTGATGTAAGTTCTCAAGGTGCATTTTATGCCGGGCAAAATGATGGAAGTATTAACCGCTATGATTATAAAAATAAACAGTGGAAACTTGGTGTTCTTGCGGCGAATGGAGACAACGCTGTTACTAAAATGGTAGCTTATCCTGCTATAGATGGAATTGCCGTCGGATTACGTAACGGCAAGGTAAAAATCTATGTAAGTAATAGCAAGTGGTATGATATAGACTCATCATCAGCTGCGGTGACTGCCATGACTAATTTTGGCATGAGTGGCAATAGTATTGCTTGGAGTACTCAAGATGGGGCAATGTACACACGCAGTACCTCTGAAGAAAACACCAATTCTACATCTCATCAAATAGTTGGTAAAAATGATTGGGGTGGCGAAAATCATGGTAATGCCACGGTATTTATCAATACTGAAGATAATAGTTCATTTATTGCTGGTCTCGCGTGGGGGGCAGTTCAGCAATGGAATGGAACATTTAATTCGAGCGGCAGTGCTAATTTTACATTATTGAAATCTTCAAATTTGAACGGTCATTATGCAGTAAGAAGTATGATTTGGTACAACGGCAAACTGATTGTTGCTTTCGGAGTTAATCACGTTGGTTCTCTTCATAAACAATCTTCTGAATCTGAAGCGGACTCTAGCCAATAATCAAGATTGAATAAAAATGGGGGTTGGGTCTAGTTGTTAACTAGCCCAGTCCTGAATCTTGGTCGGTAAAATTTTAATAAGGATTTATAGTGATGTTCAGGTATAAAACTCTCGGATTAGCTTTGTTAGCGGTAGCGTTGTTAATCACTGGATGTGAGAATGGTGTTGGTAGTAGCGCTATGACAGCTGTGTCAGTCCAAGAAGCGGCTAAATCATTGCAAAACACTATCAAGTCCTTACCTACTGTCGACGTTGGTGATGGTTTCTTTAACTTTTCACTTACTGCGCCGGCTAATAAGTGTTTTACCGTTGACCAAACTGATGTTTCCGTTACTACTCAAGACACGCAAGGGGATTTTATAAATTTTGTTATTACTTATGGCGAGAGTGCAACTGCTGATTGGTTGCACGGCGGCAATCTGATCCAGCAGGGATTTAATCCGCAGCATTATAATTCTGCGCAGATTTATAGCTTAAGCAACATTGGTGACGGCGGGATTGGTAATTCTATGCGTTACTCTCAACAGGGTAATAACATGTCTCTTATTTTGCTAAACTCCAATGTCAAGGCATATGCAAGCTCATTATCAAAAATCAAATTGACCGCAGATGGAAAACGCCAGTGGGATAAAGTTATTCAGGAGCCAACCCCAGAAATAATTTCTAAATTCTTAGCCAAATGTGGAACAGATATTGTTACCAAGACGAGCAAAGGAAGCTATACCCAGCTCGCCTTTAGATTTCAATTTCTTCCAACCAGCAATTTAAACCAAATTAGCAAGGATATACGTGACAAATACCTTAATTATGAAACGATTGGAAACCCTAACTATCTATGGCGCAACTTGATGAATAGCTATGGAAATAAAATTGTAGCTAGTCAGCTAGAATTAACGCAGATTGGGGGAAACTTATCCCGTTTGCAAGATTATAATGGATTTCAGGAAACACAAAGCCAATGTCTATCAAACCTTCAGTCAAAAAATGACAATAATTATGCTTGTGGTAGTTTAACCAGTAATTATTGGAAGTACTTTAAAAGCTGTGGGAATAATTGCTCTGTAGATAATAATCCAGAAGTTACCCAGCTACCGGAAACCAGCTCAATTGTGGAGTGGATAAATGCCAACTATCCAAGTGAATCAAAAATAGCTGATCGGGTATCTGAGGTTATTGCCACTGAGTCAGCAAACTTTAATTCATTGTCAACTCAGTGGGTAAATCGCAACAGTTTGTATAACAAAATAAAGTCCTCGGGGTTTGCTGTTGATGGATTTAATGATTTTACAGATATAGGCGATTTAATTCAACTCGAGTTGTCATATATTGCAGA
This sequence comes from Pseudomonadota bacterium, assembly GCA_052033675.1. Lineage (GTDB taxonomy): Bacteria > Pseudomonadota > Gammaproteobacteria > Burkholderiales > UBA11063 > Aquella. The sequence goes on from JBPOJK010000051.1 coordinate 2,110, forward strand.
TAATATTACGAGCTGTGCCAACTTGTGTTCCAAAGAAAAATTTGATGCAACCATGACTAATATTCAAAAGGAAATTGAGAGTGATAATGCACAAATTAAACCGTTGGTTTTGGATGTGGTTAATGCGGTTATCCCTGCGTTGGAAAGTTCAATTGGTATAAAGTATAATTGTATAAACTCTGTATTGGTGACTAATGCGGATAGTAACATAGCAAAAATAATTTTGGGGGACTCCCACCCTTTGCAAATCGGTAATCAAGTTATGTCCCAAACCGCTATTGAGATTTGTTCTGCTGCTGAGTCAAATACCAGCGCTTCTTTTCCAGGGTATGTACAAGTTACAGCAAATGGCAATACCAGAACCCTCCCATTTTTCATAAATAAATCGGTAAGTAATGGGATTGTTAATTTGGCAATTAGTCAATCACCAAAAGTATTGGCAATAGAGTCCACGGCCAAAGGTGAATCTCTTCCAGTTTTATTGTCATTGGGCGATGGCACCCATGTGAAGGCTATTTTAAATCCAAATAAATATGTTTATAATCCGGCACATATTCCTGCACTTGAGATAGCTTTTGGCAATGGTGATAACTTTATTCCTGCTGGAGATTATAAACAAGTATTTAGTGATATTCAGTACAAAGATGGTGTTTTAAGCGGTCTTTCATCTGACTATACTGCTGATAGTAAGTTAAACTATGCTCAAAATTGTGTTTACGATACCGATGTAAGTTATTTTTATACACTGCGTCATATTGGCCCATCAACTCGATCATTAAGGCAAACTTATTATATGGCGTGTACCCAACTTAAACCAAATTTACCTATTGGAAATTACTATAAGAGCTGTGCGAGCATTAATTATGACAATGGTGTACTTAGCGCAAAGTGTGCTATGCCAGTGCTTTCCTCCAGTGAAACTAAACTAAACACAACCTCGCTGGATTATAGCAAGTGCGCTGCAGGAAGTTCAGTAATCAATGATGGAGGCAATCTGGTGTGCAGTAGTTATTCTGGTCAACTAAGTGTTTCTGGATTTAATTCACTAATTTCAAAAATTGGTGATGGCACAATGGCAACTATACAGTTATCTGATAGTGTAGGAACAACGTCTCCAGTTACAGTATATCTTGATAGTAACTCAGATGGACTTTCGGTTTCACCCGCTACGTGTACTTTAACCACCAATTCTAACTCTTGTACTGTTAATGTGGTTGGCAATAGAGCTGGTGTTTATACTCTCACTGCCAGTGCTCGTGGATATTCACCAGTTGTATCTGATATCATTGTAAATCAACCCGGTGTATTGGAAATCTCCTCAGTTCCTAACCTCATAATGACTGGTAATAGAGGAGGAAGCGCTGTAATATCTCTGAAAAATTCTGCTTTAGTCGCTCCGATCCATGTTAGTGCAGTGAGTAATTCTGAGTATCTGGTACTGGGATCAAATAGTTGTGACTTAAGTCAGACTAATAATTCTTGTAGTATTGAATTATTTGGTAAAAGCTCGCCACAGGTAGGGAACGAATCAGCTGATTTCACAATTTCAGCACCAGGCTACGAATCGGTGACTTCCAGTAGTATAAAAATAATTACCCAATCATGAAAAATTGGTGTATGCGAAATATAAATTTTTCCAAAAAAAATATAAGTGCAATCGTCAATTTTGACTATTGTACAAAAATACATCCCAGATTAAAATATTCACTCTATCAAGATAATTTAAACTTAAATCGTGTGCTGGAGTTAATATCTCAGGAGGCACAAGACTGGTATAACAAGGCTAATCTTTAGATTTATTTTTCACTGGGTCTTTTTTTGATGGAAAATTGGCAAAAAATGAAAAAGAGACAGAGTATTTTACCAACAGACAACTACAAAAAATTGGTTTCCTATTTTCGCGTTATTACATTGGTGATGCATTTTTTGATAATCGGTAATTCTATTGCCATTTATAACAACAGTAGTACCGATATTGAAACAGAGAATAACTCTTCAACTTATTGTTATGTAATTGCCAAAAAAATTCGTTAGCCAGATCTATATATCAAATAATCCTGAGTATTTAACTCAGAAATGGTTTTTTTTCTTTAATTTACGGTTTTAATATTTAATCACTTTTATAAGGAATGATTTATGCATTTAAAAAAATCTCTGTTATGGATTACGTTATTAGCTGCTAGTGGCATAACACTTTCTGGTTGTAATAATGGCACTAGTAGTGGTAATACCAATAACAATAATCAAAGTGCAGTCGCGTCTACTACTAGCCAATCTACGGTAAGTGAAACTGCAGATAATTTTTATATTTCATATTACTCACCAAATGATGTGCAAACTCAAACTAATTACCAAAAAAGCATAAATTCAAATAATATGATCGTTTGGGATATGTCTGGCGACGTTGATCCGATGAGTAGCAATGGTAGCCGTTCCCTAATTCGTGCGATAAAAGTTGCCAATAAGGATGCTTACTCGGTTGCATATTGGGCTGACTGGAATATCTATGCCAGCTCACGAGCACTCCCTTATTCAGCTTATTACGTGCCAGGTGCGATTGCCAGCGATGGTTCGACGATTAAAAATAGTGATTTTGACAATAAAGCGGAATATCTCGATGGCATAAATTATGCTTTCCTCGAGATTAGCAATACTGGTTTGGTATATTTCAGTGATCCTTGGTCAGATCTAAAATCTTCCGATAGCTTTTGTGAAAACGGAAAAAATGAGATTTGCGCGTATGCCTACACCAAGCAGGGAAAAGATTATACAGCACAATACGGAAACTTTGAAGCATTTGCAGCATATTCTCATAATAAATCCGGAACTACTATTGACCGTTACATTTCAATTGGAGGTTATGGACATGATGACTCTTTTGAAAATATTCTTGGTGATCCAGTTAAGACTAAAAAATTCGTAGATAGTGTTAAGCAAGTATTGGATAATTACAAACTTAGCGGTGTCGATCTTGATTATGAAAATCCAGATATGACGACTACTCAATCACAACAATACTATGAATTGATAAAGACGCTTAGCGAAACATTGGGCTCATCATACAAAATTACTGTTGCAATATTATCCAATCCATCCTACTTAAAAGGTGAAAACGGCAAAGGTTTCGCCAGTAGTGTACTCAAAAATATTGCTAGCTTATCAAATGTTCGTTCAATAAACCTAATGACCTATGATTTCTTTGGAGCTTTTAATTACCAAAGTGATGGTAATGGTCGTACTGGTTTTTTGGCCAATACTTATATGCCAAATAATGCGATAGCTGGATCAGTGAACTATTCGGCGCAAAATGCGTTGCAAAGTTTGCTAGATGATGGTGTTAATTCTACCAAAGCTGGTGCAGGAATTCCAACTTATGGGAGGGCGTTACAAGGTATTAATGGTGGTAATGGCTTATCTAGCGATGGAAAATATAGCGGTTTATTTGCTACAATTCCATCTACTGCATCAATACCTCGGGGAAATCTTGATGATAAGAACTGCAACCAAGCCATCTCCGGTGGAAGCTGTAGCGGTTCATTCACTTATGACTACATTATAAATAATTTTGCAGAAAGTAACGGGTTTACAACTACTGACTGGAAAAATGATAGTTACGGTTATTATAATGCTACCACAGCCTATAGTCCATCATTTAGTCCTGTCATTCCGGCTGCTTCAAACTATACCTTAAAGATAGTTAATAGTAGCAGCTCGCTAGGGTTACAAATCAAGTCAATTTCCAATGGCAGCGTATCCGTTGGACCTTTTGATTGGTTATCTCAAAGTAAGTCTCAAAGCTACAACAACGACAGCAATGTTAGCATTCAAAATATCCAAGGAGCCACTAAGTTGGTAACTCATTGGGTAACTTATGATGGTGGTCCTAGCGGTGATTGCCCAGACTTTAATTTCAAGGATGATGCTACAATTACGATAGACCCGTCAAAAAAAACTTGTACAATCAAAAGCAAAACCAAGATCAATGTAACCAGCTTACTATCTGGTGAATTTGCATCTGGTAATGCTAAAGCTGCTATCAGTATAGTTAGTCTTTCTACCGGAAAAACCGTTACAGCCACTCCTGACTTTTATGTTGCAGCAGGACAAACAACGACCATTGACAGTATTGATTTAACTAACTACTGGAATAATAATTACTATATTTCGGCTCATGTTGGTACACCAATCGGAGAAACCACTTGTCAACAAATTTTAAGTAACTCATACAGTAATAGCCCATACGGGTTAAAAATTACGCTTAGTAATACTGATCATAGTATGGAATGTAATATTAGTTCAAATTAATAATTGATAACCAATGTGAATGTTCAGTTTAACTCTTTCTATTTGCCAGACCGCTATAAGCTCATTGTCTCTTATGGCGGTTTTGCAACAGTCAAGAATAAAATCCAGCTATCTTTGTTTTGTACTTCGGTAACAATTGTGGTTCAAAATTGCCATCTCTATCCCGTGGAACTTCTAAATCAAGGGTCCCGGTATCGGTTAAGAGTTTCTTTTTACTGGTGCCATTCCGTGAATTGGAAGATGAACCTCATTCATACTTATCATAACCTAAGTGATCGCTCAATCTTGCATTCAGCGCCCGTTCAACCAATGATTTGGTTAATTTCTTCAATAACCCATCTTGGTCAAATAGCGTTTTTAGATCCGCACCGGATTCTACTATTAAATCCATGGTCTGAGATAGCAATTCTTCTTGTTTTGTTTAGTGTTCCATTATACTATTCTTTGTCATAACTAACTAATTTTACAACAGTGAATAAAATTTACACAATTATTTTAACAGGCTAAATTAATCCGTCGCTGAGGGCTGAAATGTTGTCGCCACTACACCTACATGACTTAATACATTTACCAGCGAGATGTAGAGCAATTGCAGCTTAGCTTGTTCTGATAATATTTGTGGAATATGTCTTGACAAGTGGGGTGCACTATAACGCATTATCATATTTAGCATTTTGTGGAGCAAACTAATTTGACGACACTATCTAGCAAACAACGACTAATCAAAACATTTTCCATTTAAATGTTTCCTCTAATTTCTTCATTTATAACCGTTAACATTGGGCGTAGCGGAGAAACAGAATGGAGAACCAGTGATTGAACATCGTCATTTGGATTACCAAGATCCAAATAGTCTACCAGTGGTAACTTGGCGTTGGGCGTTATACTGGCTAAAATCCCAATCACTTCCCCAGATTCATGAAAGAGCGGAACGTAAACCGTCATTAATGTATTGATTGTAGCACCCTGTGGTATTTTTTCGGCAAACGCTATCGCTATACCATCAGTGAAGACTTGATTTTGAATTTCTAAAAGCTGTCGAATATAAGCAACCATGGCAGTTGCAGATTCAGGTGCCGCTGGATTATCAAACATCACACTATAAATATTTTCCAAATTAGCATAACTAAATGCAAACCTGACCTCAAATGGAAAAGATAGACATGCCAAAGTCTCCCTGGCTGATGATGTAATACACTCAATCTGATGTTCGCGATTGATTAAAAATAAATTATTTGCTGATGTGCTATTATCTGCACCAAAATACTGCGGAATAATCTGCTCCAAGCACTTGCGATATTCGGCTGCATTCAAAGAGTTTTTACTAATGCGATGCGTTGCCCGATGTAAATACTGCCATTTGTATCCACCCGCAGTCAATTTCACACCGCGACAACAGGCGCCAATAGTCGAAGCATTGGCACCAGTAGCAATTGCAGCTTCTTTAATTGAGACAAACTGTTGCCCACTATCCAAGCAAACTACCTGATTACTATGGTGACGACACTTTTCAGCTTTTACTTTTGGTTCACGCGGCAAGCGTTTCTTCTTGGTTCGCTGAGTTCTTTTAGTCTCGATCATATCTGGAAATATATCGCAAAATTTCATTCCTTTTCCTTTTTTATACCCATCAAACTATGCAGAGAGCCATAAAAAACCATAGCTATACATCTTTTGCACATTTAATAACTAATTGTAAATTTCCCCGAAAAGCATTTGATTGTTCATATCTAACTCAACAAATCTTTAACAATATTTGGTTTTATGCTTGAATATTAAAGTGCAGCATGTTGAATTTGAAAAATTTAAACATGCTGCGGCGTAACGTCAGTTACCAGTATTACCTACTTAACCAAAGTCCACTGCGTACACCCAATACTAGCTGGGCCACACGCTACATGATGGGATGGTGATACATTATGAGGATCACCGTCATTAAATTTATAGAGGTGCTTCTCAACATCAAATCTGCTGCTACTCACGTAATCATAAACCATCTCTCCAAAATAGTAGAGAGCACGATCATCATAATCTGGAATGTTATTCATATCAATATAGATCTCCCACGCAGCATTCCAACCAGTACCCTCTGTTGGTTCATAGAGAGATTTATCACCTTGACACCAACTGGCAACTTTGCATTTGAATAGAATCTTCCTGGCAGGATAATTCCACTCCTCTTCTTTATGAGATACCACTGTTCCATTTGTATATGACTTAACGTCGTTAATATTCCATTCCGCATACGTGGTTGGGGTTGGAGTCGGTTTAGGACTAGCAGTTGGTGACGGGCTTGGATCATCAACTGCATCCCACGCTTCCGACCACGCCGAACCCGCCCCAGGAGCGTATACTGATGCTACTCCTTTACACCAGCCACTATATGGATATGCTTTACATTTATACAGTTTACCATCAGGAGTGTTTTTACCATCTTTTACGCCGTAAACAATGGTACCGGCGTTATAATTGCTAATATCATTTGGATATTGAAGATAGTTTGTTGGAGATGGTGACGGGCTTGCCGTTGGAGTCGGCGTTGGACTAGCACTTGGTGTTGGAGTTGGCATACTTTTCACTTCACGTACTGGCCAAACACTCAATTCACACACCTGAGTACTTTGGCAAGTATAACTTACTCCAGTCCTCGTCGCTACATAGTAATAATCGTAATAGTATTGTTTATTAGCTTTAAGCTCTTTATGGGATGTCCAATAGTAATTGCTCAACGTACCAAAGCCCTTGCTGTTTAGCCATTCATCATAACCATCTGTAACGCCAAAGTGTTCCGCAGTGTAAAAGATTGAATTTAAATCATCTTCGCTAGGAGATCTCCAATCGGTGTAACCACAATAGGATTTAGGAATTGCTGGAGATTTTTGTGCATCACTCCAAGAATAAGAAGTTGTTTTTGGATTCTGAACCCACATTAAACCACTCGAATGATCAATCATTACCTCTTCTCCGCTTGGACACGCCGTACCGTCTGGTTGAGTTCCTACTACAAACTCTGGAGGAGTATACAGATCCCACGCAGCCTTCCAATTCCATCCGACTCCGGGTGCATATCTATCCGGGCTACTGGAACACGATTCACCATCATGCGGACCATCTTTACATTTATATAACCTCCCATTAGATTTGCCTGAATTAAGGGAAGTAATTCCATAGACAATTGTTCCAGATTTATAACTTGACGGATCATTCTGGTTATAAACTTGATAGCCAGTACTTGTAGCTAAAGTAGCCTGCGCACCCAAAGTTGCCACTTCTGTCGAGGCTGAACTGGATCCACTAGCTCCAGATGCCCCACCATTACAAGCAAGCAATGTTGCCGCACTTAAGCTCATAAGTAAAATATTTTTGAGTTTCATGATAAATATTCCTTAAAGAAAAATAAAATTTTATTTTAGTTTTGATAGAAACCTCTTGCTTTCCATCAGTAAGGAAATTATAAGCTACCTAATAACTTACCGCAATCGTCAAAAATGACTAGTTTAATAGCTTCTTAAATGCACTATCAAATACCGATCATCAAAAAACCATCTTTTATTAACTATATTGAACCTACCACACCAACCGTTGAACTTTCCGCCAGTTTATTAGCACCAAAATAAACGTCGCTATTATTCAGGTTCATCAAATTAGCGGGAAGTGGTACAGTATTTCCAGAAAAAACACTGTTAGTAACTTCAATCTTGGTTGCTTCCAACTGCGAGGCTCGGCTAATTACATAAAAAACACCACCACAATGTTTGGCTTGATTATCTAGAAAGTAACTGTCAGTCCATTTTTCATGAGTTCCATAATCGGCATAGATTGCCCCGCCGTCAATTTCGGCAAAATTATATTCAACCAGACACCGATTACAGCTCAACTGATTTCCTTCGCGATCCATTATTGCGCCACCGTATGATGCGGTATTATCAATAAAAAAGCTGCTTTCAATGGTCAGATTGGCTTTGCCGTAAGCATAAATAGCGCTCCTCCAATGCGACATTATTTTCAAAACGACAGTTATTAATCGTCATGGTAAATCCGATTCCACCATTGTGTGGACGGAAGATTTTGCCGGATTGGTAAGCCAATAATCCGCTAGCCTTACCATAGCGAATTACCAAGCCGTCCAGCACGGTGTTATTGGCACCATATACAACATGCGAATAAAAGTAATCTTGATTGCCTGCCTTAGACAAAAGTATTTTAGTATTCGTTAAAGGATCGCGCTGGCTCCGCTCCGTTTCATTACCATTGAAGCCGCCATAAAGCTTGACCTTATCATATAAAATAAATGCAGCAATCTGTGATTCCTTACGCACGGACGGTGCATAAATACCTTTTGTTAGCCAAATTTCACTGCCGTCATTTACTGCTGCTTGCTTGATGGCTTGCTGTAAATCACTATAAGCCGTAGCCCATGATTTACCGTCAGGATGGGTTGTTACGCTTTTTGCACTTACCTAGATTACCGATTCGCCATTTTTGCTAATATCCAAGCGTGGAAGAATATATGGCGCATTATAGTAAATCGCCCCACCATTAGCCTGATAAAACTGGTTCAGTTTATGAATAAAAGAATTTTTCAATAAGCGCAGACCATTTACCTGTGAATTGTAACCAACCTCAGTTATATGAAATTGCTCCAGATCGGTTTCGGTAATTGCCGCTTGCAAATAAAATACTACCCAATAGAAGCAGTTTAAATAGCTTACATAACCAGGTAGTTTCCATAATAAGCCCATTTTCAATTAGCTAACAAGATCTGGAACTATACCTCATTTCCCTAAAGTGGCAGATAATTGGAGCTAACAAAATCTACCACCCGGAAAAATTAGACTCTTAAAAAGTCCCCCAACTAAAAGCCAGGGGCAAGAGGAGGACATCATGAAACTTTTATACAATTCGCCTTAAATAAAAGATTAATGCTTATTTTTATAACCAATGACAACCTTATATTTGAGGATTTTAATTGTTTCTAACATTTGTCCACAATAGTCAAATTTGACTATTGATTTAATTTACCACACACTCCAAAATTATTTCCGAATGTTAACCCTTATTCTTTTATTTAAATCCTCCAAATAATTAAAATGAAAAATGATAAATCTCGTTGGCATGTAACATTTGTCCGAGTGTCGTCAACAAAAACTCTCGCTGAACCCGATCACTTGGAGCTTCAAATGAAATCTGAAACATATTTATGTGCACCATTTTTACTGCTGAAGTTAACGGTAGCCGGAGGTTTTTGATTTTTAAAATGTATTTTTTTGTTTGATGATCCAATATCTCTAAAATATCACCAGGGTGCTTATAAAAAATAATATATGCCATCGGAACATGTCTCCTATCAAATTTAATAATAGTCCAGAAAAATAACATCCAACAATAAAAACAATATCTGATGCTCACCTGTGGAGAGCCGCCATTTTGACAAATTTTTTCCACCGATAAATCACAATTAAAAGATGGTGATTGCAACATCACCATCTTTTATCAATACCGCATTAACTAAATATGAATCACTATTTTCCACTACGAACCAACTGAAAATATGCTGTCTTAGTCTTTGAGCCACTATAAATTGTTTGACCGTTCTCAAAGTCTATATAATAAACTGAAGTCGGATCTACAAATCCCGAGGTGGAAACCCAATAAGAATTTGAGCGCATATTCATGAAACCGTGCTGATTTAGCCACTCAGAAGGTGTCTCTGCTCCGTAATTAATTAAACTGCGTAACTCATTTACATTTGGAACACGCCAATCATAATGGTCACAAATTCCAAAGCCCGAGTTAACCGCATTGGCACTGTCAATTGCATTCTGCCAAGTTGTACCACGTGGATACGGGCTGCCTTTGACCGGAATACGATTAGCATCACGAACCCACATTAACCCAGTTAACTTATCTGTAATACAATCAGATTCATACCCACTACCAACTTCAAAGCGCTGGCTAGAATTAACCCACTGCGCCCCCTCTTGCAGAGCCCCGTCATCACCGGACTCTTGACTAATGGTTTGACCAGTTTGAGCAATTTGTGCCGGCGCCACGGTTACCATTGAAGTGCTACGAACTGGAATAACCGATGTAAATGATGGTATTTCATCATTTGGTAATTCAGTACTTAAACCACCCCTGCTAAAACTTATCCCCCATTTGGCACTAGTAGGAGATGGAGCATAAGCTGTTGATGTCCAATAAATTGGAACAAAAAAACTGCTAATAGTTATCCCCTGGCTTTCTAACCAATTTTTACTGTTTACTATTCCAAAATTCTGCAAGCTCGCTAATTCATTTACATTTGGCATCCGCCAATCACTATAACCGCAAAGTTTAATCGGTGCAGAATTCATATTCTTAATTCCCTGCATTCCAACCGCCCAAAGTACTGTATTAAGTGTATCATCAGTATTATTGTAATCAGGCTGCGTAAGTAAAATAGAACTATAACTGGTTGAGATAAACCCAATACGACCATTTTTAGGCCACTCAAGTCCGGTAAGATTATCAATAATACAATCAGATTCTGCGGAATCCGTGACAAACCGAGTAATTGGAGTTAACGGATTACTCCCGTTATATGCCCATGCCACACCATAGGGAATATTATCTCCACCAACTAACCTACCGTAGCCATCAGTCCCTAACGTCGAAGTATGACAGGTGGTACCACTACAACCGGTTGGATATTGTATTTGTTGCCCAGACTGTGGCAATGCAATCGTTGTAACTGGCGTTATAGGTTCACTTGAGGAGGTGTTACTGCTGGTACCGGAGTTACACGCTGATAACCCGGCTATCGTAACTAGTACAGAGAGCAAAACCGGGGTTTTAACAATATTAGACATAATAATTTAATCCTAAACAAATGATCCCGATATTTATCTTAAAAAACATCTAAAAATGTGCAATAAACATCGGCAATTTTTAATAATCTGTGAACGGCAAATTGCCGTACCATAGTGATAATAACTTAAATTACTTCAAGTTGCGCACTGGCCATACGTGACCAAGGGACGTTTCTGTTTTATCGGCTCGTCCAACCGTACCACCAGAATACATATCAACAACCAAAGCAGCTGCCACAGAAAAGGAAGGTGTTCCATAGCCAGTAGTGGATGACCAGATGTAATTTCCATCCAGATTTGTAAATCCATTTTTAGCAAGCCATGGTAACTGATTACCATAGCCGTAATTCACCAGACTTCGCAGTTCCTTGATATTTGGCAACCGCCAGTCATCATGTCCGCAGAGTTTTTTGGTAACATTAATGTCAGAGATTGAGTCTATTGCATTTTGCCAAGTAGTTGGGCTACCACTAGTAGCACTCCCTTTTATTGGTATGGTTTTCAAATCTTTGACCCACATCAATCCAGTTTGTTTATCGGTAACACAGTTTGCTTCAACACCCTTTCCTGCTACAAACCGAGCCGCTGAATTTGTGCCGATAGTCCCTTTTTGCAAAGAGCCATCATCACCAGCAAGATTACTCTGGGTTTGACCGGTCTGAGGTATTGGCGCTGGCGGCGCGGCAACGGCATATTCAGCCACAAGACTACAACAAAGAAATAGACTGAGAAATTTAATTATTTGACTGTTCATTACAAACTTCCTTAAGAACAAGTTATTTATACGTCTTACCAAGTACCGGCGCTGTTAATAGCGCTTATAATGTTAATGGCGTCAAGACATCCAATGGTGATATTCAAGCTACTCACCCCCACGGACAGGCCACACATAGGCCTGCGCGCAGGATTTTTTTACAGGCGTATAACCAGTTGATTTCTGATAAATTGTACCAGAGAGCATATCTACCGCCCATTGAGAAGAAAAACCACTATCAGGAAAAGCTATTGTCGATGTCCAGTAAATATCAGGTTGTACGCTGTAAAATCCTTGTTCTGATTTATTCAGCCACACAGATGTATCTATCGCGCCATAATTGACCACACTTGCTAACTCATTCACGTTGGGCAGCCGCCAATCATCATACCCACAAAATTTAGCAGCATTCAAATCTGCTATAGCCTGAAGTGCTTCATTAGCACCGCTATCATCTATCCAACATTTCGCCAATTTGATAATTACAGAAGAATGCAAATCCTGCACCCACATTAACCCGGTCAAGTTGTCAATCCGAGTTTCTTCACCGGTCGGACAAGGCTGACCGCTAGATTCAGCGCCATCAGTAAAACGTTTTGTTGGATTTAACGACATATCACCATTATAAGCCCATGTTACACCATATGGAATATTAAAACTATTAACTAGCCGACCATAGCCATCGGAGCCGTAAGGAGAAATAACACAACTGACACCATTGTCTGGACATCCGGTTGGCATTTGAAATAGTTGACCAGTTTGTGGAATACTGATTGCAACAACTGATTCTGCAACTGTTAACTTGACAACATCTACCGACAATGATGCATTACCAGTATTTGAAACGCTTAGGTCGGTTGCTCCAAGTGTTGACAATGCAGTAACTTTAAAAATACAGCTACGAAGAGTGCTACTTAAAGTACAGGTACTTGGTGTACTGCTAATAATTGCATACTGAACATCAGTATTGGAGATATTAATAGTCTGCGCGGAAGAAAGCGTATCTCCATCTGCAACTGATACAATAATTTCTTTTGATTCCCCTGGCGTTAAAACCAATGATGACGGTGTGAGTACAATATCCGCACCACTAGTCGTTGTGGTACTGCTGGAAGAACTACCATTACATGCAACCAGTGATAATACACCGATAGGTAACAGGTAATTTAAATGTTTATATAGTCTCATTAAAAAAATCACTCCTGAAAAATTGATTAGATTAATTAAAATTACAGCCCAAATTATTACATTTATCCACAATACGTCTCAATAGACAAAATTGTCTATTGCAACACCATTTTAGACTCAAAAAACATCTTTAATTATAAGTAAATCAGTTGAAAATTTGCTACCACACTTTTAAATAATCAGCATTAAAAAGTCTAATATTAGTAGCTTAAGCCAAGGGAACATGTGCCAATTAGCAACAACAACACACCAAATTGACGATCACTCAAAATATATCTTTGAAGAACATTATTTTGTAAACCTCTTCGCCTCAGAAACAAATATCAAACAGTCAACAACAAAAAACATACATCTTACGACTTTAATTAAACACAATATCAACAACAAGAGCGTGAATCTACCGAAAATGCTAAAAGAATGTCCTAAACCTTGTAGATTGGGAGTATAAATCAAGCACGAAATCGGCAAAAAGACGCAAAAAATACCAACATGATTTATTAAAAACCCCGCTAGTTGATTTAATTGATATGAATCATGCGCTGGTTCAATTGGCAGATAAATTTAACTGGCAACGAATTGATGAATTATATACCGCAAAATTTTCCAATTTCATCATTGGAAACAATAATACATGGTCTCCACAACGTTGCTGGTAAGTCTAGATGAATCCCGATTGATAATGCTTTGGCAACCAATAATCTAGCATTGGAACCTATAATCGAAAACTTCGGACATAATTGGTTAGCAATTATTGATGCAACAGTACTTCTGGCAATTTGCAATACTTGCGATATCTTTTCTTGAGTATTACCATAACATAATAAAAACAATATCTCATGCTCACGTGCTGAAAGCTGCAATTTAGACAAATTTTTTCCCAACGATAAATCCGATTGCAGAACATCTAATGACAACCGCGGCAAACTACTTTCTACTGATGTTGAATGAATTCCAATAACTTCACCGCTTTTATGAATAATTGGAAAATAACTAGTAGTAAAAATTTTTTGTCTACCTCCATAGGGTAGCATATCAATAAACTTAATTATTTTGCCCTGTTTAATTACAGTTTGCTGCAATAAATATAACTTTTCACATTGCCTAACAAAGGTATCATGATTAGTTTTGGAATATTTATTACCAAATATTTTTTTAAATAATGCCGGGCAATTGTAATTATCGCAGGACAATCCTCGTAAACTTTTCCAGCTTTTATATCCAATGGACTGTGCCGAAAAATTAGTAGCGATTTCAACCTCAAGATCACGATTAATTATTAACGAATACATTTCCTTATTCACTAGCAGTTCAAAATATGTTTCGATATAACTCCCGAGACTTTCGCGATATTCTCGAGTACTAAGAGGGTCATTTTTCATATCAACTCCTTTTTCTATAATAGAAAAAAACTATGAGAATCTAATTATTTGCCATTCACATATAATTCCATACCTACTCATTTATGTAAATCCAAAATAGCTTCATGCTAAAACAACCTATTATATAACGATAAATCAAAGTTCTCAATAGTCAAAATTGACTAGCACTAATTGCAAAGCAAGATTATCGGCAATTGTGTGTAACCATTTTACACAGTGGAAAGCAGAAACCCAACCAGAGTATAATGGTTGGGTTTGAAATGAACCTTTTTTGTATCGACTACATAAATTTAAAATTCACGTTCGGCAATTTCCTTAAGTTCTAGATGTTCCAAAAGCTCCTCGTTTAATATGATGATGCATGGCTTCCATAGTGATTTTGGCATATCCAGATAAAACCCAGCATTAATCGCGGCATCCACCAACATTCTAGTATTGGCGCCGGCAATATTAAATTTTGGGCAGATTTGATTAGCAATAGTTGATGAAACGGTTGTCCGCGCGACGTTCAAGATTTGTGCAATTTGATCCTGAGTTGCACCATTGGTGAGTAAAAATAATATTTCAAGCTCACGGTTAGAGAATCGTTTCTTGAATTCTTTATCTTCATTTTTGATATTTGGCTTGCGTAAATGCCCCTGAAAACGCAAAATATAACTATCTACCGAGCTGGAATGAATGGCAATAACTTCACCGCTTTTATGGATAATCGGCATATAGGTGGTGATATAAATTATAAATTGTCCATTATATGGGAGCATATCTATAAATTTTATTACTTTAGCCTGTTCAAAGACCAATTGCTGTAAAAAATGAATTTTCTTGCCATAAAATTCGAAAACATGATGATTTTCAGAACTATATTTATCACCAAAAACCATCCTTAACGCCTCTGGGTTATTGTAATCTTTAAGTGAGATTTGATTAAACTGTTGCCAATCGTTAAATCCTAATGATTTTATCGAATGATTGGTAGCTATTTCAACCTCAAAATTTCGATTTATAATTAATGAATAGATTTCTTTATCCATTAATGGTCGAAAATAGTTATCAATGTATTCCGTCAACACACGTTGATATTCATCGGTATTAAGTTTTGCTCCGCTCATCATAAAATTCCTATCTTTATAGTCGTTAATTTAATATTCAAATTTTGTATAATGTCTCTTGTTAATTGTTCTCAGATTAAACCAAAATTTTTAATCTGTTGATTTTAGCCTAGTCAGCTAAATAATTTATTATTTTTTGACCATATTTACAAAATTTAGGTTTAATTTTTCAAAATCAACGAGTCACGACTTAAAACCGATGCTTATTTACCACATTAATCATGCGAAAGAAATAGTCTATTCGCTTACAAAATAAACAGTTCAATTCTTGCTCCTTTAGTATAAAAAAATCTGTATAACCGTTTTCTTAAAAGTGCTATGATAATGACCGTAACCACAGGGGAAACAATAATGTACACTTTATTATATGACGCTTATCATAATTTCACTTATACTTTTATTTCATTATTTTCAATTTTAAACCCGATTGGAATGTCGGCAGTATTTTTAGCCATGACGAGACACTATCCACAAAGCATGCGCCGTAATATGGCAAAACGTGTGGCTCTCTATGGAACAGTATTGATTATAGTCGTATTCTATCTAGGTTCTTATATTTTGAATTTCTTTGGAATCTCATTAGCTGCACTGCAAGTAGCCGGTGGATTACTGGTTTTTGCAACTGCATGGCAGATGCTAAACCAACCAGCAACTCCAAGCGAACATAATGCGATCAATGATGAAAGCCGCCAGCGGGAAGACATTGCCTTTTTTCCATTAACCATGCCGATTACCGCGGGAGCCGGTGCCATGGCGGTAACAGTAGCTTTATCAGCACGGATCAGCCAAGATGCCCATGAACATGCAATTATTGCCTATCTTAGTGCTACCTGTGGAATCGTCGCCGTGTTTACGGTAGTAGGAATTTGTTATGCTTTTGCCGATAAAATTTTCTTAAAACTAGGAACTACCGGAACCAATGTCGTGACCAGATTAACGGCTTTTATTTTATTGGCAATTAGCGTCGGAATCGTTTGGAGTGGGGTTAGCGCTATGATCTTATCATTGCATCTATAAATTCATCACTAGCATTCATTTTAGAAAAGAGCACCAACCAATGTTGAAATTATCACCGATCAAATTTGCGATGCTTGGAATTGGATTATTCACAACCGCAAGCTATGCGGATAGCTGCATTAATAAATTGAAGCCGTATTTTGATAACTATCAAATAAATCTTACTTATCAAAGTAAAAAACCACAAATTTACTTGCTCGGCACACCATTAACCGCCGATAAAGATCGCTGCGCGATAAGCTATAGTCAACTACAGAAATATCTACAACAAACCTATTTAAAATCAGCGTCACGGCTAGCGACGCTGCAAATCGGCTGGAATTTTCTAGCCTTAAATAAGCAAGTGATTTATGCCCCATTAAACCAGCTTGATCCGCAACAAATGCAGCGCGATTACGCCGACTATGTTAATAATTCTAAACAGAGTTTTGAAGTCAGCAATCAATTGAAATACCAGCCGCTTAGCATTGTTAATAACCGCTATGGGTGCTATTCGTATCAACAGATGACGGTTGCCACCGGTGCCGCGCATCCTGCGCAAGGACAAGGATTAGCCTGTGTACTTGCCGGCAAGAATACCATCCAATTAACATTTAAAGACTTGTTTAGTGAAAAACAATTAGTTGCTAAACTGGTTCAAAATAGTTATTTTAGCTCAACACTAAGTCCTACCATGACTAAGCCAGCAACCATAAGCAGTTTTAGTCAGTTACAGGATGCTATAGATAAAGCCAATAATGACGAATTAAGTTGTTATGGTGGAAATTTAACAATGGACGATAGCAGCTTTGCGCTAACCCGTTTAAATAAAGATGGCAGCGTCGATATAAAAATTGGTTTAAACAGTGATATCGGTGCCTGTAGTGGGATGTATCGCGAAATTGAGCTAAAGAATTTAACCCCAATATTTAAGATAACTCAGATAATTGCGGCTAAAGATTTTTAAACTCTTGACTGGCAAATGGAAGATTACAGGGGCTTATAGCGCCGCTGGTGATCAATCGACAATAAAATCCCAAAGCCAATCATTAACACAATTGTCGCCGTACCGCCGTAGCTAATTAGCGGCAGCGGTACCCCAACCACCGGAAATATTCCACTAACCATTCCCATATTGATAAAAACATAGGAAATGAACGATAAAGTGATACTGCCAGCCAGAGTTTGTGAGAAACGATCTTGCGCCAGTCGGGTTATCCGCAACCCACGCAAAGTTATCAGTAAATATAAAACCAATAGCGCCGCCACACCAATATAGCCAAATTCCTCCGCCAATACCGTCACCACAAAATCGGTATGCTTCTCCGGTATAAAATTCAAATGCACCTGCGTTCCATGCAAATAACCTTTTCCATCCATACCACCGGCACCAATGGCAATAATCCCCTGAATAATATGGTAACCCTTACCCAAAGGATCAGATTCGGGATTAAGTAAAGTTAAGATCCGATGCTTCTGATAATCTTTGAGAAGAGTCCAAATTAACGGACTGGAAGCAACTATTACTATCAGACTAATTATCATTACCCGCCATGGCAAGCCAGCAAAAAACAACACAAAAAAGCCCGCCGCAAACACCAAAATCCCAGTTCCCAAATCGGGTTGCTTGGCAATAATCGCAAATGGAATCGCAATAATAATTAGACCAACAATATAGTCTTTATAAGAAAGGATATGATTTTTAATCGATAAGACGTATGCTACCAGTAACGGCACCGATAGCTTGCACAACTCTGAGGGTTGAATCCGAATTCCCAGATTAAGCCAGCGCCTAGCACCATTAACCTTGACACCAATAATCAGCACCAAAATTATCAGCACCAATGACAAAATATATAAGGGCACTGAGATGGCACGAATTCGACTAATGCTGATTCCTGCTATCACCAGCATCAGAGTAAATGAAACGCCCAGATAAAAGACATCACTATACATCCGGGTCATTATCTGGTCATTGGCTGAATATTGAATAAAGACGTTAATAGCAAACATTCCAGCCAGACTAAAAATCAAAATATAATCGAAGTTAAAAATATAATGCCAAAATTGGCGTAATTTATTGCGTAGCTGTGGAGTCATTGCCACCTCCATCTTGATTATCGTTACTACTATCGTTATCGGCACTCGCTGCTGGTTCGGATTGTTCCTCACTAGCCTGAGTCGCCGTATTATTTTCTTCCACGACCGGTGCAGATGCCGGCTTCTGCGGCACAAAACGTTTATAGCTTGGCGTTACCGTTACAGCACTTTCCTGATGCGGTAATAAATAGGCATCAAAGACCTGTCGGACAATTGGTCCGGCTGCACTTGCGCCCCAACCACCATTTTCAACCACCACCGCAATCGCGATTTTAGGATTTTCTACCGGAGCAAAGGCAATAAACCATGAGTGATCTTTATATTGACTACCGCTAAATCTGGCTTTTCGTGAATTTTGTGCTAAAGCGACCACCTGAGCGGTACCGGTTTTACCAGCCATGGTATAAGGAGTCCCCCGCCCAACCTGCGCCCCGGTTCCAATTTGCATAACCTTGACCATCCCAGACTTAACCAGCTCAAGATCACTCTGGCGAATTTTTATTACCGACGATGATTCAGTATAACTCTCAACAACATCACCATATTTATCTAACACTCGGCTGAGAAAATGCGGACGATGAACAACGCCATCATTAGCTAAGATACTGGTAGCAAAAGCCATTTGCAATGGAGTATAATGATTAAACCCTTGTCCCACTCCCATAGTAACACTATCGGCAGGCAGCCAGTTACGTTGATATTGATCCTTAGCAAAACGCTTGGCTTTCCACGCGCGAGATGGTAACAGTCCTGAATTTTCTTCGGGTAAATCGATACCGGTTTTTTGCCCAAGACCAAACATTGAGAGCGTTGCATCCATACGATCTACTCCCATATCCAAGCCGGTTTTATAAAAAAAGGCATCGGATGAATGCGCCAAGGCATCAACAATTCCGATTGTCCCCAAAACCTCATTACCACTATTTCTGAAGCGGTGTGATGAGCCTGGTAAGGTAAAATAACCAATGTCATGAAACCGATATTGAGCCGACCGAACTCCGCTATATAATGCGGCTGCAGCCAAAAAAGGCTTAAAGGTTGAACCCGGTGGGTAGGTTCCCTGACTGGCACGATTTAACAATGGAGTACCCGGATCATTGCGTAAATCTTCCCAATCCTCTGGCGAAATCCCGTCCAAGAACAAATTGGCATCATATGACGGTTTGGAAACAAACACCAATACCCCGCCGGTTTGTGGATCTAGCGCAACCACCGCCCCTTTGCGATTCCCTAGTAAATTTGAGGCTAATTGTTGCAAGCGGTTATTGATAGTCAATTGCAAGGTATAACCATCAACCGCCGGATTATTGCCAATCAAACCAACTTCATTACCATGTGCATCGGTACGAATAACTTTTTTACCAATTTTACCGCGTAATAATTGTTCATATTCTTTTTCCAGACCACTTTTACCGATGTAATCATTAGCAAGATAGTTTTTATTAACCCCGATACTTTCCAACTGCTGTTTATCTTTACCGCTAACCCGTCCGACATAACCAAGACTATGGGCATAAAGATCGTTAAACGGATACTCGCGTTTAGTATGAGCATAAATATTTAAATCAGGAAACAAATAATTATGGGCGGTTAGATTGGCAACTTCAATATTGGATAAATCATCTTTGATAATCACCCAATCATAATTTTTTGACAACCGTAATTGTTTGTTATATTTCTTTTTATCCAGCGCGGTTAAATTGATATAGGGCGTTATTGACTCAAAAACACTTTCAATATTTCGAGCATTTTTAGGTAGAATTGCGATAGCATAGGAAACACGATTATCGGCCAAAACCACGCTTTCACTGTCAATTATGCCGCCGCGGACTGGTTGGGTGGCTACAATTGAGGAATAATTATCAACCGATTTTACCAATAATTCCTGATGATCTGATATTTGTAAAAATGCATACCGGGAAAATAAAATAATACTCCCGATTATAACAAAAAGATATGCCGCGATTAACCGGGATTTAGCCATAAAAGATATATTCCGAATTACGCGGTAAAACAAAACGAGAAATTAATAACTGAATCAGCGGTAAACCCACAAAGATATTAGCTAAAAAGCCGTACCAGGAAATATAAACCCGGGCAGTTGCCAATGAAATTACATAAATAATCGCCAGTAATAGCGTCAGAAAAAAGCCATTAATTACTAACTTTTGAAACGCATTACAAATTTTATAAAAATTAACTAATTTAAAACTAAAAATACTCAGAATAGTTATTGCCAATAAATGACTACCAAAATACCAATGACCTATTAAATCACATAACAAGCTCAGGACAATTAGTTGAATCCAGTTATAACGATTATCAAGGAGCAGTACTAGCGGAACAATAGTTAGTAAATCAACGTACAAAATAGTCAGATTGTTTATTAAGAACTGCACTACTATCAGTACCAGACAAAAAACCGTCAGTTTGATATTACTTATCGTCATTTCTTCAGCACCAATAAATATTGCAATTGATGAAAGTCAACCACGGGGACACATAATGCGCTATTAAAACCATTATTTTCATAAAACACTTTTACTACCTTAGCAACCGGAATATTTGCCGGATAAATGTCATCCAGTCCGGTTGTTTCCAGCACATCTCCCGGAACGATTTTATCGCTTTTATCGAGATAATGCACCATAATCACATTATTGCCGCCACCCTGTGCCAACATTTTCGACTTGGTAACGCTTTGTTGAACATAAAGTTTAAACGTCGGATTGGTTATCAGTGTCACCTGTGCATTATTACTATTAACCGCTGAAACCTGACCAATTACGCCATTTTTATTTACTACCGCATTGCCTAAGGTAATTCCCTTATTAGCACCAGCATCAATTAACAATTGATTATTAACAAAAAAATTTACATCTAAAACCGCTTTGGCAACGATCTGCTTAAAATCATCATACAAACCATCCTGATTAAGCCCTCCGACGGCTTTAATATCTTGCATCTGATTTTTTGATTGTTGTAATAGCACTGAATATTGTTCAACCTGTTTTTTAAGTTGAACATTTTGCGTCGCCAATTCCTGCTGCTGCTGGGTTTTTAGTAACACCAATTGCGGATAATTTCTAACCCGATAGAAGAATAACGAAGTCTGCTTTTGCAACACCACAATAGCACTATCACGATAATGACTAATAAACGAATATTTATCAAGCAGAATAAGGCCAACACTCAAGAGTATCAGCCAAATTTTAAAGCGTTGCATTAGCGTGTGCGGCTCAAATAAACTCGGTTGGCCGCTAAATGATCTAACGCCATCCCGCAGCCTTTGGCTACACACAATAACGGATCTTCTGCCAAAGTAACTTTAAGCTGGGTAGTTTGCGCCAACAACACATCTAAACCGCGTAATAAGGCACCGCCACCAGTCAAAACAATCCCTGAATCAATCAAATCAGCAGCTAATTCTGGTGGAGTTAATTCCAACGCCTGCTTAACTGCCAATACAATTTGCTCAAGTGCATCTTGTAGTGCCGCACGAATTTCTGCAGAAGAAATTGTTACTTGTTTTGGTAGCCCATCATAAATGCTTCGTCCACGGATTTCCATCTCGCCATTATCGCTATCTGGATGCGCCGAACCCATTTGTTTTTTTATTTCCTCGGCGGTAGTATCACCGATTAATAAGCCATGTTTACTACGGATATGATTGGTAATTACTTCATCCATCCGATCGCCGGCAACCCGGATCGAATTAGCGTAGACTAAACCGCCCAATGAAATAACTCCGACTTCGGTAGTACCACCACCAATATCAACTACCATTGAGGCTTTTGGCGATTCAACCGGCAACCCGGCACCAATTGCTGCCGCCATGGCTTCTTCGATGATCTCAACCTGTCTCGCCCCGGCAGCCAGTGCCGAATCCTTAATTGCCCGCCGCTCAACCTGAGTCGAACCGCACGGAACGCAGATAACAATCGTTGGCGGCATTGACATAAAGCGTTTATGCGCAGCTACCTTTTTGATAAAATACTTAATCATTTGCTCGGTTACATTGAAATCAGCGATCACACCATCTTTCATCGGGCGAACAACTTCAATTTGCCCCGGCGTTTTGCCGAGCATGGTCTTAGCTTCACTACCCACGGCAATAATTCGTTTCCCCATCCCGCTTTTATCCATTGCTAAGGCAACCATTGATGGCTCGTTCAGGACAATTCCTTTGCCTTGCATATATACTAAAGTATTAGCGGTTCCCAAATCAATTGCAATACTGCTGGAAAAAAGTCCTAATAATCGTTTAAACATTACAACCTCATAAATCAGAATAACCTGAGTAAACAATTTACTCAGGTTTTATAAAATTACCAAAATAATATTAACTAGCTACTATTATTTTGCGTTAAATAAGGCTTTAGCGGTATCAAACATGCGGTTTGAGAAACCCCATTCGTTATCATACCAAGCAAAAATTTTAACTAAATTACCATCAACACGGGTTTGTGTTGAATCAAATGTTGAAGAAACATTAGTGTGGTTAAAGTCCATTGAAACCAATTTTTGCGTATTATAAGCTAAGATACCTTTGTAAGCACCTTCAGAAGCAGCTTTCATCGCAGCATTGATTTCTTCTTTAGTAGTTTCACGCGCAGCGGTAAAAGTAAAGTCAACCAATGACACATTGATTGTCGGTACACGTACAGCCAAGCCATCCAATTTACCATTAAGTTCTGGAACTACTAAACCAACGTTAGCAGCAGCACCAGTTTTGGTCGGGATCATTGACATAACTGCAGAACGCGCACGGCGAGCATCTTTATGGTAAATATCAGTCAGAACTTGGTCATTAGTGAATGCATGAACCGTAGTCATCAAACCACGTTCAATACCAATCAGATTATTTAAAATTTTAGCAACCGGAGCCAAGGCATTGGTCGTACAAGAAGCATTTGAAACCACAATCATGTCTTTAGTTAAAACTTCTTGGTTAACACCAAATACTACTGTTGCATCAACATCTTTATCACCAGGTGCTGACAGAACTACTTTTTTAGCACCAGCTTCAATATGAGCGATTGATTTAGCTTTAGAATTAAACACACCGGTACATTCCATAACTACATCAACGCCCAAGTCTTTCCATGGTAGGTTTTTAGGGTCACGTTCAGCAAAGAACCGTACAAAATGACCATCAATACTCAAACCACCTTCAACAACTTCAACTTTATGATTGAAGTAACCTTGTACAGTATCACGTTGGGTGATAATAGCTTGCACTTCTAAATCAGAACCTAAATCGTTAACTGCTACCAATTCAAAATCATTAGTTAATTTGTTTTCAAATAATACACGTAATACATTGCGACCAATCCGGCCATATCCATTAATTGCAATTTTAATTTTTGACATATTTTCTCTCTTCTCAAAGGTTAATTTCAGGGACTTATTATACTCCCTATCCACAAAATTTTCAAGGGGATTATCTACTACTTTAACCGCGCTAAAATTTTATCAACGGTAAAGCCAAAATAATCAAACAACACACCCGCCGGAGCAGATTCACCAAAACGGTCAATCGAAATAATTACCCCCTCGGTACCGACATATTTATACCAACTATCGGCAACACCAGCCTCAATGGCAACCATTTGTTTAGCACCGCTCAAGACACTGGCTTTATATGCGGCATCTTGTTTATCAAAAACATTGGTCGATGGCATTGAAATCACGCGTACCGTTTTACCTTCTGCCCGCAATTTTTCAGCAACATTAGCGGCCAATTCAACTTCTGAGCCGGTTGCAATAATTGCACAATCCGGGGTTGCTCCGCCATCTTGCAAAATATAACCGCCTTTAAGAATATTTTCGCGTTGAGTTTGATGACGAACCATAAATTTAAGATTTTGCCGCGAGAAAATCAAGCATGATGGAGTCTCAGTTTGACCAATCGCATGCCCCCACGCCGCCATAGTTTCGACGGTATCACATGGGCGCCACACATTCATATTTGGAATCAGGCGTAAGGAAGCGGTTTGTTCAACTGCCTGATGGGTTGGACCATCTTCACCTAGACCAATCGAATCATGAGTATAAACAAAAATCGGAGCGATTTTCATCAACGAAGCCATCCGCAAGGCATTGCGCGCGTACTCGGAGAACATCAGGAACGTACCACCAAATGGACGATAGCCACCATGCAAAAATACGCCATTCATGATTGCCGACATTCCAAATTCACGAACACCGTAGGAAATATAATTGCCGGTAAAATGATTTTTTTCATTCAAGCTTACCGCCTTACTCCATTTGGTCAGATTTGAACCAGTCAAATCCGCGGAACCACCAAGAAACTCCGGTAAATATTGTGCAAAATATTCAATGGCATTTTGCGATGCTTTACGCGTAGCAATGGTTTCTTGTTTTTCATTGACCAACTTCAAACCATCGGCAACAATTTTTTCCCAATTTTCCGGCAAGGTATGCTCAATCCGCCGTAATAATTCACTCGCCAAATCCGGATGTCGCGACTGATACTCCATAAACATCTGATTCCATTGGTTTTCAAGCTGCATGCCAAGCCCACGGCAATCAAAATCATTATAAACCTCAGCCGGTACCTCAAACGGAGCATACGGCCATTTTAGTTCACTACGCACCAATTCCAGCTCAGCCGCACCCAATGGCGCACCGTGGCACTCTTCTTTGCCGCCTTTATTCGGCGAACCTTTACCAATTTTAGTCCGGCAAACAATCAAAGTCGGCTTATTATGAACTGCTTTGGCTTTTTTAATTGCTTTAGTCAATTGGTCAATGCTATCGCCATCAATCCGACCAATCACCTGCCAGTTATAGGCTTCAAAACGGCGTTTAACATCTTCGTTAAACCACCCCTCGACCTCGCCATCAATTGAAATGCCATTATCATCATAAAAGACGATTAATTTGCCCAAGCCCCAAGTTCCCGCCAAGGCGCAGGCTTCGTGGGAAACTCCCTCCATCAGACAACCATCACCAACAAAAGCATAGGTATAATGATCAATTACCGAGTAGTTATCACGATTAAATTCCGCTGCCAGTTGCTTTTCTGCTAATGCCATCCCTACCGCATTAGTGATACCTTGCCCCAATGGTCCAGTGGTAGTTTCAACGCCAACCGTATAGCCATATTCTGGATGTCCCGGCGTTTTAGAATGAAATTGGCGGAAATTTTTAAGATCATCAATGGATACTTGATAGCCTGTCAGATGTAATAGACTATATTGCAACATTGAGGCATGACCATTACTTAAAACAAAGCGGTCGCGGTTTATCCATTTGGGATTTAACGGACTATGTGCCATAAAATCACGCCACAGCACTGTTCCCATTTCCGCCATGCCCATTGGAGCACCAGGATGACCGGATTTCGCTTTTTCAACACTTTCAGCAGACAACATCCGCACGGCATTTGCCATCATTTCATAATTAGCCATAATTCCTATCTCTTAAAAATCCCGCAAATAATCTTATGGATTTAGCCACGGGAGAACCATCGACATATAAACTAAAAATATCCCAGTAAATTTACTTACTTTTATCAGTAAAAATCCAGTTATTATAACATTATTGCAAGAATGTTTTTACACTAAGCAATAACTTTTTTGCAGAACCATATTAAGCACAAATTTAGAGGTAGATGCGCGGAATCCGTTCATTAAAACCAACGAGTATTTCATAGATAATTGTATTTAATGATCCGGCTAATTCCTCAATCGCAATCGCGACCCCGTTTTGTTCACCAATTAAAACCGCTTCATCACCGACATAGGCTTCACCGCTAGTCCCCAAATCGACCATCAGCATATCCATGCAAATATTACCGGCAATTGGATATTTAATTCCACGAATAATTGCATGTCCATTGGTAGATAAGCCACGGCGATAGCCATCACCATAGCCAATCGGTAAGGTTACTATCCGCGACTGACAGGCGGTATGATACCGATGATTGTAACTAATTCCCGCCGCGGGAGATACTACCTTAAAATAGCTAACCCGACTTTTTAAAGCAAAAATCGGTTTAATTGGCTTAAGTGCCGCCGATTCAAGCTTATCACCGGGAAAATAGCCATAACTCAATAATCCCGGGCGCACCATATCAAAATAGCTTTGCGGATGATAACAAACACCGCCGGAATTGGCTATATGACATAAAACATCCGGTTGTAAATTTTTGACATAATCCGCAACGGGGGTAAATTCTTGTAACTGCATATCTGTTAAATCATTATCCAGTTCCTCACTGGCGGCAAAATGAGAATAAACTCCGCGAAGTTCCAATTCCGGCTGCGCCAGAATATAATCGACTAACGCATAAGCACTCTCTGGACGAACTCCAACCCGTTTCATCCCGGTGTCAACTTTGAGATGAACCAGCGCTTTACAGCGATGCAATCTACAATAATCAACTAACAATTGCGCCTTATACAATGATGAAATGGTAATATCCAAATTATTGGCAATTAGACCTGAAATTTGTTCTTCATCAAAGGCACCAAAAACCAGTATTGGTTTACAAATATTGTGATTACGTAACTGCCGTCCTTCATCTAAGCAAGCAACGCCTAAATAATCAATATATGGTTCCGCCAGTTTACTGATACCAACCAGCCCATGGCCATAGGCATTGGCTTTTACCGGTAAGCAGATTTTTACCTGCGCGCCAATAACCTGACGAATTGACTCTAAATTGGTAATAAATTGTGTGGTATTGATTTCGATCTGGGTTGGATGCATTGGACTTCTCCGCGAGGTATTATGACAATTAAGCCCTCATTCTATCATAGTCTGAGCGTTGGCTAAATTCTACGGGATCAATCATGCCATCAGTAAAGTTCTCCGCCATCTAAAGTTGGTGGATTGAAATAAAATACAAAATATTATTTCAAAAACCATGGCTTATTAAAACAAACCATCCGAAAATACAGCCAAAAATAACCGATGAAATACAGGATAATTGCCGTTAGTATTATTTTTTGCTGTGAATAAAACAGCATTGCAATTACCAACTGCGGCACAATAAACCACAGCATTTTAATAACCACTGCGGCGTTGCGATTGGCAATATCCTTTTTAATCAGGCGATAATACACTACCATGTGCATGTGCAACCGATCCGGCTCAAACGGCGAGCGCTTACGGATAAATTTTTTGCGATAAATCGATAGCGCGGTTTCACTGATCGGATAAATCATAATCAAAAAGGAAGTAAATGGCGAATAACCGGGAATCCGTTGCGAAATTTCAAGTAAAATCAAGGTCGCGATAAACCCCAGAAAATAGGCACCACCATCACCAAGAAAAATTTTGCCATGCGGATAATTCCACACCATCAACCCCAGTACCGCACCACCCAAAATCCACATCGAGTTATCCAGATAATGGAAATCAATCCGGTAAGCAATCACCAGACAACAAATCATTATCGATAAAAAAGTAGTCAAACACAGCCCGTTATAGC
The DNA here is from genome assembly GCA_052033675.1 of Pseudomonadota bacterium. Lineage (GTDB taxonomy): Bacteria > Pseudomonadota > Gammaproteobacteria > Burkholderiales > UBA11063 > Aquella. The sequence goes on from JBPOJK010000051.1 coordinate 30,255, forward strand.
CATCGATGATATTAAATGCATTGGTCACCCCAATCAAAATAATCAAGGTAATAATCAAGCTAACCAACTCAAAACGCAAAACATAGTCAATGATGGTAATGTCGGTATGGGTGATGCGATTGATTACATGCACCGCATAAATCCCTAACAACGCGGCTAATAACGTCATAAAAATTCGTTGCCACGGGGTGATTTTCTTGATCAAATCTTCCAAAAATCCGGCTAAAAATACCAGCGACGAAGGCGCCAGAATCTTGATAAAAAACTTTGCCCACAATAAATGCTGAATTAAACCATATCCAGCCAAAACCCACGCGCTAATAAATACCGCTAGCCCGCCAATTCGAGGCGTCGCAATTTTATGGAATTTTTGCGCGCCGCTAAAATCGTGATCGGCAGAAAACTGTGCATGATATTTATTGGTCAAAATAAATATCCAGCAGCATAAAAATGAAATTAATCCCGCACTTATTACTAACATTTTATTCCTAACATCGCATTTATATTGAAATTCATCATTGATGGATGAAATTGACTCATGGATGATAAATTTAGATGAGAAAGTGCTAACCCCAGCAAAACACCATGAAATTTTAAAATCATATTTTGAAATTTCATGGTGTTTTGCGGTATTGCAACTTTTGTTTGAGCGTTCTATTTATTTGGCGCCGCTCATTATCAAAAAACCAGCCGTATTTATTGAAATAGCGCGCCATATTCTGAATATGCACCCAAAACATTTTTAATGAACGGTACGATTCCTGATTGTGTTCATGGATAACCGTTACCGATGGACAAAACCACGCTTTACCCTCTCGATAGAAGCGCCGGGTAATATCTGTGTCTTCAAAATACATAAAAAACCGTTCATCAAAACCACCGAGTAGCTGCAAATCGCTAACGCGGAATAACATAAAACTACCGGATAGATAAGGAACGGGCATTATTGTATTATAATTAGTCCACTGCAACGTATATGAATAATTCATTTTAGTGACATATGATTTTAGCATAAATCTGCGCGCAAAAATATTAAATGGATTAGGTAATAATTTACAGAGATGTTGAACATTGCCATTCGGATACACCACTTTGGGCATGAGCAATCCGACATGTTTATTTGTCTGCATAAAATCAATCAATTTAGCCAACTCATCCACACCAAAGCGAATATCTGGATTAACCACCAAGTGATAATCTACACCATCATTAATTGACTGATTTATTACCAGATTATGCGCCACACCATAGCCGGGATTATGATGCGCGGGAATATATTTTATCTGTGAATGCAATTTGGCTAATTGCTGCAGGCGATTATCCGGCGAATTATCTACTAGAAAAACCGCTCCCAATTGTATATTACGGCTGGCAAAAATATCCGCCAGCAAATTTTGAATCTGCTGCGGATTATTTCTGTAGAGAACTATAGAAATATTAATGCGATTTTTTATTATCATGGTGAAACCGGTAATTTATCATGTAATCATAAAAACCATTGAGCCG
>JBPOJK010000147.1:0-27358 GCA_052033675.1 Pseudomonadota bacterium
GTTTAGCCAGAAACGCCTGCACCCGTAGAGCAGCACTCTCAGTAGCACTAATCACGATTTACCCCTTATTATTTTTAGCTTTATAATCGGCAATAGCAGCTTTGATTGCATCCTCAGCCAACACCGAACAATGAATTTTTACCGGTGGCAGTTCCAGTTCATCGGCAATATCGCTATTTTTAATAGTTTGTGCTTCATCAAGGTTTTTGCCTTTTAACCATTCGGTCACCAGTGAAGACGAAGCAATCGCCGAACCACAACCATAAGTTTTAAATTTGGCATCTTCGATTAAACCATTTTCGCCGACTTTAATTTGTAATTTCATTACATCACCGCAGGCCGGTGCACCAACCATGCCGGTACCAACCGAGGCATCATTTTTATCTAATGCGCCAACATTGCGTGGGTTTTCGTAATGATCAATTACTTTATTTGAATAAGCCATCTTTTGATACTCCATAACTGCCACTATAGTGGCATAATTTGCCTAATTTTTAATGTAAAATTACATCCCGCTCATCGCTGTGAGCTTCCCATTTGTAACTGCTGACATCAATCCCGTCCTGATGCATTTCCCACAACGGCGATAGGTCACGCAATTTAGCGATTTTATCCTGCAATAGCCGTACCGCATAATCAATTTCTTCTTCGGTATTAAAACGCCCGATACTAAAGCGGATTGAACTGTGCGCCAATTCATCATTCCGCCCAATTGCCCGCAGTACATAAGACGGCTCCAACGAAGCCGAAGTACACGCCGAACCACTACTAACCGCAATATCCTTGATTGCCATCATCATAGATTCACCTTCAATGAAATTGAAGCTGACATTTAAAATTTGTGGAACACTGTGTTCCAAATCACCATTAACATAGACTTCATCAATTTGACGTAAACCATCAAGCAACTTATTACGTAAAAAGGAAATTCGCGCCAAGTCTTCAACCATTTCGCGCTTGCCTAATTCAAATGCGGCACCGATTCCAACAATCTGATGAGTCGGCAATGTTCCGGAACGAAAGCCCCGTTCATGACCACCGCCATGAATCAACGGCAACAACCGTACCCGCGGCTTGCGGCGAACATATAATGCACCAATTCCTTTTGGCCCATACACTTTATGTCCGGAGAAACTCATTAAATCAACATCAAGTTCACTCAGCGAAAAATCAACTTTGCACACGGCCTGCACCGCATCAACATGGAAAATAATCCCGTGTTCTTTGCACAATTTACCGAGCGCTGGAATATCCTGAATTACACCCAATTCATTATTAACAAACATCACCGAGGCTAAAATTGTATCCGGACGAATGGCCGCTGCAAATTTGCTCAGATCCAGCAGCCCATTACTCTCCGGTGTCAGATAGGTAACTTCAAAACCTAAGCGCTCAAGTTCTCGCATGGTATCCAATGTTGCCTTGTGCTCGGTTTTTACGGTAATTAAATGCTTCCCTTTGTCAGCATAAAAATTTGCCGCACCTTTCAATGCCAAATTGATTGACTCGGTAGCACCGGAAGTCCAGATAATTTCTTTGCTATCACAACCAACAGCAGTTGCAACCTGTTCCCGGGATTTTTCCACAGCGGCCTCAGCACTCCAACCAAAGCTATGCGAACGTGAAGCTGGGTTACCGAACTCGTTGGTTAAATACGGCATCATTTCCTCTAAAACGCGGGGATCTAATTTAGTGGTTGCCGCATTATCCAGATAAATCGGTAATTGTAGTGTCATTTTAAATTTTGTTCCTTAAGACTGTATATTAATAAGCATGTATGACAATCATCAGTTAAGCGATTGATTATTGTTCACAACACGCTGATTTTACAACGCGGTCAACTTATCGATTATCAAAACCCAACAGCTTACCGCTACAAACAGCGGATATTTGCGTAAGATAGATTATGCTTGAAATACTCAAGCTTAAATCGCTAAGCGCTTACTAGTTCCGGCAAAACATAATCTTACTCGGCTCATTAGTTTCCGCTTTACTCAGTAAATCCTGTAAACTAATCTTATCCAAGTAACCATACATTTCAGTCGTCAATCCCGCCCATAAATCGTGTGTCAAACATTTACGATTATCACGGCAATTACGGTTACCGCGACAAGTGCGAGCATCCATATCTTCATCTACCGCGCGGATAATATCCGAAATTGGAATCTGATCCAACGGACGCATCAATACATAGCCGCCGCCAGGACCTTTATAACTTTTCACAACGTTGTTTTTTCTTAACTTTACAAACAATTGTTCAAGATAAGACAACGAAATATTTTGCCGCTCGCTGATATTGTAAAGCGTGATTGGTTTCTTATTATCTTCGCTATAAATTGCAATGTCCAATAATGCAGTTACTGCAAACTTACCCTTGGTTGTCAACTTCATTTAATTATACCCACAAAATAATTAGTGGCGTTATTGTACTTTAACTGAGTAAAAGTGTCAAGTATAATTGCATTTAATTTGTGGATATTACTTATGTTCTCTACCATGATTATATATTATCAGAGTAATTTTGTCAACTATTTCCAGCAAACCGCCTCTTTCCAAGCATTTTTACTATTTTCGCTCACAATAATTCCACTAAACACTATAAAATTAATGCACCGCAGCAAAAGGTTAATTTGCTTTAATATCAAGGGATTCAGAGTAGGCACTTATGCTTATTAGGCTGAGCGACGCTGATTTATATTGACAATATACTGTTTTTGCACTTAAAATTAGTAGCTTACGCTCTGAAAATTGTAAGACTATCACCATCAAACTGCACCCATAAGACGAACACGCTAATTAAAATCACGATGGAATCATCAACAATATACGCAACACGCCTTGCAATTTCAACTGCTGAATATTTATTTTGACGCATAAAACAATTATTAAGGAATGAGAATGAAACTAATCTGGCAAAATGGCTCTTTGATACCTTTTGAAAATGCAACTACCCACGTAATGTCGCACGGACTGCACTATGGCAGCGGCGTATTTGAAGGTATTCGCGCCTATGAATTAGCTTCCGGTGAAACCGCTATTTTTGCCTTACAAGAACATGTTAAACGGATGTTTGATTCTGCTGCGCCGATTGGAATGACAATTCCTTACACCCAAGAACAAGTTGCCCAGGCAATTGTTGAGACAGTAAAAGCCAATGGTTATAAATCATGCTATATTCGTCCACTGGTATATTATGGCAACCCACCATCCGGCGTACGGGTACGCCCAGATCCAAAAACTAAGGTTGAGGTAATTATTTCCTGCTACGAAATGGGCAACTATTTACCGGATGTTCCGTTAAATGTACTAATTAGTGATTTCATTCGCATTCACCCGCAATCAACCGCGGTTGGTGCTAAAATTTGCGGACATTACGTCAATAGTCTGCAGGCATTATTAGCAATCAAAGACACCAATTATGACGAAGTAATTTTATTGGATCATGAGGGCTATGTTGCCGAAGGTAGTTCGGAAAACATTTTCCGGATTAAAGATGGTGTGATCACCACTCCGCAATTGGGCACCATTTTAACCGGCATCACCCGCAAAATCATCATGGAATTGGCAACCGAATTGGGCTATAGCATAGTTGAGGGCAAGTTTTTGCCGGAAGATTTATTTACTGCCGATGAAGTATTTTTTACCGGAACGGCGGTTGAAGTTCGCGGTGCCGGACATATCAATGACCGTCCAATCGGTAACGGCGCCGAAGGTCCGATTACCCAAAGAATCAAGGCTGAATATAAAAAAGTCTATCAGGGCGAAAATGCCAAATACGCTAAATATTTGACACTAGTAAAATAATAAGGGGGGAACTGTCAATAATGACTGCACAAAACATAATCAATAAACTTTGGAATAGCCACGTTGTAAAAAGTCAGCCCAACTATCCGGATATCTTATATATTGACCGGATTATTATGCATGAAGTTACTTCCGCACAAGCTTTTGCCGAGCTAAAAACCCGCGGGATTCCAATTCATAACAAACACCATATTTTGGCAACCATTGATCACTCGATTCCAACCGATAACAATCGGGCGGTAATCGTTGATGAAGTTGCGCGCAATCAGGTAGATACCCTGCGCCGCAATTGTGCCGAAAACGATATTTTACTGTATGATATCAATAGCGGCCATCAAGGGATTGTTCATGTGGTTGGACCGGAATTAGGTTTCACCCAACCGGGAACGACAATAATTTGCGGTGATTCGCATACTGCGACCCATGGTGCATTTGGCGCCTTGGCTTTTGGGGTCGGAACTTCCGAAATTACTCATGCCATGGCCAGCGGCTGTATCCTGCAAGAAAAACCTCGGACTTTCAAAGTCGAATTTAAGGGTACACCGAGTAAATATTTTACCGCCAAAGATGCAATTTTAAAATTGATCGCGGTAATCGGCATTGGTGGTGGTCAAGGAACGGTGATTGAATATGTTGGCGATTATATCCGCTCACTCTCCATGGAAGAACGCATGACCATTTGCAATATGTCAATCGAATGTGGTGCCCGCGCCGGAATTGTCGCACCGGATGAAACAACTTTTGCTTATTTGGAAGGTCGTAAATTTTCACCGCAAGGCGCTGAGTGGGAGCAGGCCAAAGCCGCTTACCGCCAATTACAAAGCGATAATAATGCCAGCTATGACAAAGAAATTGTAATTGACATTACCGCCGCTAAACCAATGATTACTTGGGGAATCAATCCTGAACACGCTATTGCGATTGACGATGTTACTCCGCAAATCAAAGCGGGGGATGATGTGGCAACGCTTGAAAAAGCCTATGCGTATACCAAATTACGGCCGGGACAGTCGTTATTGGGAACTCCGGTTGATTTTGCATTCGTTGGTAGTTGTACCAATGGACGCATTGAAGATTTGCGGGCGGTTGCCAAAATTCTTGATGGTCGCAAAGTTGCGGCTAATGTTACTATGTATATTGTGCCGGGATCGGAAGAGGTTCTGGCACAGGCAAAATCCGAGGGATTGGACAAAGTCTTTGCCTTAGCCGGTGCCGATTTCCGGATGCCTGGATGCTCAATGTGTCTAGGGATGAATCCAGATAAAGTACCGGCCGGCAAAAGATCTATCAGTACCACCAATCGTAATTTCATTGGTCGTCAGGGACCAAATAGTATTACTCATTTGGCATCACCGCAAACAGTGGCAGTTAGTGCCGTACTGGGTAAAATAGCAACGGAAGAACAATTAATATGAAACAATTTACCACTCTAACTTCGCCGCTAGTTCCGCTAAATCTGGATAATGTCGATACCGATATGATTATTCCGGCGGGTCATTTAAGAAGCACCAGCAAAACTGGTTATGGCGAACATTTATTCTCAGAATTAAAACGGCTTTATCCGGATTTCATCCTCAATAATCCCAGCTATCAAGCCGGAAAAATCTTGTTATCCAAAGATAATTTTGGCTGCGGGTCATCGCGCGAACATGCAGCATGGGCATTATTGCAAGCAGGCTTTGAAGTTGTAATCTGCAGCTCTTTTGGCGATATTTTCTTTAATAATTCGGCAAAAAATGGACTGTTATTAATCCAACTGCCGCTGGCAATAATCGAAAAGTGGTTGGCACTAAGCTTAGCTGATTCAACTCTGGAAATGACTGTAGATTTGGCTAATGAGACCATTTCTTTTGCCGGCGAAACAGTAAAATTCAGCTACGATAGTTTCCGCAAACACTGCTTATTGAACGGTCAGGATGATTTGGACTTTTTATTATCAAACGCAAAGGAGATTCACGCTTATGAACAAAAAAATAGCCGTATTGCCCGGTGATGGAATTGGACCGGAAGTAGTTGTTGCTGCCCGTAAAGTATTAGATGCAGTAGCTACTAAATTCGGTCACTCATTTAGTTATCACGAAGGGTTGGTTGGTGGTGCCGCTTATGAAGTACATCAGGATCATTTACCGCAAGTTACCATCGACACCTGCAACCAATGTGATGCGGTGTTGTTTGGTTCGGTTGGTGGACCGGTAGATCAATTATTAGAGCCTAAATGGATTAACTGCGAGGCTAAATCAATTTTGGCATTGCGGAAGGCATTTAATTTTAATATTAATTTACGTCAGATGGCACTTTATCCGGAAATTTCCTCACTCTCACCATTAAAGCCAGAATTATTAAAAGATGGTTTAAATGTCGTGGTATTCCGCGAATTGGTTGGCGATGTTTATTTTGGTGAACATCAATTAGGCGAAGAAAATGGGGTTCGCTATGCGTGGGATAATGGTCGTTATGATGAAAATCAAATCAAGAGCATCGCTCATGCCGCATTTAAAGCTGCCGCGACCCGCGGCAAAAAAGTAATTTCGGTCGATAAAGCCAATGTTTTGGCAATGTCCAAACTATGGCGGACGGTGGTTGCCGAGGTTGCAAAAGAATATCCAGAAATTGAATACAGTGATATGCTGGTGGATAATTGTGCGATGCAAATCGTCAAAAATCCGGCACAATTTGATGTAATTTTAACCGCAAATTTATTTGGTGATATTCTATCCGATGAGCTATCGGTACTATCCGGCTCGGTTGGAATGATGCCATCAGCCAGTTTCAGCCCTAGTGGCTTGGCTCTTTACGAACCGGCTGGCGGTTCGGCACCAGATATTGCCGGTAAAGATATTGCCAATCCGATTGCGCAAATATTATCAGCAGCCATGTTATTGGATCATTCATTTGGTCTGACTAGTGAAGCGCGGGCAATTGAAAATGCCATCCGCCAAACGATTGTTAATGGTTATCGGACCGGTGATATTGCTACCGGCGCGGCGCATGAGAAAATTGTCGGCACCACTGAATTTACTGCGCAGGTCGTTGCTAATTTATAACTCAGTATTATTTTACAGGATTTATTAATGTCAGAAACCCAAATTTTCATATTGGATACCACTCTCCGCGATGGACAGCAGTCACCTGGAGCGGGAATGTCTTTTGAAGATAATCTGAAATATGCCGAAATGGCACACCTATTGCAAATTGATATTCTTGAAGCCGGTTTTCCGTCTGCCAGCAATACCGATTTTGCTATCGTCAACCAGATTTCCAAAAATATGGCGGCAATTAATTCGCCGATGAAAATTTCCGGTTTATGTCAATTACGTGAAGAACAAGTCATTCGTACCATGGAAGCACTGGCACCATCATTGGCAATTGGTCGCGGACGTATCCATATTTATGTGCCGGTTGACCCGGAATTAATGACCGCCTCATTAGGCAAACTCGCCGAAGATAAACCACAAATTCTCGCTACCACCGCCAAATTGATTAGTATGATGGCAAGTGCTGGTTTTGAGGTTGAATTTAGCCCGGAGGGTTACTCCCGCCAGCGTGAAAATTTTGATTTCGTGACCGATTTAATTCGTACCGCGATTAATGCCGGTGCTACGGTCATTAATTGTCCAGACACCATTGGCGGCGCTTCGCGCTTTGAAGGCGAAGATTATTTTGTCAATAAATTGGCACGGCACAAACAAATTATGACTCAAGAATTTCCAGATAAAGACATCATCTGGTCAATGCACTGTCATAATGATTTTGGAACGGCATTGGATAATACGCTTGAAGCAGTATTTAACGGTATCGCCCGCCAAATTGAGGGCTGTATCAACGGCGTTGGTGAACGCGCCGGGAATGTGGCACTGGAGCAATGTATCATGTTGATTCGTCAATATGGGCGCAAATATAATCCCAATTACCCGATTTTCACCAATATCAATGTTGCCCATCTCAAGGAAACTTCGGACTTTATCGCCCAGCGGATGTTGCCACGCCAGCCGCATTCACCGATTGTCGGTAAAAATTCGGCAGCGCATACTTCCGGCGGACATATCAATGCGATTCTCAAGAATCCGCTGGCTTATCAACCGTTTGATCCACGCGATATCGGCAGCGAAATTAGTTTCGTATTTGGTCCATTAAGCGGCAGCAATCATGCGCAACAAATCATCAATAAATTTGGTTATCAATGCACCAATGAGGAAAAAGTTGTGATTACCCAAGCGATTAAAGATTACTATGCCGATCGCCGCAAAGGGGTTACCGATGACGAACTGCTGGTTGCCTACAAAAAATTCCGCGCACCGATTCAATTGAGCGACTTAAGCTATGCCAAAGGCAGCGGCGGTAAAACGGTAGTAACGCTGTTGGGTAAATTTTTTGCCGATACCGATTTGGTAATTGAATACCAAGGACGTGGTTCAGCGTTAAGCGCACTCAATGCTGAAATTAATCGTCACATGCCAGCGGTAACTGTGGTAGATTACCATTCTCACTCCAAAGGAACCACGGTTGATGCCTTATGCTGTTCAACAATTATTGTTGCCTGCGAAGGTAATAACTACACCGGTTATGCCGAAGATGAGGATATCGAAATTGCCGCCTTGAAAGCCCTGATTGATGGGGTTAATAATGCTTATATTGAGATTAACTATAGATTAAATTAATTTTCTAGGAACAAAATTATGCGAATGAGCGGAGCACAGGCGATAATTGAATCGCTACTACGTGAAAAAGTCGAGGTAATTTTTGGTTATCCGGGAGGAACCATTTTACCGACGTATGATGCACTATTTGAAAAAAAGACCAAAATTCACCATGTGCTGGTTCGTCATGAACAAGGCGGCGTAATTGCGGCGGAAGGCTATGCCAAATCCAGCGGCAAAGTTGGCGTGTGCTTTGCAACTTCCGGTCCGGGTGCAACCAATTTGGTTACCGGAATTGCCGATGCCATGCTTGATTCGGTGCCACTAGTTTGTATTACCGGACAGGTTGCCAGTACCTTAATTGGTAGCGATGCCTTTCAGGAAGCGGATATTATCGGTATTACCATTCCAATCACTAAATGGAACATTCAGGTTACCCGTGCTGAAGATATTCCATTGGCAATTGCCAAAGCTTTCTACTACGCTAAAGATGGCCGCCCGGGTCCGGTGGTAGTTGATATCACCAAAGATGCCCAAGTTGGCATGCTCGATTATAGCTACCATCCGCACCGCCCGCGCTTAAGCCGTGGATTTGAGTGCCCGGATCGCCAATTTATCAATATCGCGGAAATGATTAACGATGCCAAGCGTCCGCTGATTCTTGCCGGGAATGGGATTGGAATTGCCCATGCCGAAGCCGAATTATTGGAATTGGTCGAGCGTGCCACGATTCCAGTAGCCTGTACTCTTCATGGCTTACATAATTTCCCAACCGATCATGAGCTATTTGTCGGTTTACTGGGAATGCATGGTAATTATGCACCAAATTTGATGACCAATCAAGCCGATTTAATTATTGCCATTGGAATGCGTTTTGATGATCGGGTTACCGGTAATCTGGCAAAATACGCCAAACAGGCAAAAATTATTCATATTGATATCGATCATGCCGAAATCGACAAAAACGTTAAATCCTATGTGCCGTTGATTACCGATGCCAAATATGCCTTGAATAATTTATTGCGTTTTATTCGCCCTAATTCGCATCAGGAATGGCGCAATGAATTTCATAAGCTCCATGAGCAGGAATATCAACAAGTTATTGTGCCGGAACTGGAAAACAGCAACGGGATGATCAAAATGTCACAAGCGATTGACGAAGTATCCAAGCAAACCAATGGCGGTGCAATCATTGCATCGGATGTTGGACAAAATCAAATGATGGCTGCGCGCTACTATAAATTCAAAAAATCCAAATCGCACATCACCTCCGGGGGCTTGGGAACTATGGGCTTTGCCCTGCCGGCAGGAATCGGCGCTAAATTGGCCAATCCCGATCGACAAGTCATTGTCGTAGTTGGTGATGGCGGGATTCAGATGAATATTCAGGAACTTGCGGTTATTGCCCAGGAAAAACTCCCGGTGAAAATTTTATTACTGAATAATAACTATCTGGGAATGGTACGCCAGTGGCAGGAAATGTTCTATGAAGAGCGTTACTCATTCGTCGAATTGGTTAATCCGGATTTTGTTCAATTGGCCAATGCTTATGGCATCAAGGGCAAACGAATTGACCAACCGGAACAACTTGAATCGGCAATCAGCGAAATGCTTAACTCTCCGGAAGCGTTCTTACTCGAAATCATGGTGGAAAAACAGGAAAAAGTTTTCCCGATGATGCCAGTTGGTGCTGCCGTTGATGAAATTCGTTTATCTTAGAAGGGAATAAGAAATGGAAAAAAAAGGCGAAATGCGGTTTATTTCGATTGTAACCCGAAATTCTTTACGGGTGTTACAGCGAATTTCCGGACTATTTTCCCGCTACAGTGTTAATATTGAGCAAATGAGTATTTTTAGTGGACCGGATGATTTATCGCATTTTTCAATTATTGTCTATAGTGATGATCATTCAATTCAAAAATTGACCAACCAACTGCACAAAATCATTGAAGTATGTGATGTGCGCGTTGTTAATCATAATTTTTAATTTTAAAAGGAAGTAATTTATGGCAATCATGAATTTTGGTGGTGTTAATGAAAATGTAGTAACTCGTGAAGAGTTTCCTTTAGCTAAAGCCCGTGATATCTTGGCTAACGAAACAATTGCCGTTATCGGTTATGGCGTGCAAGGTCCTGGTCAAGCGCAAAATTTACGCGACAATGGTTTCAATGTAATCGTTGGTCAACGTTCACCATCTAAGTCATATGACAAAGCAGTTGCGGATGGTTTTGTACCAGGTGTAAGCTTATTTTCACCTGAAGAAGCTATGCAGAAAGCAACGATTATTATGTATCTGTTAAGCGATGCTGCACAAATCGCAATGTGGCCAACCGTACAAAAACACTTAACGGCAGGCAAAGCCTTGTATTTCTCTCACGGCTTTGGAATTACTTACAAAGAACGTACTGGTATCATTCCTCCAAAAGATGTTGATGTATTCTTGGCAGCACCTAAAGGATCTGGAACTTCATTACGTCGTTTATTCCAAGAAGGCAAAGGTTTAAATTCATCATTTGCAATTTTCCAAGATGCAACTGGTCGTGCAACTGAGCGTTGTCTAGCGATTGGTATTGGTATCGGATCTGGTTATCTATTTGAAACTACTTTCCAAAAAGAAGTTTACTCAGATTTAACTGGTGAACGTGGTATTTTGATGGGTGCCTTGGCGGGGGTGATGGAAGCTCAATACAATGTATTGCGTAAAAACGGTCACTCTCCGTCAGAAGCGTTTAATGAAACAGTTGAAGAATTGACTGAATCTTTAATCAAATTAGTTGGTGAAAACGGTATGGATTGGATGTTTGCCAATACTTCGACCACTGCCCAACGTGGTGCCTTGGATTGGAAAGGCCCATTTAGAGATGCAACAGCTCCGGTGTTTGAACAATTATACGCGCGTGTTGCCGCTGGTGAAGAAGCTCAACGCTCAATCGACACCAACTCACAAGACGATTATCGCGTAAAATTAGAAGCTGAATTAGCTGAAATTCGCGATAGCGAAATGTGGCAAGCCGGTAAAGCTGTGCGTAGCTTACGCCCAGGCAAATAATTTCTGCTTGATATTGAATAAAAAGCTATGGTTTAAAACCATAGCTTTTTATTTGTCTATTCATGTTTATTTTGTATAAATCTGACGGCTCAGCCCAATTATTGAAACACAATTGAAATAAACACCTGATATATCATTGGTGTCAGCGGGGCATTGGTTAATGGAATATACACGGTTGAATTTTTGGTTGCACTCTCGGCACTAAAAGAGAGCGAACAAGAACCATAATTAGTAACCGGCTCGCCGACACAATTACCGGATTGAGTAATCGTTACGCCTTTGGGACCACTAGGGATGAACAAATAAGATGCAGGACTCGATGTATAAGATATATTATTAATTGCCATCGAACTGCTGGCGGCTGAACAAACGAAATTCAGCGAAGATGCCGTACGACTACAACCATTACCTAATACAACCGTAGACTCCAGATTAGTTATCGTAAATTTTCCTGAACTACCACCTCCGCCGCCACTGCTTCCGGAAGAGCTACTACCACTATTACAAGCCACCATGAATAACGCGCTTAATAAGCCAATACCGAGTATGTTTTTCATATTGAATTACTTTCTTATATTAACAGTCATAATTTTAATATAACTTATCAACCCGCAACAATATCTAATTGTAATTTAAGCAAAAAATGTTTAGACAAATTTTGTGCCAATCAACTTAGCTAATATTAGCAACGCTATAGCCCATTTATAAACGAGGATTTAAACCAACAATTAAACCAATCACACTAGCCAAAAATCACATAATCGGTAAGATCCAGTGTAAATCCATCCTGTAAAATATTATGTGGAATTAGCCGGTCATAGCCCAAGTCCTGCAATTTTTCATACAATGCTTTGCGGCTATAAACGCCAAATTTCGGTAATAATTGCTTGGTAAATACTTGGTCAATGGCATTTTTAGAAATAGTTTTGTTTTCTATTTTAGCAATTAATTCAGCAATAGTCAGGCTTTCAAAATTTAACATAAAGAAAAACACCACTTGCTTTTCGCGTTGGGTAAGATTCAAATCCGGGGGTAGATCATGCGTACGAATTCGGCTATCACCATATTTATAAAAGCGGGCAAAAACGCTTGACATATTTCCGACTTCCAGCGGATGGGTATTGGCATGAACAGCAACAACATTGCCAGTTGCCGGATTAATCACCGGTGCCCAGCTAACCACAAATATTTTGGCTGGATACTCGGGGAACTCGCGCACGCTTAGAAATTTTCGCGGACTTTTGCTAGCAATTACCGCATCAAATAACGCGATTAACCGAGGGTCGCGTAATAATTTAGTTAGTTCAGCATCACTAACCCCAAACTCTTCGGCAATTCGCGCCTTATATAATGGTTTACGTTCCAATGAGCCAATTCCACCCAGAAACCCCACCGTATTATCGGCAAACATCCTGAAACATTCCACATATTGTTGCAAAAATTGCTGGTCATCATTACTTAATTGCATAAATTTAATTACCCTCTTAAATTGGTTTCAACTACACCAAGATCTCTAATTGCATTACAGAATTAAGCACCGTTGCAGCAAATAATGATTTTAGCATTAAGCGATTGCCTTTATATCACAGAAATCCCACCAAATCAATTTACACACAAAATAAAATAATCAATCGAAACTTGCTAAAGTTAAATGGATACAAAACTATCATCAATAAAAAACCGGCAGTTCCAATTTATGGCTGCCGGTCAAAATTATATTATCCCAATGGGCTAAAATGCCGGAATAACTTCACCATGATATTTAGTCTGTATAAATTTCTTAACTTCTTCCGAATGCAAAGCTTTTGCCAATGCTTTAAGCTTGGGTTTATTTAAATTATCTTTGGTTGTAACCAAAATATTAATATATCGTGAATTTTGAGGTTCGATTATTATTGCCCGATTAAACACAATTCCCTGGCGGCTGGCTTGACCCGAATTCATTATCACAATATCCGCCTTCTGAGAATCAAGCATAGTCGGAAGCAGTGAACTATCGGCTTTATAAATATCCAGTTGATACGGATTATTAGTAATATCCTGCAAGTTCAGGTGTGCACTATCACTTTCAAGAGCTAGAAGATGTAGATTTTGTAAAAAATGCAAACTCCGTTCTTCATTGATAAAATAATCAGGAATTAACACCGTTGAACCAGACTGGATATTACGTGGATTTTTGGTATTTACCAGCGCCGATTCCTTGCCTTTGGCAACATAAAGTCCATAAGGGACATAAAAAACTGATTCTACCGCCAGCAAATTAACCGAGTAATTTTGATTAAATTCATCCAAATATGCCTGATGCTGAAAAAAATTAGCATCCGCTTTACCATCGATTACCTGAAAATTTGGGTTCAAGCGGGTTGATTGCCAATTAATTTGCGGTCCTTGATGAAACGTAATCCGATCATCATTATAACTAGGATAGTAAATTATTTTTAAATCATAGCCCTGTTTTGCCAGCAACGGTTTCACCGCGCTTTCCAGAATTTCGCCATTGGGATACTCAGTCGCCGCCACAGTAATTGTTTCAACCCCTAGCGCCAATTTTGCCATTCCCAATAACAAACACAACCCTAAACCAAGTTTGGATTTTTTAGTAAAACACATCTTAATACTCCATCATCACAAAATAATTATTTATCGAGTTTGTGCACCAATTTATCCAGTACACAATCACTTAGTAACAATCCATTACTATTTTGCGTGATTTTAGCATTAATTTCAGCGACGTCAATGTTGCAAAAATGCAATCTTGGCTTGCATTTTTGCAACCAATAACAATAACCTACAATCATCATCTCTATTGTTCTTTACGGCTATGCCCCATGATAATACAAAAAAACACCGGCGTAAATAATGTTGCAATCATTACTGAACCAAGCATTCCGCCAATAATTCCAAATCCAACTGAATGTTGCGCATTGGCACCGGCGCCATCAGCAAACACCAATGGTATAGTCCCAGCAATAAACGTCGTTGAAGTCATAATAATCGGACGAAACCGTACCCGTAGCGCATGAATGGCACTCTCACCAGCCAAATGTCCTTTTTTCATCCACTGCAGTGCAAATTCAACCAATAAAATAATATTTTTGGCGGACAACCCCAGCAACGCAATCAAACTAATCTGAAAATACAAGTCGTGTTCTTTACCGCTTAATAACAGTATGATTGCCGCCCCAAATAATGCTGCCGGCACCCCAACCAATACCACTAATGGCAAGCGCCATTTTTCATACAGCGCCGCCAATACCAGATAAATCATGGTTAGGGAAAAAACAAATGCCCATAACGAATTACTTTGTGATTGCTGCTGCTGATAGCTGGTTCCGTACCAATCGTAATAATAGCCTTTAGGTAAACTAGCAGCTTCGGCACTGATGATATTCATCACATCACCCATTGAATATTTAGCAGCCGGTTTAACAATTATTCGCGATGCCAGATAACCGTTAAAATGCTGAATGACTTTGGCAGCGGTACCGGTGGTTACCTGTGAAATTGCCGCTAACGGCACCATTGAGTTATTAGCAGATTTGACATAGACATTATCCAGATTATTAATTGAAGCGCGATACGGCGCATCAGCTTGCAGATAAACCCAACTTTGATCCTGCATAATATAGGCAAAATTTACCGGCGTATTGGTATAGGTTGCCTGCAATACATTATAGTAATTTTGTAAATTTACTCCGTAATATTTCGCCCGATCAACATCCGGTTGAATAGTAATCTGCAGGGAATGGGTATTTAACGTCTGATAGGCATCGGCAATTTCATGGTGCGTCCGCAAGCGTTTGATTAATTGGTTACAAATTGCCTCCAACTTTTCCGGATTACCAACTACCCGATCTTCAACGTAAAATTCAACGCCACCGGTAGTACTTAAACCACGAATTGGCGGCTGATTATAAGCATGTGACGTCATTCCATGAAAACTGCGACTTAATGTTTCAATTTCCTTAATAATGCTATTGGCGCTGTGATGATTGCCGCGGCGCTCCGACCAATCCTTCAAAATAACGATTAAAGATGAGGCGTAGGATTTACTGCTTCCCGAATCAAGAAAATCAACCCCACTGACACTTACCACCGAATCAATATTCGGATTTTTGGTTAACCGCGAAATAAGCGCTGTAGCTTGTTTTTGGGTTTCTTCCAGCGTGTAAGAAGTCGGTAGATTGAGTGACGCAAATAATAGTCCCTGATCTTCATTGGGAATAAATCCAACTGAGATAATTTTATAAAGACCAATCGTTGATAAAATAATTACCAGCCACATTAGAATGGCGGTTTTCTTAATTATTATCATCCGCTGAGCAATGTGCACATAACTATTATTTAGGCGCATAAATTGCTGATTAAACCAGCCAAAAAAAGCTAATGCCGGCGTATCGGCGGATTTTGTCAATAAAATCGCGCATAATGCCGGGATAAATGTCAAAGCATTAATTCCAGAAATAATCACCGCGCAGGCGATGGTTGCGGCAAATTGGCGATACATTATCCCACTAAGCCCTTTTAACATCAAAACCGGAATGAATACCACACTCAATACCAGCACAATCGCAACTATCGCTCCAAAGACCTCGTTTAGCGCCAGTTCAATCACTCTGGGCAAGCTTAAATTCGGGTATTCTCCACGCAAGCGTCCCACATTCTCGACAATTACAATCGCATCATCAACCACAATCCCAATTGCCAGAATCATCGCAAATAAACTCAGCGTATTTAGCGAAAAGCCACAAACATAAAGACACGCCATCGTGCCAAGGATCGAGACCGGAATCGAACAAATTGCCACCACGCTGGCACGCCAATCCTGCAAAAATAAAAAGAGTATCACCGCCACCAAGATAAAGGCAATAATAACTGTTGTAACGACATTATCAATTGAGGCGGCAATAAACCGGGAATTATCCTGTGTAATCCGATAATTAAGCCCGCGTGGAAAATGTTGGCTATCCTGATTAAGTTTTGCAAGAATCTGCTTTTTAGCCGATAGTTCATTGGCTCCCGGCAATAATGAAATTGCCATGGTCACAATCTGGTAGCGCTTGAAATTACCCTGTATATCACGAAAATTAGCATAAGAGGCAGTAGTGAAATCATTGGATGACATCGAAATACGCGCAATATCTTTAAGCCGCACCGTCTGATTATCGTTATTCCGCAAGATCACATTGGCTAATTCATCCGCGGTGCTATACATTTTTTGCCCAATGATATTTAGCGTAAGCTGCTTATTGCTATCACCGGGAGTTTCGTTGATCCGCCCCACCACGTACTCCTGATTTTGCTCATTTATCGCCGCTTTGATATCTGAAACACCAATGCCGTAGCGCTGCATTTTATTGGGATTGAGCCACGCCGTTATCACAAATCTTCCGGCACCAAAAACACTGACTTGCCCGATCGTTGGAATTAATTGCAGATCATTGGCCACCGTGCGCTGTAAATAGCTGCTGATCCAAGTTGGATCACGATAAGGGTCGGAATAAAAGGCAATCATCATTAAATTATCGGGCGAGCTTTTACGAGCGGTAATTCCCAATTGCTGCACTACTGCCGGCAGTAAATCTTTGGCCGCATATAGGCGATTAAGTACATCGTTAATCGCAATATTTAAATCAGTACCGACCTCAAAGGTTAAGTTGATTGATATCTTACCGGTAGATGCATTACTGGTCATATAAAGCAGATTGGGCACACCATTTAACATCCCTTCAATCTGCGCCCCAACTACGCGGGCAGAAGTTTCGGCATTAGCACCGGGGAAACTGGTTCTAACCGAGATTGAAGGTGGTGAAATATTGGGAAATTGACTTATCGGCAAATTTAGCAGCGCTACCAACCCGCACAACATGGTAATAATGCTAATGACGCAGGAAAGAATCGGTCGATAAATAAAAAATTTCATGAATATAGATGCTTGTTTAGTCGAGTTTGCGAATGGAAAACGTAATTATATGCTAAATCCACTAACTGATTTATGGCAAATTTTGTGCAATCCAGGTATAAAAATACAAATTTATGGCAGTTAGTTGTATTAAACTACCCTACTCGCTGACGTTAGCAGCGGGTAGCAGCATTTAGCAACTAAAGAAAGGAAAAATAATGAGCGTTAATGGTTTCTATGATATCAAGATAAAAACACCGCTAGGTGAAAAATTTGCCACCTTGCACTTAATTGCCAACGGCAGCGAATTAAGCGGCGAATTTATTACCACCAAAGCCAAATTCCCGATTAGCGGCAGCACCGCTGGCAATAGTGTTGATTTTACTACCCAAATCTCAATTTCAATGGGCGATATCAACGCGCAAATCAGTGCGACAATTGATGGTGATATTTTTAGCGGCGACGCCAAGGTGTTATTTGGCAAGATGCCGATTCACGGCACGCGCAAAGCAGCAGCTGATTAACTACTACCGCCCTGCCCGCAATGTATAATATTTAGCCGAAAGCTTTTTTAGCCGCCGCCAAGGTTTTTTCCAGCGCCACGGTATCATGGCAGGCACAGACAAAGCCTGCCTCATACATACTCGGTGCCAAAAACACCCCTTCGGCTAGCATTGCATGGAAAAAATGGTTGAAGCGGGCAATATCCGCCTGCTTGACTTCATTAAAACTCGACGGAATTTTTTCGCTGAAATAAATACCGAACATTCCGCCAACCGAATCATAACTAAATTCGACTCCTGCGGCAACTGCCAGTTGTTTAAGACCGTCAAGCATCTCACCCAAATAGCCGGATAACGAGTTATAAAATGCAGGTAATTGGATTAATTCCAAATTCGCCAATCCGGCAGTTACTGCCAGTGGGTTTCCTGACAAAGTACCAGCCTGATAGACACTTCCTACCGGTGCCAGACAATCCATAATTTCGGCACGACCGCCGAAACCGGCCAATGGCATGCCACCACCGATCACTTTACCCAAGGTAGTTAAATCCGGAGTAATTCCCAATAAGCCCTGCGCACAAGTCAAATCAACCCGAAAACCGGTCATTACTTCATCAAAAATCAACACCGACTTATAGCTGTCACATAATTTACGCATCGTAGAAATAAATTCCGCCGTAGGCCGTACTAAATTCATATTACCGGCAAACGGCTCAACTATTACGCAGGCAATATCGTCGCCATGCAGATTAAAAGCCTCACGTAATTCGGCAACATCATTATATTCCAGTACCAGCGTATGGCGTACCGCTTCAGCCGGAATACCAGCGCTGCTGGGGTTGGCAAAGGTCTGCAATCCCGAACCGGCTTTAATTAATAAACAATCGCTATGTCCATGATAACAGCCGTTAAATTTGATAATATATTTCTTGTTGGTGTATCCGCGCGCCAGACGGATTGCCGACATAACCGCCTCGGTTCCCGAACTGACTAAACGAAACTTTTCGATGCTCGGCAATAGTTCACTAATGTTTTTGGCAAATTCGACTTCCAATTCGGTCGGAGTTCCGTAGGAAAACCCACGATTTAACGCCTGCGCAACTTTGTCCACCACATATTCATGAGCGTGCCCAACAATATTGGCACCCCATGAACAAACGTAATCAACATAGTGCTTACCTTCAACATCAGTCAAATAACAATTTTTGGCAGAAGCCGTAAAAAATGGGGTTCCGCCCACTGAGTTAAACGAGCGCACCGGCGAGTTGACACCACCGGGAATAAATTGTTTTGCCGTATTAAAAATTTCATTATTATTAGTCATTGTAGTAGTCTTCCATCTCATAAATATATTTTTAATCTTCCGCACCAATTCATATTTTAGCATCATCATCCACAACATCGCTCAATTAAAGCAAATATACTTACATAACAGGTACTTAATTGCGATCGGCTCGCTTGCGTTCGGCATGAGCAATTTGGGTATGCTGACAATGGCTGATTTCCTCAACCAAATCCAGCATGCTGCGCCGGGTACGTTCGGTTCGCGGGGTATCAATTTTAAACTCATGAGCAATTTTTCCCGGATGGCTGTCCCACACCAGCACCCGATCCGACATCAGCACCGCTTCCTCGACATTATGGGTAACCAAGATCATTGACCGCGTTTTAATCTGTTTGCTTTCCCACAAATTAATCAAATCAGTCTTGATTTTATGTGCCGTATAAATATCCAGCGCTGAAAATGGCTCATCCAATAATAACAGCTCCGGTTCAACGGCCAGAGCGCGGGCAAATCCAACCCGTTGTTTCATCCCGCCAGATAATTCTTTGGGAAAGGTTTTCTCATACCCCCCCAAGCCAATTAATTCAATCATTTTTTGTGCAGTAGTATTAATTTGCTCACGTGGCAACCCAAACGCTTCCAGCCCCAAGGCAACATTTTCAAATACCGTCAACCATGGCAACAACGCAAAATTTTGGAAAACCATACTCATTTGCCGTGAAGGTTTATCAATTACTTGGTCATGAAAAATTATCTGACCGCTACTAGCGGGCATCAATCCAGCAATTATCCGTAAGAACGTTGATTTACCGGTTCCGGATTTACCCAAAAATGCCACAATTTCTTCGTTACTAATAACCAGATTTATATCTTCCAAAACTTTCAAGCTATGGGTAGCATCAATTTCAAATGATTTGTGCACATGTTCGGCACGCAATAAAATGTTTTGTTCCAATTTTCACCCCTCTAATTTAGTATCTATCTAATGCGTTGGTTTACCGTACTCGCAGTATTTGACTCTTGGGTGCGAAATACCGCAAAAAAGACGAGGATATGTACATAGAAGTACATGACGAGTCTTTTTTAAGGTATGACAAAGCCTAATAGTCAAAGACAAAAAGTATTGCTAGCCGATTTTGTATTTGGTTTCGGCAATATTATACAGCGGTTTCCACACAAAAATAATACATAACGCCACCATAAAACACATCACCGTACAACCCAATGCCGCCTGCGCCAATTCATTATTAGCTGAAGTTTCGGCAATGAACGCCCCCAATCCCTTGGCCTGTTTGGTCATATTTCCCCAGGTAATTAATTCCGAAGCAATTGCGGCATTCCATGCCCCGCCTGCCGCCGAAATAATACCGGTAACAATATACGGAAATACTGCCGGAATCATAAACCGTTTCCACCATAACCAGCCCTTAAGATGCATCATTTTGCTAACTTCAAGCAAATTATGCGGCAGCGTAGAAACCCCGGCAACGACATTGAATAAAATATACCATTGGGTACCGAGCATGATCAGGAAAATCGACCAGATACTCAGGCTTTGGTGATGAGCAATCAGTAAAATCGCCACTAACGGATAAAATAAATTTGCCGGTAGTGCCGCTAATACCTGAATAACTGGCTGAAATAGAGCTACCAACCGAGCGTTCAAACCAATCCACACCCCTAACGGGACAAAAATGATAATACTTAACAGCATCGCCACAAACACCCGCACTGCCGTATAAGACATCAGCAGCGGCATCTGCCAGATATTGGCTTTAGGTAAAAATTCCCATAATTGGTAACCATAATACAGGCAGAAGAAAATCACCAATAAATACCACAACCGCGAAATCAGCCGTGAACCGTGGGTGCTGAATTTAACAACTTTATTGATTCTTAACTGCACACACAGGCGCGGCAAGCCATAAACCCAATAATTGGCAAATTTCTTTAGCCACTTCGCCATATACACTGAAGAATGGGTGTGAACAATTAGCGAATAAAACCACGAACTATTTTGATTTTTACTGGCGGTATCTTCATATTTGAATTTATGCACCCAGCGCACTAACGGGCGAAATAATAATTGGTCAAGCAAGATAATATTTAAAATCAATGCAATTACCGACCAGATTACCGCCGAAACATTGGCCTGCAGCAAGGCTTCCGACATAAACGAACCGACTCCGGGCAATTCTACCGTATTAGTCTTAACCGGAATTGCCTCAGTTGCCAAAATAGCAAACCACGCCGCCGATTGCGAGACCATGGTATTCCACAATAATCCCGGCATTGAATAAGGACTTTCAATCCGCCAAAAGCGTTGCCAGGCATTATGATGAAACATTTTTGCCGATTCATTTAATTCTTCGGGAACAATTCGGATCGTCTGATAAAAAATCAGCATCATATTCCATGCTTGCCCGGTAAAAACGCCAAAAATCGCCGCGCATTCCAGCCCCATAATACTATGCGGGAATAAGGCAATAAACATAACGGTGGTAAAAGTCAGAAATCCAACCAACGGCACCGATTCCATAAAATTAACAAACGGTAAAATAACCCGCTCGGCCGCTTTATATTTTGCCGCCAGCACCCCAAAAATAAAAGTAAATGCCAGAGATGCCACCAGTCCCAATAATAAGCGCATAGTGGTACGCAAAGTATAATAGGGCAGCAAATGCGGTTCAAGAAAAACTTTGATATTCCCGCTTGGCGA
Source organism: Pseudomonadota bacterium (assembly GCA_052033675.1). GTDB lineage: Bacteria > Pseudomonadota > Gammaproteobacteria > Burkholderiales > UBA11063 > Aquella. The sequence continues at coordinate 21,901 of JBPOJK010000147.1, forward strand.
GACAAAATGACCGTGCATATCATGCCAGCCTTTTAGCAATAGACCGCTGATTACTACCACGATCGACCAAAATAATAAATCATAAACCCAATGGCGGGAAGCACGCGCTTTTTTATTTTTCATAGTGGCAGTTTTATTCATGATTACCCACATAAAACCAGTCATCATAAACATTACCAAGAATCAAATGATTCATGGCAATACCAAAAAAAGATATAAACAGAAACGACAATAGCTTATATGCTGATTTAATTTTGCCAAACTTGAATTCCTCAATAAAAATCAGGAACACAAACGTAGCAACGTCTAATCAGCCAAAGCAGCTATCAGGCGGGAGGGAATAATTGACTCAGATAATGAAAGAAATTTCTATACAACATAATTGCTCTCGCAACAAAGAACATTAGGGGTTATTATAAGCTAAATTTAAACCCAATTGACAACACTTTTGCTAAATATTTTTTTGTGACAACCATCGTCCAATTTAGATTAATTTTGATTGTTGAATATGGCAAATAATTCAACCGATTACTGACATTACACACCTCTTTATATTTAGCGCTAAGTTATTGAGTTTGATGATTTCGCGCACTGAAAAGCGCGCGTAAAATCAGCGTACCGCAAGTACTTGTTTAACAATGTTCAGCATTGCCAACTAATTTTGTAAATAATCAATAAACTGTGACGGTAATCCCATTTGTTCCAAATGACTACTGTCATACGGTAATGGATATGGAAGTGCCTGGTTGGCAGCAAATTCCAATGCTTACTTCGCTGCCTCGGCATCAAACACTCCACCCACGCCGATTAGTGGTAATTGGTGATTTATCTGTTGCCGCAAAGTAGCTTAACAATATTTTTTCGGGATATTTTAGACTTTTTGCCTGATAATCAACTTGTGAAGTATGAAGGTAATTGATTCCATCTTGCGCTAGCCAATTCACTATCGGGATATTTTCATCGACTATTTTACAAGAGCTATTCAGCGCGCAAAATCGTCAAAGTGAATAACTCAAAACTAAAAATATAGCTACGCACATAACATGAATTACCAAGTTATTCGGCAATCAAGAGTGAGTCTTAGCACACATTAGTAAACTCTCAAAAACAACCGCAGCAACAGCCGTCATTCCTCGCGCAAGTCAATAACCTCTCACGGGAATATGTTATAATATGCAACTTTTCTAGGATAAGATTAATGACTCAACCACCACATAATTATAAAAAAATTCTCTGGACGATATTCCTAACCATCATGATCGACATGCTCGGAATTGGGATTTTAATTCCGGTATTTCCAATGCTGGTCGTTCCCAATTCGCCATTTAGGATTACTCCCGAGTCATGGACCACCGCGCAAGGGTTTATCATGCTGGGATGGATGATGACCTGTTTTCCGCTGGCTCAATTTTTGTGTGCCCCAATTTTAGGGCAATTGGCTGACCGCTATGGTCGCCGAAAAGTATTGGCATTATCAATAACCGGCACCGGAATTGCTTATGCCCTATTTGCAATCGGCATTATCACCAAAAATATTCCACTAATGTTTTTCTCGCGGATTATGGATGGTGCCACCGGTGGAAATATTTCGGTTGCACAAGCGGTAATCGGTGATATCAGCAGCCCGCAAAACCGCGCTAAAAATTTTGGTTTAATCGGAATGGCGTTTGGTTTGGGTTTCATTATCGGTCCTTTTGTTGGCGGTAAACTTTCCGACCCGCAGCTAATCCATTGGTTTAATGCTGCAACTCCATTCTGGTTTGCCGCAATCCTGAGTGCTATCAATGTAATCTCAGTATTAAAAAATCTTCCCGAAACTTTAAAAACCCGCAGTGACAAGCGGATTGACCTGCGCCGTCCGATTCACAACATTTTTAAAGCCTTTGCCACCAATGGAATTAACCGGATTATTCCATCGACATTTTTGTTTAATGCCGGATTTACCTTCTATACCACGTTCTGGGGCGTAGTATTGGCAGAACAGTTTGGCTTTAGTCAGGGACATATTGGCGACTTCTTTGCTTATATCGGTATCATGGTTATTTTCGCTCAGGGGTTCGTAGTTAGACGCTTATCCGGGAAAATCTCTGAACATAAAATATTACATTTCAGCATGTTCATTACCGGCATTTGCCTAATCACTTACTACTTTATTCCGGTCAATCATCCGGGGTGGATTTATTTTATCCCGCCATTTATGGCAGTAGGTAATGCATTAACTTTTGCATTTTCATCAGCGCTAATCACCAAAGTCAGTCCACATAATATTCGCGGCGAAGTAATGGGGATTAATTCAAGCGCTAACGCTCTGGCACAAGCAATTCCGGCAATTTTAGCCGGTTATATCGCAACTCATCATGCCCGTTTACCGGTGATGGTTGGCGGAATTATTGTAATTGCTGCTGGCATTTTATTCAGAATTTTATTCAAGGCAAACTCCTTGCCTGCTACAGAAGGGAAAGTCAATGATTGATAGTGGCTTATTATTTGGCACACTGGCAATATTATTTTTGGCGGTAATGTCACCAGGACCAGATTTTGTAATGGTTCTTAAAAATTCTCTAACCTACGGACGTAAGGCTGGAATAATTTCAGCATTGGGCATTGCGACCGGCTGCCTGATTTCATTTACTTTGGTAATGGCGGGATTGAAAGTATTATTTGCCTACAAAATTTTCAAACTAATTTTGAGCTTGGCTTGTGGTGCCTATCTGGTATATATGGGGGTAATGAGCATCCGCAGTAAACCTAGCCATAGCCACATTGATTGCCAACGACAGCAACAACTACCGCTACTCACCTACTATCGCAACGGTTTATTAACCAATGTTTTAAATCCCAAGTTATACACCATGGCAATTGCAATCTTGACATTTCCGGAACAGCAACACCCAACATTGGCAACTAATATTGCAATTGTAATCAGCCAATCATTGATGGCGCTGGTATGGTTTATTGCCGTAAGTCTGATTTTTAGCCATGGCAAGGTTCAGGATATTTACTTCCGTAAAGAGCGCCTAATCAACATATTGCTGGGATTTGTTTTTGTAATCCTCGGCAGTAAAATTATGTACGGCTAATAATTGATGGAGATTTTCAACTAGCCAGCCGTTTACGATATTCGGCATGATCGACATAATGATCATAAAGCCATTCATTATTTGGGATAATCCGCAGCAACTCAAACCCGAGTTGCTGCGCAACTTTGCGACTACGGTCATTGGTTGTTGCCGCACGAATAGTAACTTCGGAGAGTTGAAATTTATTCCGCCCATATTTTTGCAGCCAAATCAAGGCATGATGAATTATGCCCCGTCCGGTGTAATTTTGTGCCAACCAATAACCAATTTCACCACGATCTTCATGTAGCCGATTAAAACCAAAATTACCGATATGGCAACCAGAATCTTCATCCCAAAGCCCAAGCAAAAATGAAGAAGCCTCCCGATAACCCAAGTCACAACTTTCAATATATTTCTGAAAATGATTAAGTTCGGTATTACCATCCAACCACGGCAGCCATTGGCGCAAATATTCGCGGTTGGCATTAACGGTTGCCATGATTAGCGGCGCATCGGCTGCTACAAATTTACGGGCAATAATTCCCGGCAGTATTTGCCACATCTGTTGGTTTAACCGACTTTGCTCAAATCAAGTTGAATTGCCGAATTATCCATAACACTAACCCCTGAAGACAAGATTTTTTCGGCAATTACCTTGGCTTCATATAATGAATGCATGGTATAGGTACCGCATTGATACTCGTTGGCTTCAGGAATTTGGTCAACCTTAACTATATCTTCCATCGCCTGCTGCCATGCGGTCGCAATTGCCGCCTCGCTTGGACGACCAATGACACTCATGTAAAAACCGGTACGACAGCCCATTGGCGAAATATCAATAATCTGACATTCAGCGCTATTTAAATGTTCGCGCATAAAACCGGCAAATAAATGTTCCAGAGTATGAATCCCGCGCTCACTTAACAGTGCATGATTAGGGCGGCAAAAGCGTAAATCATATACCGTAATCGCATCGCCGTTAGGAGTCGTCATTTCCTTGGCTTTACGTACCGCTGGCGCCGGCATAATCGTATGATCAACGGTAAAACTTTCTAATAATGGCATAACTTATTCCTTAATTGCTAAAAAATTCTTTATCTATTTTAAAATAACTAATTAAATCGTCATTTACTGTTTTCCCTTTATAATAGCCGTCATAATTTATTTCAATCCGGTTATTACCTTCTTCAGCATAAATAGTTTTAAAATATTGTTTATTTTTATTAATAGATTCTGCATAACGCTCAAAATCTTTCCACTTAGATAACACTTTATTTATTGCAATTTTTGCTTTATCCATGAACTCAGTATATTCTATTGATTTATTTACATCAAAATATTTTTTGGCAATCGAAATTACAGCATATCGTCCATATCTTAAAGCATTACCGTAATTTATCTCACCAAATGGGTTATTATGCTGCATATCAAAACTATTTAATTTTTCTTTTAGCGCTTCAAAACATAAATATGCAAAAAAATACTCGTTTACTCTTGAAACATCATTAAGTATCATCGAAAAATTCATGCTCTTAAAATTAACTTTTTCGCTATTTCTTCGAGCCTGCGATGGTTTATTATCACATGCCAGACAAACTCTTAGAAATTCATCTCGATTTATAATCATCGAACGATCTATATATTTATTTCTAGCACCATCTCCAAACTCTCCCCTTTTTCTTTCATAATAATATCCAAATTTTTTAAATATTTCTTCCTGCACATTTATTTGAATTTTGTCGTTTGACCGCCTATCTGCTTCAGACACCTCTGTTTGCTGGTTCGTAGCTTTAGAAATAGCTTCAATTAATTCCAGTTTTTTTATATTGTCATGATTACCATTATTTGCAAAAGTAATCACTTTTAATAAGACTTCTTTATCACTGAATACATTTTCAATAGATCGAGACTCCCTAATACAATTCTCATAAATTAAACTTAATGTGTATGCTGTCTGTCCACCATTTATTATCTGCCCATTTGTTATCACTAATTGTGCTTGATTTTTAACCCCTGTGCTTTCGTTATAATGTGTATCATCGGATAGTATTGTAATTCCATTATTAAACAGCGCGAACTCATTTGTGCTTTTATTTTCAATCGTCTCTTTAATTGCTTTATTAACTTCATTACTTTGCAAATCTAAATAACTTCTAGGGTTATATTTCAAAATGGAATTCTTATATTTATAAAGTATTTTAGCAATTTCCAAGGTAGGAACAAATAATACAGAAATATTACACTCCTCAAATTCAGTATCAACTGTGTAATAAACTCTAGAGTTATTATTTTTATTATTTAATGATATTTGAATTTTTAATTCAGATACATTATAAAATGTTCCCGAAACGACAGGAAATACTAGTTCGTTATAACATCGTTCAAAATTAAATACT
>JBPOJK010000027.1:0-12052 GCA_052033675.1 Pseudomonadota bacterium
AACGCTAACTGGCGTAAAGTTTGGAATGCATAATAAACACCGGTTGGCGTTAACGCGGCAATTTGAATTGAATTATCATTGATGGTTAACTGATAACCTTCAGGGTTGTTATTAATTATTTTTGGATTGACGATTTCGCTGATAATGATTCCATCGTTAGCATCATTGTTATTGTCGATCAACGGTAATTTTTTTAATTTCCAGTCCTGTTTTAGTAGCGGTGCCCATTGAGTAGCAATGGTATTATCGGCACTCAATTGATTATGAATTGCAATGGTTTTAGGGAAATTAAATAGATTGCTGCTTAGTGAGGTAAGCGTGACCGGTGCCGGTACGAGATTGACTGGTTTGCTGGTAACCGCAGCGCTAGTTTGCCAATTCTTTTGCAAATAATCATTAATTGAGTTTTCGGTATTGGCGGCATTATATCCCTGTAAATTATACTGGCTTAACTCGGTATTGACGGTATAAATTCGCGGGATACCATTTTTTTGTCCATCATCCTGGATGAAGAATAAATTTTGCGGCAATGCTGAAATATTACCGGCATTCCATTGATTGCTATGGGCTAATTGAATATAATAGCGATGTTTTTCCTGCAGCGGGAATTGTCCGATTGGCTCCAGCAGCGTAAAGTATCCTTGTGAGGTATCTGCTTGCTGGGGGTTAAGGGTTTTTATGTAGCGTAAATTGGTACAAGTGGTCGCCGCATCACAAATTTGCATTTCCAGATCGGGATTTATTTTCTGCGCGGCATTGGTAAAAAAACTTCGCGGCATATAAAAGCCAAATTTCCAATTATTAACCGTATCGCCATTGTTCTTGAAATTAAAGATTACAGAGAATTGTGACGGTTGAGTATCGCCATCCAGTTGACCAATCTGGATATTATCAATAGCAATATCTGATTTCTCAACTTGGGCAGCATAAGAGCAGGGTAAAGAAACTGCCAATAAACTGGCAATTAGAATTTTAAGCTGTGGGCGCATATTTTTATTCCTCAATTTTGCGGTAAATAGCCATTATTATAACAATCTACAGCACTTTTTAAGCAGCTATCACTAAAATGTTTTATTGCCAATCCGCCAATCTACTATAATTAATGGTTAAAATTTTATGAATTACCACAAAAAGGAAATGTCATGGATCGCCAAATTGAAAAACTGGAACCGCAAATTGTTTGGAAATATTTTAAGGAGTTAACCCTAATCCCACGTCCCTCTAAGCACGAGGAGCAAGTACGCGAATATTTATGCCAAACCGCCAAGAAGCTTGGGGTGGAATATTTTACCACCGCGGTGGGTAATGTAGTTATGCGTAAAAAAGCCACAGATGGAAGTCCTTCCCGTAAAAAAATTGCTTTACAAGCGCACATGGATATGGTTCCATCCAAAACCAAAGAATCAAGCCATGATTTTTTAACTGATCCGATTGATGCCTATATTGATGGCGAATGGGTGACCGCCAATCAAACAACCTTAGGAGCCGATAACGGGATGGGGGTGGCGATGGCATTAGCGGTTTTGGAGGCAAACAATCTTAAACACAGCGATATTGAAGTGCTGATTACAACCGATGAAGAAGCAGGTATGAGCGGGGCGTTTGGTCTGGAAGGTAATGAATTGACTTCACAGGTATTACTGAACCTGGATTCGGAAGAAGATGATGCGGTGTGCATTGGCTGTGCCGGTGGAATTAATACCAATATTTACTACCAGTTTACTACGGTGCCGGTAGCCGCTGGAAATAGCGCATTGAAAATCGAATTAAAAGATTTGTTTAGCGGGCATTCCGGCGTTGATATTCCATTGGGACGGGCTAATGCGATTAAAGAATTAGTAGCGCTGCTTGCCGGTTTAGCGTCTGAATTTGCATTTAATTTATCCACTATCAGCGGTGGTAAATTACGCAATGTGATTCCCTCATATTGTGAAGCGGTGATTGTGGTTCAATCTGAGCTGGTAGCCACCGTTTGCCAATTTATCGAGAATTATGCCATTAATCTTAAGCGTGAATTTGCGGCTACCGATCCGAACCTTCAACTGACTGTTGCCGAAATCGCTGTGCCGGGAGAAATCATCGCTCAAGCCGACCAAGATAAAATTATTCAGGCAGTGAATGGTGCTTTTAATGGCGTCTGGCGGATGAATAATGAGCTGGGTATTGCTGAAACTTCCAGTAATATTGGAGTAATTACTACCGCAAATAATCAAATTGAGGTGGTAACCTTACAACGCAGCGCAATTAATGAAGCTAAGGTAAAGTTGGCTGGTATTATTGCTTCACCATTTAAATTAATCGGAGCAACTGTTGAGCATTCAGGAAGTTATCCTGGTTGGCAGCCAAATTTAGCTAGTCCAGCATTGGCAACGGTTAAAGAGGTTTATCAGCAATTATTTAATGAAGAAATTTTGGTCGGTGCAACTCACGGTGGACTGGAGTGTGGCTTGATTATGGATAAATTTGCCGGCTTGGATGCTATTTCAATTGGGGCAACGATTCGTTTTCCTCATTCTCCGAATGAAAAAGTAAATATTGCATCGGTAGCTAAATCGTGGAAATTATTGACAGAGTTAATCGAAAGTCTTTAATAGTGATGCCCCGTTAAATATGCTAACTAACGTTACGCATGCATTTATATTTTAGCGCTGAATTATGTCAATCAGCAATTTTGCTGATTGTTTAAATAGATTTGAAGAGTATAAAATACTGCCTGACGATGTTAGTTTTCATGTTTTTTCATTCTCCTCCCGCAAATCTTCCCCTAGTTTGCGGGTTTTTTTATTCATTGATAGAGGTTTTCTGGATCTTATCATATCTCAAAAAAGACTCCTTCGGTAGTTTAATCTACGCTAAACTGATATAATCTGGCTAATTACAGATAAGTTGTCTAAGTTTTCCTTACGCTTGTGACTAAATGAAGTGCGCGCCGGTGAATTGTTTATCTTGCACTTTATCCGTTATTCTTCTATAAATATTGATGTTTATTTTGCCACAGGGGGCGATAAGATGAATATGCTAAAAATTTGCAATTGGCTGGAAATTATCCGCTGGATATTGGTTATTGCCGGATTTCAAATTGCGTATTTTGTAACTGCTAGTCCAATTCAACGTTTCAATATCTTATCTCCGATCATAATCATTGTCTTATGTGGATTAACTGGGATTGAAAGTGTATTTTTAGGACGGGTTGCCATTAATCAATCCGGTTATCCGCGTTCGGATCGTTATCAAATTCAAAGTGGGCTGAATAATCTGGCGTTGGCACTCGCGGCAATTTTAGCGTGGCTGTGTGGCTGGGGCTTTTGGGCCAACATTGCATTAATGAGCGCTGCGTTGATTTTTTTCGGTTTATCGGGGATTAATCATGGACTCTCGGCGATAACTGAACATAATTACCAGTGGAAAAACTTATTCCGTCCATTAATGAGTCTAATTTTGATAATTGCGGTATTGATGGTGATGCTACCGGCACTAGCCAGTACGCAATAATTGGTCACTTCCCGACAAAATGACTTTTGTTAAGATGGTTACGTTATAATTATGGGTATATAAAATTTGAGGTATTGTTGATGAGTAGTAACGCGCCAATGCATGACTTATTTGAACAGCGGAACATCTATCTTAATCCACCGGCAAGTGTCGATGAGCAAATAAAAATTTTGCGGGAACGGGGAATGATTGTTGATGATTATCCGTTTGCCAAAGATTTTCTCGAGGAAGTATATTTCCACCGCTTTTTAAGCTATTCGGTGCCGTTTTTTCATAATGGTGATTCCCGGCGTTACCAACTGGGAACCAAATTCAACGATATTGTTAAAGTCTATGAATTTGATAGTCAGTTGCGACAACTTATTTTGGGTGCCATCGAAAAAATTGAAATTTCGGTACGAACTCAATTCATTAATTTAAGTTGGAAGTATGGTTCTCATTTTTATCTGAATCACAAACTATTTCGGGATCATCGGCTGTTAAACGACAGCATTGAGCGCATTCAGTATCAAATTAAGGCTGGACATGATTTACTGGTTAGTGAATATTATCATCGTTACAATGATCCGGATATGCCACCTGTATGGATTGCGGTGGAACTAACTTCAATTGGACAGCTAAGTAAATGGCTAATGAATTTAAAAAACATTGATGATAAAGAAGCTGTTGCCAAACGTTATGATATCCACTACAGTGTATTGCAGGCAATCCTTGATAATTTGACCATAATTCGCAATCATTCAGCGCACCATACCCGGATTTGGAATCGCCACTTTAGTTTTGAATGTTCGGCAAGCAGTGATCGCCATCAATTGCTAAACCATGCGCTATGCGATGGCAGCCGGATTTATAGCGTGTTGTTTCTGATTACTTATGTTTTAAAAACCCTCGGCCTTGAGCAGCCATTTTACAAACGGTTGTTAAATTTAATTCAGATCTACGAAATTCCAATTGCGGCAATGGGTTTTCCTGAAAATTGGCAGGATAATTTTGCGCGGATTATTCATGGCTAATCAATTGATCATTTTGGCGGGTCCTACCGCCAGCGGCAAAACTAGTTTGGCTTTAAAATTGGCGGAGATTTATCCGCTGGAAATTATTAGTGTTGATTCGGCATTAATTTATCGTGATTTGAATATCGGTAGTGCCAAACCAACGCCTGCAGAATTAGCAAGTGTCCCGCATCATTTGATTAACATTCGTTCACCACTGGAAAATTATTCGGTTGCCGAATTTTTGACTGACTGTAAAGTCGCAATTAATCAAATTCTCCAGTGTGGAAAGCTGCCGCTATTAGTTGGCGGTACGATGATGTATTACAATGCGTTACTCAATGGAGTATCATCATTGCCAGCCGCTGACCCAGTATTGCGCCAACAACTTGAACAATCTTTTGCCAAACATGGTCATGACTATATGCACCAGTGGCTTGCCAAACTTGACCCGCTAAGTGCAGCACGAATTCAAGCTAACGATACCCAACGCTTGGAGCGGGCATTGGAGGTGTGTCTGGTCAGTGGTATGGCGCTCTCTGCTTTGCAGGCACAAAATAAATGCAGCAGTTTGCTTGAACCCTACGCAACTTTGCCACTGGCGATCACGCCGGATAATCGCGGCTTATTGCATGAACGGATAAATCAGCGCTTTAACATGATGTTGAAGCAGGGGATTATCGATGAAGTCCGGCAGTTGCGGCAAAAATATCCGCAGTTAACGGCGACGCACAATTCAATGCGCGCGGTTGGCTACCGGCAGGTGTGGCAGTATCTGGATGGTGAATTTAACAAGGATGAATTATGTCTGCGTACTCAGGCGGCAACCCGTCAATTAGCTAAACGCCAGTTGACATGGCTCCGCAGCCTGCAACTGGAATCAATTGATGATCCGCAACTGGATTTAACCGCTTTAATGGCACAAGCATGTCAAAAAGTCGAGAAATTTATTCGCTAATCTCTGCTACAGGTTGTGCTATAATTAATCCTTAACACTAGATATAGTGATTAAGGGCTTTTTAATACATAGTGATTTGTAAACTACAGCTATGTTGCTAATGTCACTAATAATATAAATTAGAATAAGAGAATAAGATGGTATTTAGATTTTTTAAGAAAAAAAAGCCGAATGATGCGCTGGTAAATGAACAGCTAACCGAAGTAATTGGAACGTTAGTTGAAACCGCCGAAGAGGAGACCGCTGCACAAGTAGATGAGGACGTGGTCGTTGAATCATCATCAATTACCAGCGAAATTTCCGACAAAACACCGCTAGAAATCGAACATCCCGCTCCGTTGGAAACTACGCCAGCGGTAACAACGACCATTCAGGAAGAGACCAAGCACGATATTACTCATGGCTTTGAAGCAACTTATATGGCCGATGTTGATGTTACGCACGCCGAGCAGTTACCCGTAGAAGTTAGGCAGGAAATTGTTGAAATTCAGGAACAGCAGCAACCGTTAAAAAAATTGTCGTGGACGGAACGATTAAAACAGGGCTTAAGCAAAACCCGAACCGCACTGGGTAAAAAGCTCTTAGGGGTCTTTGGCGGTGGTAAAATTGATGATGATTTATACGAAGAGCTGGAATCAATCTTACTAACTTCCGACGTAGGGGTAGCTGGAACCACGCATTTATTGGATGATGTCCGCGATAAAGTTTCAATACGAGGCTTGAAAGATGGTAGTGAATTAAAAACTGCATTAACCGACTCTTTAATTGAGTTGGTCGCCCCGTTGGAAAAACCGCTAAATACTGCTGGGCATACACCGTTTGTAATCATGATGGTAGGTGTGAATGGTGCCGGAAAAACTACTTCGATTGGCAAACTGGCAAAATATTTTCAGCAACAAGGTAAAAGCGTAATGTTGGCCGCCGGCGACACTTTCCGGGCGGCAGCGCGGGAACAGTTAATTGAATGGGGTAATCGGAATAATGTTACGGTTATTGCGCAGCAATCCGGTGATTCGGCGGCTGTGTGTTTTGATGCAATTCAGTCGGCAATGGCTAAAAAAATTGATATCGTTTTAGCGGATACTGCTGGACGTTTGCCGACCCAGTTAAACCTGATGGAAGAAATTAAAAAAGTTAAACGGGTAATCAATAAAGCCTTGCCCGACGCACCCCATGAAATTATGCTGGTGCTGGATGCTAATATCGGACAAAATGCGATTAATCAAGTAAAAGCCTTTGATGATGCACTCGGGCTTACCGGGCTGGTGCTCACCAAACTCGATGGAACGGCTAAAGGCGGTGTAATTTGTGCAATTGCCAAAGAGCGACCAATCCCATTGCGTTTTATTGGAGTCGGTGAAAGTATTGATGATTTGCGACCATTCACTGCCAAAGATTATGTGGCAGCTTTGCTTGATTAAGCCCGAGTTGAGGTAGGGTATGAATTATGCCGATTAATAAAAAATATTTGCTATTATTTTTGCTCTTTACCTATGTCGCGCTGGGGGTTCCTTTTACTGTGAGTGATGCTCAAAATTCGAGCTTTAGCGGTGAAAATCTGCTAACCAGTGGTAAAAATAATTCATTGGTGATTAGCGAGCTGGTCGCCGAATCGGCAGTGACCAATAAAAAATCCGATTTAACTACCGATTTCGCCCTACCAATTCATAATGGGGTAGTCGATTTATCCGATAAAACTCACGTGCGAGTGTATTCAAATGGTGCCTCGCTACAAATGCAATATTAATTAAAAGCCTAGAGGAGCGATTATGCAGGCAACAACTTTAGATTCAATGGTAGCAAAAAATACTAATCGAATTAATGCCGTCGATAAGCGAATTATCAATGGTGATACCGATGTTAATCAATTGGTTCCGTTTAAGTATAAATGGGCGTGGGAAAAATATTTAGCGACTTGCGCTAATCATTGGATGCCGCAAGAAGTTAATATGCAGCGGGATATTGAACTATGGAAATCTTCCGATGGTTTATCTGAGGATGAGCGCTTGATTGTTTCGCGCAACTTGGGCTTTTTTACCACCGCTGATAGTTTGGCCGCCAATAATATCGTGCTTGGCACCTATCGCCAGATTACTGCGCCAGAATGCCGCCAGTTCTTATTACGGCAAGCATTTGAGGAGGCTATTCATACCCATTCTTATCAGTATATTGTAGAGAGCTTGGGGATGGATGAAGGTGAGGTTTTTAATGCTTATCATGAAATTCCATCAATTAAGGCTAAAGACGAGTTTTTGATTCCATTTATTGATACCTTAACCAATCCGCAATTTAGAACCGGAACTCTGGAAAACGACCAAAAATTGCTCCGTTCATTGATTGTCTTTGCCTGTATTATGGAAGGATTATTTTTCTATGTTGGCTTTGTACAAATTTTAGCGTTGGGACGGCAAAATAAAATGACCGGGGCGGCTGAGCAGTACCAGTATATTTTACGCGATGAATCAATGCACTGTAATTTTGGGATCGACTTGATTAACACCATTAAACTTGAAAATCCGGAATTGTGGACAGAGGAATTTAAAACCGAATTAATTGAATTATTCCGCCGTGGAGTGGATTTAGAATATGCTTATGCCGAAGACACTATGCCGCGTGGCGTATTAGGGTTGAATGCTGCGATGTTTAAGGAATATTTACGTTTTATTTGTAATCGCCGGATGACTCAAATTGGACTACCGGAGTTATTTCCAAATCAAACCAATAATCCTTTTCCGTGGATGAGTGAGATGATTGATCTTAAAAAAGAAAAGAATTTCTTTGAAACCCGAGTGACTGAATATCAAAGCGGTGGTGCTCTGGATTGGGATTGATTTAATCATTTTGGCGGTATGGGTGGTGTAAAATATATCTATACCGGAATTGTTGAATAAAAAAGCCACCTTCTGGTGGCTTTTTTATTGGTGTTGTGATTATTGTGAAAGACTATAATGGTAAAAAGAACAATTAAAAAGATGAAGGGCTATATTCCAACCCGCGATTATGTTGAAAATCATAAATGGTTGAAATTTCTCACGCGTCACTTGGAGGGAAAACCCTATTTATGGGAATTTAATCAATCTACTGTTACCCGCGCGACACTGTTTGGTGTGTTTTGGGCAATGTTGCCGATGCCGTTTCAAATGATTCCGGCGGCAACCTTGGCAATTCTTTTTCGTGGTAACATTTTGGTGGCCATCGCGTGGGTGTGGGTGAGTAATCCAATCACCATGATTCCAATTTTGTATAGTGCCTATTATATCGGCTGTTATCTAACCGGACAGGCGTTTAGTGCGGCATTGATTAATGTCGATTTTAGTAATTTAATTCATCATGGAAAATTAATTTTTATACCCTTGGTACTGGGTTCAATTGTACTTGGTATGATATTGGCAATTATTGCAGCAGTATTGGTGTGGTTGGTCTATCAATTTTATCTAAATAAAAAACTTAGAGGCTAAGATCATGAAAAATAAAGCTTTGGATTTGAATTGGCATTCAATGAGTACCGATGAAACGTTGTTACATTTAGAAACTACGTTGGAACAAGGCTTGAATAATGAACAGGTCTTATTTCGTCAGCAAACATTTGGCAAAAATACCTTGCCGCAAAAATCCGCGGTAAATCTGTGGAAAATATTTTTTGGGCAGTTTAAAAATGCGCTAATTTATATCTTGCTGGCGGCGGCAGTAGTTTCGCTGGTGGTAGGTGAATACAGTGACAGTGCCTTAATTATGGTGGTATTGCTGGTTAATGCCATCATCGGTACAATTCAGGAATATAATGCCGAGCAAAATGCCGCCAATCTCAATAGCTTGATTACCATCCAAACCCGGGTGAGGCGCAATGGAAAAATTGTCACTATTGATGCTGCCGAAGTAGTGGTTGGCGATATCGTTATTCTAACTGCCGGCAATAAGGTTCCCGCCGATTTACGCCTGCTTGAAACTCATCAGCTTAAAATTAATGAATCATTGTTAACCGGTGAATCGCAAAGTATCGTCAAACATTCGCAAGTACTTAGCGGTGAATTAGCTCTTGGTGATCGGATTAATTTGGCATATTCAGGGTCGCAAATTAATTATGGGCAGGGAATCGGTGTCGTTGTAGCAACTGGAATGGCGACGCAGATCGGTATGATTGCGACTGCAATTTTACATGAGGAAGCCTTGCCGCCGCCACTGGTGGTTAGGATGGAGCGTTTTACCCGCCAATTGGCAATAATTGTGTTACTACTGTGCATGGCATTCGGGATTATTGCAATTTATCGGGGTTTCGTCTGGCACGAAGTACTTTTTTTGTCAATTGCGCTAGCGGTATCAGCGATTCCCGAAGGGTTACCGATTGCAATTACGGTTGCCTTATCGATTGCCACCAAAAAAATGGTTAAACGCCAGGTATTGGTACGCAAACTGGCGGCAGTAGAGGGATTGGGAAGCTGTAATATTATTGCCTCGGATAAAACCGGAACCTTGACCGTCAACCGGCAGTTAATTCGCCAAATTTGGCTAAATGACGGCAGTTTACTAAATGTAACCGGCGAGGGTTATGATAATCACGGGCAAATTACCGACATAGTTGGTAATAAGATTGATGAGAACCTATCGCCATCCTTGCGGCAACTGATTATTGCCGGCTGCGCCGCGAATGAAGCAGAACTATTTTACTCTGATTCCGAAAATCGTTGGCAACATAGCGGCGATGAGGTTGATTTGGCGTTTTTAGCGCTTGGTTACAAAGCAAATATTCTCCCACATTTAAAACCACAATTGACACTTAGCGAGTTAACGCCGTATTTATCCGAGCGTAAATTTTCTGCTGCCATGGTAAATCTTGACCATCAAGATTATTATTTTATTAAAGGTGCTGCCGAAACTTTATTGGAACGCTCTGCTTGGCAGATTGATCGCGAGGGTAAATTGGTGCCGATTAATGCCGATAATATTTTGCAACAGATTGATAAATTGGCACAACGCGGGTATCGGGTGCTGGCAGTCGCCGGGAAATCATTGATCGCTAAAGATGTTGCGCGTGATGGTTTGATTTTTTATGGCTTGGTAGGAATGATTGATCCTCTGCGCAGTGAATCGCGGGCGGCGATTAGTGAATGTCATGATGCCGGGATTCAAGTTGTGATGATTACCGGCGATCATCCGCATACCGCATTGGCTATTGCTCGCGAACTCGGGATTGCCGATAATGATGAACAGGTGATTAGTGGTAGCCAATTTGAACAATTATATCTCGAACATAAAGACACGTTGACACAACGGATTAAAACTATTCGGGTTTTTGCCCGGGTTAGTCCACTGCAAAAAATGTATATTGTCGAAGCGCTCTACCAAGCAGGTAATTTTGTCGCAGTTACCGGGGATGGGGTAAACGATGTCCCGGCGCTGAAAAAAGCCCATATCGGAATTTCGATGGGGAGTGGCAGTGATTTAACCAAAGATAGTGCTGATTTAATTATTGTTGATGATAATTTTAAATCAATTGTCGCTGGGGTTGAGGAAGGGCGCTATGCCTATGATAATATCCGCAAAGTAACTTATCTGTCGATTTCTTCCGCATTTGCCGAAATATTTTTACTCTTACTGGCGGTGTTGGTCGGATTACCATTGCCATTAACTGCCATGCAGTTATTATGGATTAACTTGATTACCAATGGTATGCAGGATGTTGCACTTGCGTTTGAAAAAGGTGAGCCGGAATCAATGCAGCGGCCGCCACGAAGTAGTCAGGAAAGCATTTTCAATCGCTTGATGATTGAAGAATCATTGTTATCCGGATTAACCATGGGTGGAATCTGTTTTGGCTTGTGGTATATTTTACTGGATTTGGGCTATAGTGAATGGCATGCGCGGACGCTGTTATTTTTAATGCTGGTGTTTTTAGAGAATTTTCAGGTCTTTAATTGCCGTTCCGAATATCATTCGGTATTTAAAATTCCGTTTCGCAATAATTATTTCGTAGTGATTGCGGTGATTGGCGCGCAGATAATCCAGCTGATTGTTTCGCATATTCCCTTCATGCAAAAAGTTCTCGACGCCGATCCGGTTAATCTAGAGGAATGGTTAATGCTGTTTGCCTTATCAGTGCTGCTGCTTTTGGTGATGGAAATTTACAAGTATTTACGGTTTAAACGTAAGTAATGCTGAAAAGTTATAGCTGGACTCTAGCCTAAAATCTGCATTCTTAGCAGGGAGCAAATAAGTTTGAGCGTATCTAAATTACTTTTGCTGATTGACTATTACAATTACAATGCTCAATAAAATCTTCAGACATTCTCAAATTGGGTAGGTTCTGCGTATTGCCACCGCGAAAATTTTCGGTGATTTCATCGGGTGCTTCCAGTTAATTTGTTAACGATAATTTTGAATAAATATAATGGACCCATAAAATCAGACAGTACCGATAGAAATTAATTAGAGCCGATATTGGTTAAAAAAGTAAAATATCGGTCAAGTAAAATAATCAAGCACGTCATAAATTTTGTGTCAATCTGATTTCTACTTCATTTTAAATCAGATTTTCCCAAACTTGATTAACATTTGTTGATATGCCATAGCCCAGTCACGAATCGGCATTGTCCAGCGTTTGGATATATTCTGG
>JBPOJK010000214.1:0-2143 GCA_052033675.1 Pseudomonadota bacterium
GGCATATAAATATATGCCAAATTTTGTATTGAGTAGAGAGCACGAGATGCCGTAATATTTCGGCATAGCTAGCTCATTTAACCCGAATATAAAAAGCCAATTTGTAAGGAACTCTATCATGAAAAAACGCGTCATAATAACAACTCTGGCAGCAGCATTAGCGGTAGCGAGTTGTAATAGTGGAAATTCGGCACAAAGCACAAGTGCCAGCCCGGTAACATCAGGCAAAGCGGCAACTGCGACAACCACGAATGAATTACCGACATCGTCATTCTATAAACCTGATGGAACGTGGACTGGAGCTTACTTCACCAACTGGAACCAATGGCGGAATTCAGTAGTATCTGGTGAGGGGATTGGTAGTACCAAACATTTGGATGTGTTTGATAAAAAAGCGCCAAGCTTTATTTCTTATGCGTTCTTTGGACCAAAATTAAGTACGGATAAATCAAGCACAGTTGGCTACGGCGGTGGAGCGATTGGCTCAGGTTGGGCAGCACAAGCAGATGGAACAATAGGTGATTTGGACAATGCGTACGAAGCTGATAAAGCCAAAGCCAATTATGCGGAACTCAAAAAATTTAAAGTTAATAACACCGGGACTTTGTTGATCGCCTCAATAGGTGGTTGGTCATATACTGCCCGTTGGTCACAATTTGCCAAAGATGCGAATTACGATGTTAATTCTCCAGCGGCACAAGCCTTTTTAGATTCTTGTGACAAATTATTGCGTGGTACGCTAAAACTTGACGGTGCATCATCATATCCAGTATTTGACGGTATTAATATCGACTGGGAATATCCGGGCTATGGACATCAAGGCAAACCACAAAGCCAATTTGCACAAGAACCAGCATTCTTTGTGGCATTATCTAAAGCTCTACGGGCTAGGATTGATAACATAAAAGCAACGACAGGCTATACCAAAGTATTAACCGTGGCGTTACCGATAGTACCGGCAAAAATGACCGGCAATAATGCAATCAAATGGAGTGACCTAGCAAACACTTTTGATTGGGTGGACTTGATGGCCTTTGATGCGCATGGAGAGTTTGATGCGGCTGATTCAAGCTTGATGACCCCAATGGATCAGGCTCCCGCTGGTGAAGTTGCGTTGGCAATCAATTATTTATTGGATTCCGGAGTAGATCCGCAACGGATTGTTTTGGGTCTGCCAACGTACACTAGACAGATGTTGACTAAAAATAAACCATCAGCTGCTAATAACTATGGCTATGGCGATAAAGGCAGTATGGATCCAGTTGCAATTGGGTTAGATGTTTATAAACCGATGCTGTTTACCGATGCGCCAAATGCCGAAGATTATTACCCAGCTGGAGGTATGGTTGATAATACTGGAGTTTATAGTTATAACTGTATGCTCAAAAAACAAAACCAGTTATCAGCTAATTATTGCCCAGAGCCTACCTCGCCACCGAGCAAAACCGATAACCGCGGGTTATTTGGACAGCCATTACCAAAAAATGTATTTTTTACTACAATCCCAGGTAATGCTGCTGATTTATACATTGATCATGCGTGGGCATATGATGATGGCTATAATGTAATTAAATCACCAGCCGCCGGTAAAGAAGTCGCGGTTGGTAGTGAGAAATACAGTGCTTATTCAGTATTTAGCTACGATACTCCGGCAATCGTCGAACAGAAAGTTGCTAAATTAGTCAAACCATATAAACTCGGTGGAATGTGGTTCTGGGATGTTCACAACGATGCGTATAAAACTGCTGATGCCAACAAGTCATTATATATAGCAGCAACTACCGCTTTGGGAACCAATACCCAGCAGAATGGAGTTGCGGATCTTGGTCCGTGCGGAGGTATAGATGAATGGTCACCTACTGAGGTCTATGATAAATCAGGTACGAAAGTCTATGAAGGCACGACGATTTATCAGTCTAGATACTGGACGCAAAATAACCGGCCATCACAAAATAGTGGTGCATACCAACATTGGAGCATAATTGGTAATTGTCCGGTAACTTCGCCAATGCCAACGCCAACGCCAAGTGCAACGCCGAGTCCGAAACCGACAGTGAGCCCAAGCCCATCGCCGGTTCCTAGTCCGAGCCCAAGCGTGGTGCCAAGCCCGACTCCGTCACCAGTGCCAACTGTAAGCCCAAGC
>JBPOJK010000073.1:0-15316 GCA_052033675.1 Pseudomonadota bacterium
AGATACGATGGCTTAAAACTGGGTACATCATTGGCAACCGCGCAAAAATTGGGTTATCAGGAATGTAATCATAATGACTACTACACCATCTGCTCCAATCCTAAAAATGACTACCCACCATTTCTCAATTATAAAGTACAATTCGCAATTGCCGAATTTACCGATCGCCAGGAATTAATTGCGTTAAACCTATATCTGGAAAGCACACCTAGTTATCATAATATTGTAACCACGTTGGCAACCCAAAGTATCGGTAATAAAAATCATACTGATTATTTGGCAGTTGCCGGTAGCCATGAAAATATTTCAATTGATGTCGAAGAATCAAGTATTCGCATCAGTAATCGGGCAATTTCGCAGGAATATAACAAATATATCCGCCGCCAAAAATTACTAATTACCACCAGCGAATCAACGCTTTAATAATCAATTTTTAATCAAAAAATACATAACGCATAAGGAGGCTAGATATGGATAGTTTTATACTAATCAACACCGGTAATATCAATGAACTACTGAGTTTGAATGGTCTGTGGCAGATCGGATTAATTGTCCTCACCTGGTTAATCGCCCAATTTGCGAATCGTTATTTACAACAATCTTTATACTCCAAATATCGCGAAAAAAACCCACTTTTTCACAAACTGCTAAAATCAATCAGTTTTCAATTGGTATTTGCCGTTGGACTAATGCTTGCCAGTATTATTTATGCCGCAATTAGTGGACAGCATAGCCTACTGGGTCTAAGTATTGCGATATTTTCGCTGGGTATCATGACCATTAATATTATTAATTTTGGTATCAGTATTACCTTTGCCAAACATACCCGTTTTACCCGTATCAATAATTTAATCAAAATAGCATTGTGGATTTTATTAATTTGCTGGGCTACTAATCTGGATGCGGTAATTGCCGATAATCTGTCACAGGTTAATTTGGTCTTTGGTAAAACCAAAATTTCGGTGTGGCTGATGATCCGCCAATTGGGGCTGGTGCTAATTGATATCGCAATTATGCTCTGGATTAATAATATCATTGATAGCTGGATTAAGCATGCCCGCGAACTGGATGCCAATTTAAAGCAGTTGCTTAGCCGGATTACTAAGGTTGTGATTGTATTGGTCGGTATCTATGTGTTACTACCAACATTGGGAATTAATCTGACCGCGCTATCGGTATTTGGTGGCGCAATTGGAGTTGGGCTCGGTTTTGGCTTACAAAAAATTGCCAGTAATTTTTTAAGCGGCTTTATCATTTTGTTGGATAAATCAGTTAAAATCGGTGATCGGATTATCATCAATGACACGACTGGAGTGATAACCCAAATTACTACCCGTTATGCGGTAATGCAGGCTTTTGATGGCTCCGAAATCATTATTCCCAATGAGCGCTTTATTACCGACACTATCATAAATCAAACTCACTCACAAAATGATATCAGCGTCGAATTTTTAGTATCGGTTGGTTATACTTCCGATTTAAACCTGGCGATCAACACCATCAATGAATGTGTTGCCGCAATTGAAAATATCCGTCAAGATAAAGCACCTTCGGTATATATCAAAAATCTCGGTGCTTCCGGAATTGATATTTTCGTGCGGGTGTGGCCGTGTGATTCGCTAAATGAAAGCAATCTGGTGCGCAACAAACTCAATATTATGATTGTTGAAAAATTCCGCGAGAAAAATATTGAAATCCCGTTTCCAAAACTCGATGTTACTCTAACCGGGAGTGATAATAAATAGCTAGCGCAGAGAGTTTGGCGCTTGTGGTAAAATAACGTTTTATTTGTAATTAAGTGGAAGAGGACGCATGGAACAAGTTTCAATGATTTCACTCATCAGCAATGCTTCGCTGGTAGTGAAAGGTGTGATGTTATTATTAGCAGTTTTTTCAATCATATCATGGGGAATTATCTTCAGCAAATGGCTGGCGTTATCCAAAGCCAAGGCTGAAACCAAGCGCTTTTTGAGTCAGTACCACAGTAGCAACAGCATTACCAATCTCTATAATTCAATCAGTACAATACCCAGCCGAACCACGGCTTGTCAGATGTTTTACTCCGGTCTGTCTGAATATAACCGCTTAAATAAAAGCGGTATTACCAATAAAGATGCGATTACCAGCAATATTGAACGGGCATTAACCGCCGCAATTGACGAAGAACTTAATAGCTATGAAACTCATTTATCAACTCTCGCCACCTTTGGTTCAGTTAGTCCATATATCGGATTATTTGGTACCGTATGGGGGATCATGCATGCCTTTATTGGTTTGGGTAATACCGGACAGGCAACACTGGCATCGGTTGCACCGGGTATTGCCGAAGCTTTAGTGGCTACAGCAATTGGTTTATTTGTAGCGATTCCAGCCTATATGGCATACAATAAATTCTCTGCCGACGTTAATTTTTTATATAATAAAATGAATAAATTCGGTGATGAATTTTTGAATCTAATCAATCGCAAATTGTCTGCCAGTTCTAGCAATCAGGATATGTAATAATGTATTCACAAGCTGAAATTGATAAATTTAATTCACTGGCACATGAATGGTGGAATCCGGAGGGCGAGTTTAAAACCCTCCATCAAATAAATCCGGCACGGGTTGAATTTATTCAACATCATTGTGACCCACGTAATCAACAATTGATTGATGTCGGTTGCGGCGGTGGAATCTTAGCCGAAAGCATGGCAGCAGCTGGCGCTCAGGTTAGTGCTATTGATTTAGCACCGCAGTCCATTGAAACCGCCAAACTTCATCTTTATGAAAGCGGCTTGGCAGTAAATTACGAGTGTATTGAAATTGGCGAAAAAGCTAAAAGCTCACCAGAAGCTTATGATATTTTGACCTGCATGGAAATGCTGGAACATGTTCCCGATCCGGAATACATCATCCGCGAATGTTCTAAATTATTAAAACCCGGTGGGATGGCTTTTTTTTCAACTTTGAATCGTAATGCCAGCAGTTATTTATTGGGTGTAGTTGCCGCCGAATATGTTTTTAATCTGGTTCCCCGAGGAACGCATGATTATAAAAAATTCATTAAGCCCGCTGAATTAAGGGTGATTCTTAACCGCTGCGGTTTTGAATTAATCGCCATTTCTGGAATTGATTATAATCCATTAATGAATAAATTTGGCTTAGGTAGCAATACCGCCATTAATTATTTGGTTGCTTGCCACAAAATATGCTAAATATTACCAAATCAGTCATTACCCCCTATACCCCAGCGCAAATGTATGCCTTGGTAAGTGATATTGAAAATTATAAAAATTATCTGCCGTGGTGTCCATCATCACAGATAATTTCAGCTAGCGCAGATGCGCAAATCGCCCGCGTTGATATTTCCTACCTCAAAGTAAAAGCCCATTTCACTACCCGCAATGTTAATACCCTCAACCAGCGGATTGATATGGATTTGGTCGATGGACCATTTAAGCATTTAAAAGGTCATTGGATATTTACCGCACTGGGTGAGCATGGCTGCAAAGTAGAATTCAAACTTGACTATACCTTCAGCAATATTATCATCCAGAAAGTTATTGGTGCGGTCTTTGAAATTGTCATTAAAAATATCGTCGATAGCTTTGTCAAAAAAGCTCACGAAATTTACCGGAATTAATCTATGCTAAATATTGAAGTAGCTTTTGCCACGCCGACACTGCAAAAAATTATTCAATTAGAACTTGCAGATGACAATACTATTGATGATGCAATTATAAAATCGCAGCTGAGTATATTTTTCCCGGACTATGATCTATTGGCGCTGCCGGTTGGCGTATTTGGTAAACGAATTTATGAGAAAAGCAGCTATCAGCTACAAGATGGTGACCGGCTGGAAATTTACCGACCATTAATGACTTCCCCCAATCAAAAAAGGTTAGACCGTGCCGCCGCAAAATAAGTATATTCCTGCCTTAAAAACGCTGGCACTGGGTGTCGGTTTAATATTTAGTTATAATCTTGCCACGGCGCTAGCGGTTGAAATCCCCGCCAATTTACAAAATAAAGTCGCAATTAGTATCGTCGATCTAAACAATGGTCAAAGTGTCTATAGCTATCGCGAAACTACCCCAATGCTACTAGCATCAAACATGAAGGTAGTTACCAGTTATGCGGCACTGACTGGATTGGGACGCGATTTTATTTGGAAAACCCAGTTGGCATATAGCGGTAGCATCAATGGAAATACTTTAAACGGTAATCTTTATATTATTGGTGGCGGCGATCCGACTTTAACTAGTCAGGAGTTAAAAAATCTGCTTCAAAGCCTAAAAAAACGTAAAATTACTCAAATTAATGGTGACATTGTCATTGACAGCCACAACTTTAATAGCAATGTAATCACGACTGAATTACAACCGGAACCGCTTGCCGAATATGAAGTAAATCCGGCGGGATTGATCATTGATGGTAATTTAAGTAAGATAAAAATCACTATTCGCAATAATAAAATTAGCCTTAAAACTCCGGCGACAACAAATATCAAATTCATCAACGCATTAAAAATTGCCAAAAACACTACTAGTTGCCCACTTCCAGACAATTACATAACCGCAACCCTAAGCGCGGCAAATCAGGTAACCGTAAATGGTACTCTCCCGCTAAGCTGCAATAATAAAAATTTCAAATTGAATTTGTTGCCACCCGCTAAATATAACCAACTAGTAATTAAACAACTCTTGGCGCAACAACAAATCAAATATAGCGGCAAAATTAAAAATGCACCAACTCCAACCAGCGTGCAATTATTGGATGAAAATAGCTCCTTACCGCTTAGCTCATTACTGATTACCATGAATAAAGACAGTAATAATCTGTATGCTAAGACGTTATTTCTGAGTCTCGGGGCTTATAAAACCAGCAACCATAATACCTACCATGACAGCCAGCGCTATTATCGCGGAATTTTGGAGGCTAAATTTAGTTTTCCGGAACTGGTGTTGGAAAACGGCGCGGGATTGTCACGGCACGAACAACTAAGCCCGGCAAATATGACCGAATTATTAACCAGCTTCTATAAAACACCCGAATCAGCATTATTTTTAAGCAGCTTGCCAACTCCCGGTGATGGTACCTTGCAGAATGAATTTCCACAATTTAAACAACAGCTGTTTGTCAAAACCGGCTCGTTAAATGATGTCAAAGCCTATTCCGGCTATTATTTTGCCGCAGATAAGCATCCCTATGCGATTTCGTTTATTGCCAACGGAATAAATGCCAGCAATTCGCAGGAATCGCAATTAATCGCCTTTAAACAATTACTATCTAACACACTGATAAAATTACATTAATAACGGCGGTAAAAATACCCCAATAACACTTCAGCCTACCATGCGTAATTGAGCTTTACCCCAACAATCTGAAAAGTAGAGGTTAACGGAGAAATATTAAATCCACCTTGTGAGTATGGCGCGGCGGCGGTAGCATCGGGGTTATTCGCCGAGGTTACATAATCAAAATAAGGAATAATGCTCATTGATTGTGAGGCTTTAAATGCTGCACCGACTTCAAAAATCGACAACAATTGCTCAACTTGCGCGGTTAAGACTTGATTAGGCTTGGTACTCTCGGTTAAATTCCCGCTAAGATTTACCTGTTGATAACCGGCGTAATAATTAAAAAATGGTGTAAAAACTTTTGATACTTTAAAAGTAAATTTAGAACCGATAAATGCCGTCCAACCAACCGAATTGATAAAATTACCGTTACTATCCTCATAAACCACATTCATATTATTCAAATAATTGAAACGCACATAAGGCGTAATATCCATAAATTCGGAGGGGTGGAAATTATAGCCAAAAATTCCGGTAAATCCATATCCGGGTGGATTGCTGATATTCGAGACCGGAACGCTGCTAAAGACCGGATTCATGGTTTTGTAATTATAGCGCCCATAAGCACGGACTTCATAATAAACATCATTTTTTAGATTTTGACTAAAATATAGATAAGTTTGTGCCGCATTTGGCCATTGTTCAACCGCGACTCCGGCAGATGAAATAGCATAACCTCTGGGCGCAGTGCCGGTGACACCACTATAATTAGCCAATATTTGTGATTCGGTCATTTTAGGTAGTGCAACTGCTGATTCATTATTTACTACCGGCGTTTGTGCAATGCCATAATTTAGCAATAACAAACCAATAACACTCACAATTATTTTTTTATGTAATAACAAAATGCTTTCCCCGCAATAAATTACCGCCCTTTGCAAACAGCAGTAACCCTATGCTTTCAATAAAGATTTTACAATATATTTTCGATTATATCAACCACCGGAATTCGCGGTATTTATTTCAGCACCGTAACCCTAACTACCAACTAACCGCCAGCTTGGCACCAATAATTTGAATGGAATTAGTTTGCGGGTTAATTCCAAAACCACCATTAGCCACCGAAGTCATTGCCAATCCATCCGGATAATTGGCAGCTGTCTGATATTGCCAGTAGGGAATTAAGCTGATATCCTTAGCAACTTTTAAACCAAAGCCAATTTGAGTGTTGGCAACAATTTGATCAACCGTGGCAGTTTGCGTTATGCCGGAACTGACACCTTCCTGCATATTACCAACCAGCGCTATTTGCTGAAACCCCATCCAAAAATTTAGATACGGGGTGAAATATTTCTTCATTTGCAAAAATGAAACTTTTAATCCCAAATAACCGCCCAACGTAGTTGAATTAATGTAATTGCCGTTTTTATCTTCATAGACCAGTTGAAAATTATGGAAATAATTTAGCCGCGCATACGGAGTCATATCAATATATTCATTAACATGGAAATTATAACCCAAAAACCCGCTAAAACCACTCCCCAGCGGATTTTGAATACTTGAAACCGGAACCGAATCAAACAATGGATTTTGGGTCATATAGTTATACGCACCCCAGACCCGCGCTTCATAATAAATTTGGTTCGCCAGCGTTTGCGAGAAAAATAAATAGCCTTGTGTATTATTTGGTGTTTCCTGAACCCCAATCCCAGCGGAAGTAACGGTGTCATTCTTAGGGGCATTGCCGATAACGCCGTCATAGGCTGCCAAAATTGCCGATTCGCTCATTTTATTGGGTGCTGATTCAACCGCCGACTCAAATAATAAACTACCAACGGCATAACAACTGGAAATATTTAATAAACCGCCACCGACGAGAGCAACAAGATATTTTTTTTGCAAATTTGATTTCCTTTTAGCGGATACTTGGCGAATACTCAACCACCAACTCTTTTAACAATTCCAGTGCCGGCACTACTTCATTATTACGGACAAAATCATGCAGCAATAATAAGTTAGGCTTTAACTTGTCCATTGGAATAAACTTTTCATTTGCTTTCATAATTCGCTCATGCTCGGTTTTATCCGGACTATTGCCAATCAAGAGCTCCTCATAGAGTTTCTCACCGGGACGCAAACCGGTATATTTAATTTCGATATCGCCGCCCGGATTTTCGGCATCTTTAAGTGTCAAACCACTTAAATAGATCATTTTACGCGCTAAATCAACAATTTTTACCGGATCACCCATATCCAGAACAAAGACTTCTCCTCCCTGCGCCATATTACCGGCTTGAATAACCAATTGTACCGCTTCGGGAATAGTCATAAAATAGCGAATAATATCCGGATGGGTCACCGTAATTGGTCCACCAACCTTAATCTGGCGTTTAAATAACGGCACCACTGAACCGGATGAGCCCAAGACATTGCCAAAACGCACCATATTAAACACCGTATGCCCCGAAATCGCGGCAAACGCCTGCAAAATCTGCTCTGCCAAACGCTTGCTGGCACCCATGACATTGGTCGGACGTACCGCCTTATCGGTCGAAATCAGCACCATATTATCAACCCGCGCTTTTAAGGCGGCTTCGGCAACTACATAAGTACCAACCCCATTATTTTCTAATCCCGACAGCGGATTGGCTTCGACCATCGGCACATGTTTGTAGGCTGCCGCATGGTAAATAGTGTTAACCCGATATTTATCAAGCGTTGCGGCAATTAACTTACTATTGGTAACGCTGCCCAAAACCACCACCAAACTCACATACGCAAAGCGATTGCGTAACTCCTGCTCAATATTATATAAAGCAAATTCGGAAGAATCAAGGATAATCAATTGTTCCGGATTAAGTGCTGCAATCTGCCGGGATAGCTCACTTCCAATTGAACCACCAGCACCGGTGACCAATACCCGTTTGCCGACAATATTTTTAGTCAATAACTGAGTATTCGGTGGCACCGGCAAGCGCCCCAATAAATCCTCAATATCAACATCTTTGATATCGGAAAACTTCAATTCACCGCTAACGATGCTGGCTAATCCCGGTAAGGTACGGACATAAATTGAGTGTTGTTCAAGATTGTTAATAATTTCACGGCGGCGGCTCAATGGGACAGATGGAATCGCCAATAAAACCTCTTCAACATGGTAGATATTGCTGGCGTGCACTAACTCTTCCGGCGGATAGACTTTTAAGCCGCGGATAGTTTTATGGGCTTTACTTGGATCATCATCAACAAAAAACATCGGTGCATATTCGTTGCCATGAATTAGCGAAGTCGCCAATTGAACACCAGCACTCCCGGCACCATAAATTGCTACTGCTTTGGCTTGGGCATTATAACCAATCTTGCGCAAGACTCCACGTAACATAAAGCGACTGCCACCGATATACACCAGAGCGAATAACCAATAAATCACGATCGCCGAGCGCGGAAAAGCATCCGCACGAACAAAATGGATCAATACCGTCAACACCAAGACCGAGGCAGTCACCCCAAGAAAAACAATATAAACTACGGTATCGTCAAGAAATTTAATAATTGCGCGATATAAGCCCAACTGAATAAATAGCGGTACCGTCCACAGCGGCAATGAGAAAAACAACCATAAATGCGGGGTAATTTTGGGATCCCATTCGGCACCCAGGCGCAACCACACGGCAGTAAACAGCGCCAGTGGTAATAACAGGCAGTCAACCACCAGCAATGCCAGAATTTCCCATTTAAATAAATAAGCTATTTTATCTCGAATCAGTTGGAACATGAGGCTCTCCCCGGGTTAACGGGTAAAAATTTTAATGATAGTTAAGAAGATCAGACGAATATCTAGAAATAGAGTGCGGGTTTTTACATATTTGACGGCATAACCGAGCTTTTCCGGTAAAATTTGTTCAATATACGCGGTTTCCGGATTGGCACTTTTAGCCAATAACTGATTTTCATCAATCATTTTAATGGATGCCCAATCGGTAATCCCCGGTCGAACGCTAAAAATTAACGCCGCAACTTCCGGTGGATAATATTTGACGTATTCGGGAACTTCCGGACGCGGACCAACCAATGACATATCACCAATCACCACATCCAGTAATTGCGGCAATTCATCAAGCTTGGTCTTACGCAATAAACCTCCAATGGCAGTTATCCGCGGATCCCGCCCGACCGTAATCTTAATGCCTTTTTTTTCGGCATCAACTACCATCGTCCGGAATTTATGAATCTGGAATTGTTTTTGCTTCATTCCAACCCGGGTTTGCCGGAAAAACACCGGACCAGGCGAAGTAATTTTGATGATTAACGCCAGCACCAATAATAGCGGCGATAGCACCAATAACCCAATCCCGGCACAACCGATATCGAAAAGTCGCTTGATTAACACCAGCTTAACCCAAAATCTGGCGAATGGTATTAATCACCAACGTTTGGTCGGCATCAGTCATTTTAGTATATAACGGCAAACTCACGGCATTGTTGAAATAATTGGTCGCCGCCGGATAATCTTCAGCCTTGGTATGATAATATTCGTGCCAATACGGCTGCAAGTGTAATGGAATAAAGTGTACCGAGGTACCAATTCCGCTATCACTCATTTTTTGGATAAATTCATCGCGAGTTAATTTGCTTGTATTTAATTGGCAGCAAAATAAATGCCATGAATGTAAATCGGTCGCCGGATTCTTAACTTGTGGTGGCATAATCAGCGGCAAATCAGTAAGTTCACGCAAATAGCGCTCGGCCATTGCCTGCCGGCGTTGTTGAAAACGATCGGCCTTAGCTAATTGGCACAAACCGAGGCTACTGGCAATATCAGTCAAATTATATTTATATCCCGGTGCAACAATCTCATAATACCACGCCGGTTTGGTTGATGTATAGCGATCAAAGGCATCGCGGTTAATTCCGTGCAGACGCATTACCCGACAGCGTTTGGCAAGTTCCGGATTCTTGGTAACTACCATTCCGCCCTCACCGGTAGTAATCGTTTTGGTCGCATAGAAGCTATAAACTATCGCATCCGAATCATGCTGCCCGACCATCACATTATTAATTTTGCTGGGTAAGGTATGCGCGGCATCTTCAATTACTTTGAGGTTATGTTTTTTGGCGATTGCCAGAATTGCCTCCATATCACAGGCCAGCCCCGCCATATGCACCGGAACGATGGCTTTGGTTTTGGCGGTAATTTTGCTCTCAATTTGGCTAATATCAATACATAGCGTTTGCGGATCACAATCAACAAAAACCGTATCAGCGCCCAGATAGCGAACCACTTCGCCGGTGGCAGTAAAAGTTAGGGTTGGAACAATCACTTCATCACCAGCAGCAACACCGCACGCTTCCAATGCCAGATGCAGCCCGGCGGTTGCCGAATTAACTGAAATTGCCTCAACACCGCCACCTAAATATTCGGCAAATTTTTGTTCAAATTCTTTGGTCTTGGGACCGGTGGTAACCCAGCCGGAACGCAAAGTTTTTACTACTTCGGTGATTTCTTCTTCACCGATATCCGGCAAGGCAAAAGGGAGAAAAGTTTTATTCATTTATCTATCTGTCCTGTTTAATTAAGGTCATAATTATAGCATATGCGCAATTTGAACTAGCCCGGAAGTTCTCTGAGGGCTGTTTACTGAGTTTCCATGACTTGCAAATTGATGTTACACCTGATAGAAAATTTAATGTTTGACAATAATGCAAAAGCGGATAGTGAATTATGCAAATTTAGCACTGTTTTTACCATCAAGTGCAATGCTAGAATATCCCTCTTTCATGATACGTTCTCTTTCCTGAGGAATTAGGGGGCTGTTAGTTTTTAAATGCAGCCCTATTTTTTTAGGCAAACACCATGGCACAAAATAATGTAATTCATCAACTTGATATGTCAATACTGCAAAATTATCAGTTAATTGAAAAATACAAGAACACTCATTCAGCAATTCCGGCAGTACAAAAAATACTTTATAGCAAACAGCTAATGCTCTATCAAACAATTGCCAAACTAAAAGCCCGCAAACAACAATTATTGAGGTTTAAATAAATGATTGATCAAGTTCTGGATTATATCAATCGCCAGACCGCGGAAATTCGTACACGCATCGGACGCATTCAACACAAACTTACCAAGGAAAAACATCATTTCCAAAAAAAACTCTATGAGCTGGAACTTCAGGAGCTGGTTAAACGCTTGGCAACTATTGAAGATATTCGGTTATATACCGTTAAATTAATTGACGATGAAATGTGATTAATTTTATTTCACACAACGTGTTTCTAAAGGGTAATACTCATACTTTATCTGTAAAGGTTAGCAAATGATTAAGTTTAAAACATTACTTCTAATATTTATTCCAGTTATCATTTTGATACTGTTAGCTATTTATGAACATGAAACTTCAACTTGGCGGCTTGGTCGGCATATTCAACATCAACATTGGAGTTTTATTAAAAATTTAAGCGAGGCCGGACGTGAGTCAAATTAGAATAAATGAGTTAAATTGGTCAATTAGCAAAAATCGCAAGCTGTCATTTTCACATGATGGCTTGGCTTATTTTTATACCATTACTCAAATCGGTAATCGTGCTGAATTAATGATAGCCAGCGAATGCGCCTGCAACAATAAAAAACAGACCATTCAATTTGATACCCTGAGCGATGCCAAGCAATACGCATACAAACATTTATCCGCAATAATTCAACCATTAGTAACTAACTAATACTGTAGAGGAAATTTTCCATGAATTACTTTTCGAAATTTTTAACAATTAGCTGTTTTGCAAGCCTTCTAATTGGATGTGGCGGCGGAGGTTCCAGCAGCAATAGCGACACCCCCAGTAACAACGGCACTACCGCAGTAGCTATGACTGCCCCGGTTTCTTACCCAACAGGAATAAATAATCAAGCCAATCGGATTCCATTGGTAGTTGCCAATTCCGGAAGCAAAGCCCTAAATAATTTGACCTACAGCATTGCCAATAATACCACCGGCGGAACTATTACCATTGATTACGGCAAATGCAATAATCTGGCGGTTAATAGTGGCAATTGTACTGTTTATGCGACCGTTTCGGCAAATGCCCATGCCGGCAGTTTTACTTTGCAGGCAACGACCGCAAGTTCGAATATAACCGATAAATTTATTTCCAAAATAAAATCATTAATTGATGACAGTACTCCGACACTAAGCACAACGATAGGTCTAGAGCCGCTTCCGGATAATCAAGAAAGCGGCGCGGCAGGTGTTACGCTCCTATATCCCGATGCGGTATTGGGTAATCTTGCCGACCCCACCAAAGTTATTGTCACCGCAGTGGTAACATCAGCAACCGCGGGGAGTTTTAATACCATTAATTTGGTTGACAGCACCGGTAATCATCTGGATGCCGAGCCACTATTTGGTAATAGCGGCAGCGGTTTGAGCAATCTTGGTCAATACTCGGTGGTGCCGATTTTATTAACCATCCCTGCCGGAACAAGGCAAACGGTTTTTTATGCTCAATTAGCTAAAAATGGTAGCGTGGTATCAACTGCCGCAAAAAATAATGCTAACACAATTCAAGTGATATCCTCTGCAACACCAACCGGAATTCTTAATATGCAGCCAAATTATAGCATATTGAATTCTGATTATACCCAACAGGTACTCACCTTAACCAATAGCGGAAATGGTTCGTTAAACAATCTCACCATCACGACCGGTAACAATCTCAGTAAGTTAAATACTACTTGTGGTAGTAGTTTGGCTGCTGGCGCAAGCTGTAATTATACGATTCAGTTTGATGCAGCAAATCCAATTGGTGGCAGCAGTACGGTGGTAGCCAGCTACAATGCAACCAGCAGCACCAATCCAAGCTATGCGAAAACGACGGTACATTACACGGGAACCAATGCGGTCGCCGGATTAAAAATCAGTAGCAGCGATACCTTAAACTTTATCGCCACCACAGCTAATCCAACCCAAAGCGCCTTAGTTACCCTGACCAATACCGGTAATAATATCGAATCGCTGGTCATTTCATCGCTGCCGGATATTTTTTCGTTAAATACCACCGATGTGGATAATCCATGCGCGTTAAATAAACCGTTAGCACCCGAGCAGTCATGCAATTTAAGACTAATCTATACCAATCCGACAGTGACAGCGGAATCAATCGTAACCCTTAGTGCTAATTATACATATTTGACCGCAACCGGCAGCGCAACTGCCTCAACTTCAACGACAGTAAGCTATCAAACCAATCAATCTTATGCCAGCTTGGCGATTTTACCCAAAGACCTTGCATTTAATTCAATCATCAACAACAACCACGATCAAACCAGCCAAAAAATCACTATTCAAAATCAGGGTGATGGCACGGCAACTAATTTATCTTCGCTCCTGACCGGCAACACTTTTACAATTGCCGATAATAGCTGTGGCAACGCTTTAGCTAGCGGAGAATCGTGTAACCTGACAATTAATTTTGGACCAACCACCGCAGCGGCTGAGGACGTCTCTGGAAAACTTGCCATTAGTTATAGTCCGTATAGTGGCGCAGCGGTTCAAACAGATTCAATTGACTGGAATGCCACTATTTTGCAAGCCGGTGCCGCCAACCCAGCGGTGAATCTGACTGAATCAAGCGGATTCGTGTTTGGTAGCGGAACCAGTACTTTTCCATATCACGTTCAGCAGGAAACAGCAGCAAGTCTGGTTTATACCATCAGTAATACTAGTACCATGGCTGCGAGTAATTTTCACATTAGCACCGATACTGGTCTTGCGGATGGCTGGAACATTGATACTGCAGCGACAACTTGCGGTAGTGCACAAGCTCCGATTAATCTGGCGGCTGACAGTAGCTGTAAACTGATTATAAATTTGACAACCACCACCAGCGGTAGTTTTGAGCTGGATTTAAGTAAGCTAACCATGTCATGGAATGACCAACTACATCCGGATGGAACAGCTATTGCCGTAGCTAATAATACCATCTACGCTACGGTCTTCCCCGGTCCATCTATTGTGATTACTACCTCGCAAGGAACTCCTGAATCGGTGGGAACAATTACTGCCAATGAAAGCTTCATAATTACCGCAACCTTAAGCGGTGGTTATCAGGTTGATGATCAAGTAATTTCGGCAACACTAAATGGTTCAGCACCAGTTAACCTGTCATCCAATAACTGCACCATTAGTAGCAATGTTCCAACTTGTAGGATGACAATTACAACTATACCTTATGCACAGCCGGATAACTATAGCCTGCAAATAACCAATAAAGGCTCAGTGGCATTTACCCCAACTGACATCAACTTCGAAATTATCAAATCATGGCAAGTTGTCGGAAATGCCGGTTTTTCTGCCGGAATGGCGCAAAAAGCCGTATTAAAGGTCTATAATGATATTCCGTATGTCGCGTATATTGATATTGCTAATGAGAGCCGGATTACAGTAATGAAATTTGAAAGTAATGTTTGGCAACCTGTTGGCAACCCAGGATTTTCGGATCCAGTATTTTTTACGCCCTTGGGCTCAAATGATCCTATTGATTTTGCAATCGGTTCCAATGGTATTCTGTATGTAGCTTTCCTCGATGCCAATAGTGATAGCGCCCAAGCATCAGTAATGAAATTTGCAAATGGTGTCTGGCAAACGGTTGGTACGAACTTTGCATCTGAAGCTAGTGTGGACTTTTTAAGTTTGGCGTTAGATTCAAATAACACTCCTTATCTAGCCTATCGCGATAATAATTATGATTTCAAGGCTACAGTTGTGAAATATACTGCTGAAAGTTGGCAATCAGTTGGTACCCCAGGGTTTTCAACTGGTCAAGCAACCAATATTAGCTTAGCATTAGATGCCAATAACCAGCCCTATATATCATTTCTTAATCAATTCATTACCAGTACTGGTCTAGTAATGACCTATACGATTGATAATGGCTGGCAAACGCGGGGCAACATCGAATCATTATCTACCAATGGCTCAGATATGGTTTTAGATTCGAATGGAATTCCATATATTGCTTACTCCTCTAGATACGAC
>JBPOJK010000067.1:0-34836 GCA_052033675.1 Pseudomonadota bacterium
GGTTGAGAATGCTTTTTTATACATTAAGAGCTGGCGAGGTATTGCTACAAGATATGCAAAAAATACGAAGTCATTTTTAGCAGCTATTCAGATACGTTGTTTGATTATGTGGCTTAAGATTTCATGATGACACTGTCTAAGACTGGGGGAGACTATCTATTTGGATTAATGTCATATTTGATATAAGATGGTAGTGTAAGCTACCATTTTGGAGGCTATGTAAGATCTTTAATTAGACGCTTAGATTAAATTTAATTTTTTATAGACTAAATTTGCTAAAAAATAGCAAAAATTCAAAAACAAAATTGCCGCACACAAACTCACATAAAAATTTACTCCCTTTTTAAGCAGCCATGAAAATAGCGGAAACATCGGTAATGATGGCAACACAAAAAAGAAAATCCCCATCGATAAATCGGCAATCGCACCCGTGTCGCGGGTATCTTTGTACAACCACAAGATTGACAAAATAGAAACCAGCGGCAAAGAATCCAGAAAGCTCCCGATGAAGCGATTGGTTTTGGATAGCTCGCTAACTGCAACAATGATGCTGGCAGAAATCAGCAGTTTTATTATCAGATAGTAATTCATGATATAACCTTAATCAAATGGCGTTATAGTATAAAATTTGGTTAAAAAAATACCCGGCACTTGGGGTACCGGGACAATATGGGGTTCTATATGAAGCATCAATTTGCATTGATGAAGCTATTATAGTAGTTTTGCAGATAACTGCCTAGTGACAAATTTGTCACTAGGCGACGGCATATTCAATTTGCTATATTCTGTCCTGATACTTAATTACCACAAATGTAAGGACAATATGGCACAATATTTTCACAATCACATTACAAGAACCTTGCTGGCAGGATTGATTGCAGGCTATTCTATAGTTGGGTTTGCTGACGTTACGCTTTATGGACGGGTTGCAGCAGCAATCGAACATGATGCGTTTCCATCGGATACTGTTGTTCAACCCGGTACTACCTCAGTACAGGATTATGGTTCTTACTTTGGTATGCGTGGAACCGATCAGATTTATGGACAAACTGCTGCAGTTTGGCAAATTGAGCAATTCTTGGATATATCTTCTGGGCAAGCCTATCAGGGAACTTCTGGTTCTAATTGGGCTCCGCAAAGTCCGTATAATTTTGCTTATATTCAGGGTAATTCAACTTCTGCTCGCAATGTACTGGCTTCTTCGGATTCGTATATCGGCTTGCAGGGCGATTGGGGGCGGGTGCGGATTGGGAATATCTCCAATACTTTCCGGACTAATACCGGCGGGATTGATATTTATAATGGTGCCAATGCCAATGCGTTCAATAACTATGACCGGGTGTTACGGGTAATACCGCAAATGGTACGTTACGATTCGCCTGAATGGAAAGATGTTAGCTTTAGCTTGGGTTATAGCTTTAATCAGGATGGCAATCTTAATACCGGTGGAGTCAATGGCAATTCAATCAACGGTGCTGGTTCATTGAATTCATTTAATAACGCACCAATTATCAACTGGGGAATATTCTATACGCCGGGTAATTTCAGCCTGACTTGGAATACTCAAACTTGGCATAATATTGGTTCCTATCAAACCGTTGGCGGAAGTTCTCCCGGTTATATTGGCAACAATCCCAATAATTCGATTACCTTACCAATGGCGTATAACCCTTATGTTAGCCGGGTAGAATTCAGCTACAATGATCCGGATGGTTTGTTTGCCGGTATCGGAATGCAGATTAGTCAGGGGTTATGGTGGAATTCACAGCCGGGCTTTGCCGGTGTCGGTAATGTCTGGATTGGGAATGGGGCAATCAAGGACATCAACAGTAATTATTACAATTGTCCCACAGGAACCAGTTATTGCTCTTTAAATCAAAATGTTCTGGCTACGCAGGAATTTGGCGCCAGTATTGGTTGGCATATTGAAAATTGGACTGCCAAAGCCGGTTATGTTTATGGCAATAATGCCATGGTTGCTGGTTCGGCGTGGGATGCCATCAGTGGGAACAATCAAATTGGTGGAACAGGTTATCAGCAATTCGTGCTTGAACTGGATTGTAACATTAATCCACGGACGATTGTCTTTATTAATTATGGACAGATTTGGTATGGTAATGTCGCCAATAACACTATTTTTACTACTAGTATTCCCAGTGATAATAGCCTGTCAACTTGGGGACCAAAGTTTATTAACAATAATACCGCGGCAATTGGTTTGTCGCATACTTTCTAATTCAAGGATTAGACAATGAAAAGCTTAACCAAATTTGATCGTCAGTTGCTTTGTCTGCGACTGGGGAATTCTTTATTGTGTTTTGTGGTTTGTTTATTGATTGATGTATTGATTCGTAGCGTGATTCTCGTATGAAAATCGATAAATTTACCGATTCTGTCCGGCAGCAACTGTTATTATTAATTAATTTGCATAATCAGTTAATCACTGAGACGCAGCGAGATTACCATGGGCAATTATACAGTGTAATCGAGTCGCTTCTTGAACAGCATGGTTATTCGACCTACAATTGCAATTCTCGGCTGTGGGAGTATGGTGCCTTGAACACGCAATTAGATGTTGACACTGTGAGTCATTATTTGCGCGAACTTTCATCGCTGTTTGACGGTAAATTTATGTGTGATTACTCAATCCAGCACAACGATTTAGTTCGGATTAACGGCCTTTTGGCAAGTTCTCAGATGCAGGATTTACCGCCAATAATATTTCCGGAACATCACGAAGAATATCGAGTCATTGATAGAGCTGAAGCAATTGCACAGATGATGGCAGCAAAAATAATTGCGCCACAACGGATTCAGTTGATTTATCGGGAGATGTTATTACATGGTTATCCGATTTGGTAATAGTTTATTTTTTATGAGGTTGATTTATGTATTTCGATAGTGAGATTTTAGCTGTAATAGCGTGCGTGATATATGTAACAGCGACATTCTTTGTGTTAAAATAATAACTTAGTGGTTTTGGTGGTGGTTGGTGTAGTAGTAAATTTATTGGTTAATGTAAAATTAAGAGGCAAAAGTGGAATCTGAAACCTATCTTCAGGAAGTTTTTCTACCGTTTTGTAAAAGTTATGCGAACAGCAATCTGGAAATGACGGTACGCGGTAATAACGGCGAATTATTCTTTATTACCGACAGTCTTTCTCAGCATTTGTTTAGTGCGCCAGCAGAGATACTTCTTGAGACGCCATTGATCGAATTGCAGCAAATTGCCAGCTGGAATAAATTTAATCAGGGTTCTTTGCAATTGATCGCTGGGTTGCAGCATACCCGTCAGCCAGTGAATTTTTTACTCTTTGACTGGAGTCAGAAATATCCGGTTTCCCATGTAACATCGACGCCATTATTTTTGCCGACGGGTGAATTTTTTGCCTATCAATCTTTACATCGCCCGTTGTCGGAATTACTGGTTAATCGTGAGATTTTTTCACGTCATCGAGCCCGCTTTAACCATGACAGAATTACCTTGGATAATGTTTTTGCCGTTAATTTAGATCACAATGGACAAATTGTTCTGGCGTTATTGTTGCTGCAATACTCGCAACAGGACATTGCGGACTATTTAAAATGTTCGCGCTCAAATGTGGCAAAAATTATTTACGAGCAACTCTGCCCGTTGTTCAAAATTTCCGGCTATTCTGCCCGCCTGGTTGTTGACGCTGCCGCCGCGACCGGATTACAGTATTTGTTGCCTAAAAATCTGTTATTTGCGGAGGGGTGCAATGAGCGATAAATTGATATTGGAAAATTACATTGAACGGGTGGTCTTGCCGTATTATTCAACTTTTGTTCATTCGGCGAGTGAAATCGGCATCCGCCAGATTGGTGGTTCAACGTTATTTGTTAATGAACCCTATGCCGCTGCACTTAAAGGAAATTTGCGCGCCAATGATATCATTGGCTTGCCGACTTCCAGTGATAGTGATATCTGTAATTCGGAGATTTCGCGTTTCTGCCGGCAACTGGATCGGCGGATGCTCGAAAGGCCCTCCGCGCAGGAATTTATTGTTCGCGATGTCCGTCAGGATGGTAAGCTAAATCTTGGGCTTAACACGCCACTGTTTGCACCGGATGGCAGTTGCTTTGGTTTTCAGTTTACTTACCAAGGCATTGCCCACTCACGAGTGGCATCTGAACTTCTGGAACGCCAAGCGGCATTATTCAATACTAAAACTATCGCCTTGGAGAATTTTTGCGATTTAGCGCTTGATGCCGAAGAATTAAAAGTACTGTCTTTATTGATGCTGGGTTATTCTCAGGCACAGATTGCAACGGCTTTGGGGCGTTCACGGACGTATGTTGCCACCAAAGTTATTGGCGAAAAACTCTGTCCTAAATTTGGTGTCAGTGGTTTTTCCTCGCGGGTATTGGTCGATAAGGCGATCGCGTTGGGCTATGCCAATTTTATCCCCAAGAATTTATTATTGAGATAAATTAATCGATTAGACAGTGATAAGAAGAATGTGAGTTTTAGTAATAGGTGATTTATTTATTGGTTACTATATTCTAAAATTAACGGTGTGACATTGGTGAAGAATTAAAGCCCCACTAGCAGGTATGGGGCTTTTTTGATAAATATAAACTAATTGACCTTTTCTATCGCGCAGCTGTTGTAATCCGGATTTACCATTACATTGTAAGTATGGCCGGTTTCCAGCTTAGTGTAATTAAGCGTGGAAGTGCAATTGACATACTTGGCTGAGGTCTTGTCGGCAGAGGTATATTCATTTATCTGCAATGCAGATACGGTTATTGAAGTATTTCCACCGGAAAAGAGGTTATCCAGATTCCAGCTATCGGTTACATACGATGAGGTATTGGGATCCTGAGCGGAGGCCAAAGTTCCCCAGGATTTACTGCTTCCAGCCGCCAGCGCGGTATCTTTACCAGCAGAGCTTAAATCACCAAATTCGTAGTTCAAGCCATTGATAGTTAAACTAGCGGTGGCATATGGATAACTGCTAGTTCCGGCTCCGGTATTGGAAATTTGCAGAATAAAATATGGTCCACTCGAGCTACCACCGCTTTCGGCGCCATAAATGGTTGAACTGAATGCCCCGGCGGTTGCGGCATAATCATAATATCCGGTTGGCATATAGTCGGTATTTAACGACCACATCATAACGCCATCAAAGTATTTATAATTAGTGGTGTCGCCAATCATGCTGTCAATATTGGTTTTCAATTCCGTTAAAATCGTGCTTTGGTTATAAGAACCGGAAGCACATGATGAACTTGAGGTACAGTAGGCATTAAAGATATTAGCGGTACTATAAGCCGAGCCAGCATTGGCAACGGTACCGACCGTAACATAAGTTGTATCAGGAATACAAATCGAAGAACTGCTTTCTGTATATGCCGAACAGTCGGATTTTACGCTATTATTCAATGCCGCTGCGGTAGCTTTAAAAAATCGGACATCGCTTTCATAATACCCATCAATTGTCCAGCCTCCAGAGTTATAGGTTTGCACAAAAATATAATCGACATTGCCGCTGGTAATTGCTGGTTGATAATTATTTTGCAACGAATTTGGTGAGCCGGAAGTCAAAACCAGATTAGTTGGATTACTGCTGGATACTGCGCCATTCCAGGAATTGGCATAAACCTGTGGTGCGATACCGACAACATATCCCTTTTGTTTAAAACCTGCCGCCAGTTCTTTGATTTGAGTAGCACTAAATCCGCCTTCGAGATCCAGATCCACCCCGTCAATTTTGCCGGTCGATAAATTAGCGTTATATGATTCAATTTGGGTGCTGATATTGCTAACGACCTTAGTGGTGTCGGTCATTGCGCTGGCCTGTCCGGTTGCGCCACCGATACTCAACAGATTGATTGTGCCGCTAGATTCGCTTGCCATTGCCGTCTTAATTGCGGCAAGGTAGGTCGCATTTGTGGCAGAAGTTGTGGTATCGGCAAAACCAAAGATTATCACATTCGCGGCCTTATAACCAGCAGACTGGATTTGTGCTAGTGAAGTTGGCGCCGACATATCGACATAGGCGGCTTTAACCATTGAGTGATTTTTTACACTGATACTTAAACTGGCAACTACCGGTGAACCGTTCAAGCCGGTGGCCACTAAATTCAGACGGTAGTGACCACTTGCGGTATTATTGGGAAGAATGCTGAGTTTTCCTACTTGCGGGTCTTGTTGTGCAACGGTTCCGCTTAGATTGCCAGTTGGTTGTATCTGTAATCCCAATTTTTCTAGAGTTGATGCACCACTGACTTTAATGACTGCTTGGGCGGATTTACTGCTGTCGATAGTCAATAATTGTGACGAAACCGAAAGATATGTGCCATCCGGCAACACGGCGGTTCCATCTGGTAAAAAGGAAACTTGGGCGGTGCTGGGAGTGTTGCTCGTTGTACCGCCACCGTTACAGGCAACAATAAATCCAGCCGCGATTAGTAAACTGAGAATTAAAGATTTTTTCATGGTATATTCCTAAAAATAGTTAAATTGTAATAATGTCAACACCAATACAAATTGGTCTTTTGGGGTAATTGTAACAGCGTAATTTTTTGAATTTATATTTGTTTTTCATGATGTTAGTTTTAAGCCGATTGAGATCATGATATGGCACAGGATTTATAATCATTATTAACCTGAATGTTGTGATAACCTGAACTTAATTTGCCGCCGCTTGAACAGCTCCAAGCAGTGCCATTATCCGGTGTCACTTGTACTGTAAAGGTGCTGTCAACTGTTATTTGGTCAAGATTCCACGAATCGGGGCAGGTATCAGAAGCGGCATCAGCCGAGCACCATTGAGCATAACTGCTGGCAGAAATTGACTGATTGGAACCGCTGTTGGCATAAAATGGATAGTATAAACCATTAACAATTAGGGTAATTGTTACCCCGGTATTTTGGCCATTATTGGTAAATTGAACCTGCAGGTTTTTAGTGGCAGCAGGTGCTAATTCGGCACCAAAAATCTTGCTGCTGAAAGCTCCGACTCCGGCAGAGGTGTCACTCCAGCCGCTTGGGTAATAATCATTATTTAGAGACCACATCATTACTCCGGCAAAATATTTATAGTTGCTGCTGTCTGTCTGCATGGTTTGAATATCACTCTCTAAGCTAGCCAATATGCTTGCCTGATCATAACTATTGCCGGCACTCACCCCAAAAATATTGGCGCTATTTGACGCGGCACCGGCATTGGTAACGGTTCCAATAACGACAGCGCTCGAGGTAGGGATGCAGATACTGGTGGTGTTGCTTTCATAACCACTACAGTTGGTTTTTACCGTGTTATTTAATGCTGCTGCAACGGCTTTAAAAAAACCAACCTGATTTTCGGCATAGCTGTTATTGTTTAATTTAATTGTCCAGCCGCTGGTATTGTAGGTTTGTACCATTACATAATCAACATAGCCGCCGGCAATTGCCGGGGTATAGTTGCTTTGATTTGAATATGGTGAACCGGAAGTTAGTACTAGATTAGTCGGATTGCTACTATCGACTTCGCTGCCACTACTTAAATATACTTGCGGTGCGACCGATACTTTTAAGCCGTTAGTTTTAAATCCAGAGGCTAGAGCTTTAATTTGTTCAGCAGTAAAACCGCCCTCTAAATCAAGATCAACACCATCAATTTTGCCGCCAGTTAATTCACTGTTATAGGCACTAATCTGGGTCGTTATATTGCTGACGATCGTAGCAGTGTCACTCATTGAACTAACAGTCTGCCCGCCGATACTCAGCAAATTTACGGTGCCGGAAGACTCCGAATTAATCGCGTTTTGAATTGCGGTTTTGTAGGTGGAATTAGTAGTTGACGAGGAAGTATCGGCAAAACCAAAGATTATTACATTTGCCGCTTTATAACCATTGCTGCTGATTGCACTTAATGATCCACTTGCATCCAGTTGAACATAAGCTGCCTTAATTAATTTGCTTGTCGTTGTTTGGGTTGTGGTCTTGCTGGTTATTATTGAGTTATTATTCTGCGTAACGGTAGTAGAATTTGTATTCGCTACATTTTCGTTTTCGATTGAACCATTCGAGCCGCTGTTACAGCCGGTTAAAATACAAACTGAGATTAAAGATGTAATAATTGCATGTTGTTTTTTCATGATGGCTTCCTTTATAGAACCGGAATTTTTTCCGCTACCGTCATTATTTCAAAATTAACAAAACTTGACAATAAGCAAATTTGCTTATTGTCAAGTCTACACTGACTAGTTATAATTGCGACATCGCTACGAATAAAAGATTTGGAAAGGCTTTTAATTATGAATAAAAACAGTATGATGCTCTTGTTGTTAATGGTTGCAGCCTTAATGGGGTGTAATGCCGGCAGCAATGGCGCAATTAGTGGTAGCAATAATAATAGTGACCAGCAAATTGCAATTCTTAAACAATGTGTAAATCAGCCACCATTGGAGTCAACTTTCTATCTGGCAATATTTAATCCGCCAAGAGCCAGGATTCCGCATGCGATCAACCGCGATACTTTTGCCTTTGGTGATATGGATGGTGGCTTTGCCCGAACTATGCTTGCCGGTATCCGTGCCGAAATGATTACATTAAATGAGTCGGATTTAAACACGCTATGCTCAATGCTGAGACAGGAGCGGATGGCATTGGGAACTGAATCGGCGGCATTTATTCAGTTTCAGGAAAGCATTACCATCAATCAGCAACAGCAAGAATTGGTTAATAACGCCAGTTATTCTGCCCCTGCCAGCCAAGTAATTTATATCGGCGATATTCTCCATGACCGGCTAAATAATAATCAATTGGCATTAGCACTGTTACTTAAAAAATTACACCAATATGGAGCGATCTT
Organism: Pseudomonadota bacterium; assembly: GCA_052033675.1. Taxonomy (GTDB): domain Bacteria; phylum Pseudomonadota; class Gammaproteobacteria; order Burkholderiales; family UBA11063; genus Aquella. The sequence continues at coordinate 8,826 of JBPOJK010000067.1, forward strand.
TATTTATGGCAATCACGACAGCTATTCCGATGCGCAAATAGTTTGTAATGCTGATAAATGGTGGAAATATGAACGCGGCTGTTATGCGGCGACTCAAATTAGTGAATCGATGGCAAATGATTTGTGGCAGACCGTTTTATTAATGCTTATCTGGATGATCAAAACTATATTTTCTATAGTCATAATGGAGTTGCCGAAAGTGAGACCCGTCCGGAATATTTGATTACTGCATTTGGCGAGATTGCCAACTATAAAAACTTGGATGCTAAGAGCATTGTTGAAATTATGAATAATGGTCAGCCGTTGCGCCAAACTAGTTTTCGTCCTAGTGAAAGTGCCATGGAGCAGCTTAATTTATACCATAATCAGCAGAAAGTCAGCATAATTCATGGACATAACGGGATATTTGATTATAGTAATCCACAGGTGATTAACCTTAATGCGCGTTATGGGAGCAGTGATAGTGATTTTATTACTGCCGCAATTCAGCTCAAAAAATGATTATTTACCATGTTATTTTAAGATAAGCAACTTTGTCTATTAATGAAAACTTTAGGAGAATTTTAATGCGGCAATTATTACTGTTGGCGATTATTTCATTATTTATTGGAGGGTGTAATATGGGTGGGCAGTCCGTCGTGGCAAATCAAAACACCGAAGCATTAAACATTTCCGCTTTTAAAGATATTACGGCATTTATTTTGGAAACTGCCGAAAGTGAAAATCTGCTTCGGGCGAACATAAAATATGTCAAAAATGCCGATGAGGCGCATAGTGATTTGCTGGATCAACAAGCCGATTTAGTTTTTATGTCTTATGACGATACGCTATCGTTGGCGGTTGAGAGTGGTTACCAAAGTATTGCGGCAGTGATACCGGTGCACGGTGGGATTTTAAACCTTTGTGGTTCGCTGGATCTGGCTAGCGGACAGAATATAATTGGAATAGATACCAATACCGGTTACGCGCGGGCACTGCGTTATTATTTACATCAACTTTATCCAAATAATGCAGAATACAACCAACTGCAATGGACATTTGCCGGTGCAACCAATCTTCGGGTAAGCAAATTATTAAATCATGAAATTGATGCTACCTTATTAAACCCACCCTATTCTTACCAAAGTGGTGTTACCCGGATGATTAGAATGTATGATGCAATTGGCAGTTATCAGGGGGTGGTCATTAACCTCAATAAAGCATGGCTTGCCGAAGCTGAAAATCAATCCCGATTTAAAGATTTTGTCAATGGATTTTATCAACGGGTTAATGAGATGAAAAATAATCCGGATCAAACTATCACCCAATTGTCCACCTATTATAATATTGATGTGGCAGAGGCAACCAGTACTTATAATAGCTTATGGGAAAGTGATGGGCTGAGCTTGCAACCACAATTTAATCTTCAGCAGCTAGCTGGAACTGAGAGTATTTTTCATAGCGATACCGGGATTACCATTCCTTCAACCCGGAGCTGGATCGTTGAATATTCTGGACAGTAATCACTGCATATAGCGTGATGTTTTTTAATCGCTCAAACAGAGGGAATCGGAATTCCGGTATATTCGGAATAGTAAGTTTTTTATAGAGAAGGTTCACCATTAATGATTAATTTAACTGATTATTTTGCCAGGATTGGCTATGCGGGAACAACTACAGTCAATAAAGAAACATTATTTGCCATCCATTGCGCCCACGCCTTTAGCATCCCGTTTGAAAATTTGGCAATTTTTGATTCAAATTCAGATCGAGATTATCCCATTCGCCTTGATGAGCACTCACTTTGTAACAAACTAATTTACCAGCGGCGGGGCGGCTACTGTTTTGAAAGTAGCAGTTTATTGATATTGGTATTGGAACAACTGGGGTTTACCGTGGTAAGACTGGCTGGACGAGTGCAGCAAATGCTTGATCACTGTCTGGCACTGGTTATAGTTGCTGGTGAAAAATATATAATCGATGTCGGATTTGGTGGCAATGGTTTAATTGAGCCGTTACCGTTAATGTTGAATGTCGAAGTTAAACAATTTTCCGAATCTTTTAAGCTAATTGTGGTTGATGATGACTATATTTTGCAAGTTTTAATCAATGGTAACTGGAGTAAGTTATATTCATTCAGACTAACGCCATACCTAGCAATTGATTACGAACCATTAAATTATTATATTTCACGATTTCATCCAGTATTGACTCACAATCGAATTTGTACACTTCCTACTCCGGAAGGGCGGATTATTTTACATAATGATGAGCTTAAAATTCGCGCTGGTGGGCAAACTCCGCGTAAAACTATCTCGAATAATGAATATTCCCAAGTATTGAAGGAATATTTTGGAATTGAATTGATAGAAAATTCAATAATTTTCTAAGAGCTTGTTTGCTAAGTCTAATGTGGGCGAGAAGTTATGATAAATACAACAAAAAATTATTAAATCCGCGGCGAATTTTATTCTATTTAACGAGTACTCTAAGTGCCAATTGGTGTAGTAGCTGCTATATCCTGGCTGAAATTAGCATCATCCAGCAATTCTTCGTTGAGTATAATCAAGCAGGGTTTCCATAATGATAGCGGCATCTGACGGTAATAGCCGCCATCAATTGCCTCACGAATCAGTAATTTGGTATTAGCTCCTGGAATTGAAAATTTGGGGCATAATTGATTGGTTATAATTGCCGATACGGTTCCCCGCGCAATGCCTAAGATTTGCGCAATTTGTTCCTGCGCGGCGCCATTACTCAATAAAAATAAAATTTCCAGCTCGCGAGTAGTGAATTGGCAGGCGGCTTTGTGATTGGGCTTGTTTTGAGAATTGGTGGTGTTTGGATCCTGAAGATGTCCCTGAAAGCGGAGGATATAGGTTTTAATTGAGCTGGAGTGAATCGCTATAACCTCTCCCGAGGGGTGAAATAACGGGCAATAGGTAGTCAGATAGGTGACCAGTTGATTATTATACGGTAGCATATCAATAAATTTGACCGGTTTGCCATGAGTGATAACCAATTGCTGTAAATAAATTAATTTGCTGCTATAGTCAAGAATGCTTTGGCGAGTAGATTCAATCGATATGTCTTTGAATAATTTTTGGAGCTCTTCATCTTCGTAATATTTGTCAAATGAGGCTCGTTTGAATGAGACGCCACATAAAGCATTTCCGTCGGGAAATCCCACCGATTGCCCCGATAAATCAGTGGCAAACACGATGTTATGCTCGCGATCAAATATTACTTGATAGCTTGAAGAGCGTAGCGCCGGACGGTATATTTCCAGAACTTGCTGCAAATACTGTTGATATTCCTGCTCATCCAACATTTTGTGGCTTCCGTTGAAAAATTTATAGTTACAATGACATTAAGCTTCTAGCTACCGCCTCGGCAATTTCAATTCCATCAATTCCGGCCGATAATATTCCACCGGCATAGCCAGCGCCTTCGCCGGCAGGAAATAAACCCGTGGTATTAATGCTTTGCAGAGTTATATCATCGCGTTTAATTCTAACCGGCGATGAGGTACGGGTTTCAACGCCGGTAAAAATTGCATCCGCTAAATCAAAGCCGCGAATTTTCTTGGCAAAAGCTGGAATTGCTTCACGCAGTGCGGTTATGGCATATTCCGGCAGTGCTTCCGCCAGATTACCCAATTTAACGCCCGGTTTATAAGAGGGGATTACCGTACCCAATTGGGTTGATGAGGTATTTGCCAAAAAATCACCGATTAATTGTGCCGGGGCACAATAATCTTTACCACCCAGAATAAATGCCTGAGCTTCCAATTGACGCTGGAGTTCGATACCCGCCAGTGGATGATCGCTTGGAAAATCTGCCGGGGTAATTCCGATCACGATAGCAGCGTTGGCATTGAGTTCATTGCGCGAATACTGGCTCATTCCGTTGGTGACCACGCAGTTTGGTTCGGAAGTTGCGGCAACCACCGTCCCACCGGGGCACATACAAAAACTATACACCGTCCGACCATTGCCAGCATGATGTACCAGTTTGTAATCAGCTGCACCGAGTAGGGGATGACCGGCATTTTTACCGTAACGGGCATCATCAATCAATGATTGCGGGTGTTCAATCCGAAAGCCGATTGAAAAGGGCTTGGCTTCGACATACACGCCGCGCTCATAAAGTTTATAGAAGGTATCCCGTGAGCTGTGACCCAGCGCCAACACCACGTGGGTGGCATAAATTTTTTCACCGCTGTTAAGAATTACCCCGCGGGTTTGCCGGTGTCCATTTTGTTCATCAATAAGCAAATCAGTGACTTTGTGTTCAAAACGGATTTCACCGCCCAAACGGATGATTTCTGCACGGATGCGTTCAACCATGCCAACCAAGCGGAATGTTCCGATATGCGGGCGGGCAACATAAATAATTTCTTCCGGCGCGCCGAAACGGACAAATTCCTGCAATACTTTGCGTCCCAAATGCCGCGGATCGCGTACCTGTGAATAAAGTTTGCCATCGGAAAAGGTTCCGGCGCCACCTTCCCCGTACTGAACATTTGATTCCGGGTTGAGGTTTTTTTTGCGCCATAACCCCCAGGTATCCTGCGTCCGCTCACGGACTTCCTTACCGCGTTCCAGCACAATCGGTTTAAATCCCATTTGTGCCAAAACCAATGCCGCAAATATTCCTGCCGGTCCAAAGCCAACGATTAACGGACGCTCACTAAAATTTGCTGGTGCCTGTGCCACATATTTATATTCCATATCCGGTGTTTGGCTGACATGGCGATCATGGGCAAATTTTTTTAATAATAATGCTTCATTTTTAACCGCAATGTCGACGATATAGGTAAAACATTGCGCCGAACGTCTGGCATCATAGCTGCGTTTGTAAATGCTATATTTACCAAGCTCCGCTGGAGTCAGGCGCAGATATTTTATAATCGCGGCCGTTAATTGTTCAGAAGTATGCTCTAACGGCAATTTGATTTCGGAAAGGCGTAGCATTATTCTTCCTCGTGAATGACGACTTCGCCGACCAGACTATGCATTTTTGCCTCGGTAATGGTTACTGTAATAATTTGGTTCATCATCCGTGGATTGCCGGCAAATACCACCAGTTTGTTATTTTCGGTGCGTCCAGTCATTAATTCGGGATGTTTTTTGGAATAACCATCAACCAGAATTTTGTGCGGCTTGCCAACCATTTGCTGGCTGATTTCATATTGCTGCTGTTCCAGACGCTTTTGTAAGCGTTGTAAGCGTGCCAGTTTAACTTCGTGTGGCGTATCATCTTTCATTTCGGCAGCCGGAGTTCCCGGGCGTGGCGAAAAGATAAAACTGAAGCTAACATCATAGACCACATCGTCAATCAGTTTCATGGTTTTCTCAAAATCATCTTCGGTTTCACCGGGAAAGCCGACGATAAAATCCGAAGAAAATGAGATTTCTGGTCTGATGGCACGAATTTTGCGCAGAATAGATTTATATTCGAGTGTGGTATAGCCACGTTTCATTGCCGCCAGAACCCGGTCTGAGCCGCTTTGTACCGGTAAATGCAGATGTGAAACCAATTTAGGTAATTTAGCATAACACTCGATAATCCGGCTGCTCATTTCGGTTGGATGCGAGGTGGTATAACGAATTCGTTCAATTCCCGGAATTTCATGGACAAATTCCAAGAGCATGGCAAAATCGGCAATTTCGCCATTTTCCATTTTGCCGCGATAGGCATTGACGTTTTGCCCCAGCAAATTAACTTCCTTAACCCCCTGCAAGGTTAACTGTGCCACTTCGGTTAATACATCTTCAAACGGGCGTGAAATTTCTTCGCCGCGGGTATAAGGAACCACGCAATAGGTGCAGTATTTGGAGCAGCCTTCCATTATCGAAACAAAAGCACTCGCGCCTTCAACCCGCGCGTTGGGCAGATTATCAAATTTTTCGATTTCGGGAAAACTGATATCAACCTGCGATTTGCCGCTTTTACGTTTTTGTTGAATTAATTCGGGAATCCGGTGCAAAGTTTGCGGACCAAATACCACATCCACATACGGTGCGCGTTTTACGATTGCCGCACCTTCCTGCGATGCGACACAGCCGCCAACCCCGATAATTACATTGGGATTATTTTGCTTGATATGGCGTACGCGTCCCAAATCGGAAAAGACTTTTTCTTGGGCTTTTTCGCGGATTGAGCAGGTGTTAAAGAGAATTACTTCGGCTTCTTCCGGATTGTCGGTTAATTCATAACCCTCAAACTGTTTTAAGACATCCGCCATTTTATCTGAGTCATATTCGTTCATCTGGCAGCCATAGGTTTTAATGTGTAATTTTTTAGTCATAAGTTCTTTTTAAATGATTGTGATAATTGGTTAATTAGATATAACCCATTATTATATAGGTAAAATCTAGCTCAATGATGGATTTTTTGCCGCGCCGTGCAGTACCTGAACAGCAACCGCTAATTAACTGGCCGTCAGCGCTTTTTTACAGAAACCAATCGCAGTTAGCAAATCCTGTCCGAGTAAATACGAACGGTAGCCATTCCAGCCATGGAGTTCATCGGGTAAATTGGCATTGTCTTTAAACGGCATTTCCAGAGTAAAAGCCAGGCAATCAAATTGATTGCCGACCCAACTGGTGGCAATGGTCGGCGTTTCAACGGTAAAATGTCCGCGTTCATAACCATATTGAGTTTGATAATCCGGATTAATAGTGCTAAATACTTCTTCAAAAAGTTGCTCCAGCCGTTGTTGTTTTGGGCTATAGCTTTGATTGTCGCCACAACCGGCGGTAAACACATAGGGCAGGGCTTCATCACCATGAATATCAAAAAACATATCGACACCGGTTGCCAGCATTTTTTCGCGGACGAGATAAACTTCCGGTGATTTTTCCATGGTTGGTGTTAGCCATTCGCGATTAAGGTTCATTCCGGCGGCATTGGTGCGTAAATTGCCATTATAGGCGCCATCGGGATTCATATTGGGAACCAGATAAAACACACAGTCATCAAGCAAGTTCCGGCTAAGGGCATCTTGTTCATTGCATAAGCGCTGAATTAAGCCTTCCATAAACCATTCCGCCATTGTTTCACCGGGATGCTGGCGGGCGATGATCCAGATTTTATATATTGCCTGCGGATTGCCGATAGTCAATAGATCCAGCGGACGCTGTTCCAGTGTTAGCCCCAACTGCTGATGATTAACCAATGGATGACTATTGGCATTAGCGATTAATTCCTGATGGCGGCTATAGGAATACGGTTCAAAATAAGCAAAATAAATGCTGTTGCTGGTTGGTGAAATACTCCATGAGAGCGTATTATTAGCAAAGCTAGATGGAACCCGAAACCAGTTTTGATTATCATAACTAGCACAGATATTGTAGTTTTCCCAGCCTTTGGGGTAGGCGGTTTTATCCAGCTCATCCAGATGACAGCAAATTTCCTGATTTTTAACACCGTTTAACTGGAAATAAAACCATTGGGCAAAATGGGAGTTGGTATCATTGCGAATACTGAAATGTAAATCATTTAACTTATCGATTTGATTGACGATGATGCTTCCGCCATCAAAGCGGGTATTGACGGTAATTGGTGACATAATGTGATTCTCCGGTTAGTTGGTTTGACAGTTACTGCAAATGCCGGTGATTTCCAGTGGACTGGCAAAAGCAAAATTATATAATTGGCTGGTTTCTGCCAGCGCCTCACAGATTTTATGTGAATGAATTTCCTGTTGTGAACCGCACTTGTGGCAAACCAGCAGTTGACAGCTTTGCTGGTGAAACTGGTTGAGGTTGGAGCACAGTGCGTAGGTATGATTAAGAGAAATTTTGTGGATTAACCCGAGCGTAGTCAAATATTCAACCGCCCGATGGATAGTCATGCGATTGGCTTTCGGATTATCGGCGGCCAAAACACCCAAAATCTGGGTGATAGTCAATGCTTGGGAATTATTGCCGATTATTGTCAGAATCAATTCCTGTTGCGCACTAAGCTTGATATTTCGCCTGCTGCAATAATCCTGAATCAGCGCCAGCTTGGTTTCCATGGTTATTCCGATCTCAAAAATCTACTGGCGTAATTATACTGGAAATGGGAATATAAAAAGCCTCCGCAATAGCAGAGGCACATTTTATCAAACCATGACTACAGGTTGCGGGCAATTTTACGCATTTCCAATGCGTGTTTTTCTTCTGAACCGATCATGCCACGGGCATATTCTCCCAGATAAACCGATTTACCTTCAACTTCTGTTAATAGCTCATGATACATCTTAGCCGCACTGGTTTCGTGCTCAATTGATTCGGCCAAAATACTGGCTAAATCATGTTTGTTGGTTTCTTTGATTTCACCAACCGCCAAGCTTGGGTGACCATTTAGACCAGTCATTAATTCGCCAGCCATAAACGCATGATCCAAAGATTCGCTGGCTTGCCCTTTAAAAAAGCTTACCAATGAGAAGCGTGCCAAACCAGAGACCATCAAACCATAATGAGTATAACGGTTAACCCCGGCTAATTCATGGGCAATAATTTTATCCAAAATCGCACAGACTTTTTTTTCATCAACATTAAGCATATTGTTCCTTTCAAATATTAGTTAAATAATAGTCTTACCGTCAAGTATTTTAGCATAACCAATATTATGGCGTGCGCTTGTTTGATAATGAGAATCATTTGCAATTTGATTTTGCCCCTGCATAATAACATAATTAGGATTTTTTAGGTGAAATGACATACCTATGGATAATGACTGGCACAATTTGAAGTAAGGTGAGAAGCTAAAAATTTCGCTCTAGAGCGAAAAATTTGGTCTATAAAACTTTATTGATGCTGAAATATAATACGCACCTCAACGAGATTTTTCTGTTCACCATCTCAAAACAACATACTGAAATTATCCTGAATATTATGCCGTAAGCTTTGTTAGTGATAATTATGTTGGCTGAATTGTTAACGATATCATTAATGGCTGAAATTGTGAATACAGTAAATAACTCGTAATCCACGAAATAAAAGAATAAGTTTAAAGGAATATATCATGAAACAAAAATTAATTGCTACAACTTTATTGGCTATTAGCGGCGGAATGCTCGCTGCCTGTAATAATGGCGCTGCTGTGCCATTATCTCCACAGAATCAGAATTTAACATTCAGCGCCAGTGGGCAGACCGGATCAACTTGTGATGGCATAAAACAATGGGATAGTAACGTGACCTATGCGACTGCCGGAACTATAGTGGTTCGTGATGGTAAAGAATATAAAAATAACTGGTGGACCAAAGGTAATGATCCGTTGACCGACAGTGGCACAGAAGGAAGCGGTAAACCCTGGATGTTGATAACCGATTGTGGTGCGGCGCCAACACCGACACCAACGCCGACAGCATCGCCGGTAAGTCCTACTCCAGCTCCGGAGAATGAGTCAACAACTTTGCTGCCAACGATAAAATTTAGCAGCCAGTCAACGGCTAGTGGTGATTTATATTTTCATTTAAATTTGCCGATGGGAGCAGGGAATATTGAAAAAATCCAGTTATCAAATAATTTTACTGATTTGATTATTTCCAATTATGTAGCTGGTGCTGTTTTAGGACATATGATGCAGGAAAAATACCCGGCACTGCATTTTAACCGTGATTATATCTATGGTACGGCGTTTGCCCAATTATTACAAGAAAATATCAATACTGCAACTTATGTAAATAGTTCGGATTATATCAATTCTGCCGCTGAACGAAAAACCTTGCTGGCTGCGGGGCAAGGTGGTCCATATCAGTTAAATGATTATTCCAAGCGCTTGGAAAATCAACAGGGATTGGGGTTGATAAATTATGTCGCGATTCAGAAAGGCTTGGGTTTCTCGGTTGAGGCACAGGACAATAACAGCCAAACCTCAAAGAATGGACCGCTTTCGTTGGATCAGAAATATTTTGGACCGCTAGCGGCAGTGTATTTCCATTTTAATGATATCAATCGTCTGGCGCAAAATAATGCTGAAACTTGGGGCCCGCAATATCAATATTACGCAAAATGTATGAGCAATCTGGCTAACTCTAAATCCGGAAATGATGATGCCTATAATATGTATGATCTAATATTGAATGCGGCATATAATGCTGGAACCTATTCGACGATTATCGGTGATTACTATCGTATCTGTGCCGGAATGTACGGTTCTGGCAGCGAGGCTACCCAAGTGCAATATGTTGGAGACTATAGCCTATCTGACTCCCAATATCAGCAAAAAATCGCAACTAAGGAAGCGGCAGGAAGCACTTTTATTCTTTATCCGCGGCAAATTAGAATTTATCTTGACCAAATTTATAACAAGCAAACATTTCAATCGGATGCTTTTAAGGGTAATGTCAAAATCAGCATTTCAGTAATGGATGTACGCTATGTTTTTGCCAATATGATGCAAACCGTAGCCTATCAACACGATGGGAAATATGATTACATAACCGAAGTTCAGGCGAATCAAGCTTTTGATCGTGGATTACAACAACTTGGGATGACTACAAATACCAGTCTCTCGTTAAATAATACCGCGCGACGAGAAATGTTTTTTAATCTATTGGATCAGGTAATTGATAATATTGCTGCTGAACTGAATTTTGATTTTAGTGCAGTCACGCAATCAACAATCGGCGCCAATGTGAAACCAACGCCTGACCCAAGTACCAGTCCTGCTCCAACCCCAGATAATAACTGTCCTGCAAATGCTCCAATTTATCCGCAGGGGCGTGGTGAATATACCAGTGGTACTATTGTTATTGCCTCAGATCGTCAATATTATGAATGTAATTCAGGTGTTGCCGCATGGTGCAATAGCCCAGCCGAATGGGCTTACGCACCGGGAAGTGGAACCGCTAGCGCTGGTGCCTGGAGTAAATTAAACTGTAATTGATAAATTATTTCGAATCAGAAATTTATGGGTTTTTAATTAAAGTTTGGTCTATGCGGGGGGAGGGCTTATTGAATAATAGCCCTCCTGTCTCGCTCTCATTTATGTACAAATTATTGGGTGATCTTAAATTTCGCTGAGTATGTCCTGATTGAATTTTACGCCAAGATCGCCATAGGTATTTAGAAATTCGCGAGTATAATTACGCAAACCGGTAATTATTTCTTGATAGGCGGTGGCGGTGGTATGATTCATTTCACCCTGTCGACGCACCAGATAGATATCAAGATTGCCAAAATTATATTCCGGTAATATTATTTTCATTGCCCCATTGCTGATTGCTTCACGGTTCTGTTCAATTCCTACATTACGGATAAAGTCGTTTAATGCGCTATCATCGGTGCGCATGGAGTTTTTTATTGCCAGATGCGGCGTAAATTCAATATGATGTTTGATTCCTGTGCTGGTTTCGGTTGCAACGATGCTGGTTACCGGTTGGGAATCTTTTGAACGCCAGATGATCCGATTGCGAAAACGGGCAAATAGTTCTTCCGGGGTAGTGATATCAGCAACTTCATCGGCTAATTTTGTGGATGCCATTAACACCGTAGGTATTGAATATAATCGCTTTACCAATAAATCAGGATGCACAGGTTTAACAAAACTTAGTGCCAAATCAAAATATTCATCGTAATCTTTAATGCCAGTAAAAGTCTGCAACTCAATGTTAATGTTGGGGTATTTAAGATATATCTGTTTTAGAACCTCTTTTAATAATGTTCGCAGCATAAAATGAGTACACAGAATTCTAATGCTGCCAATAGCGTTGGAGTGCTCTTGATTAGCTTTTTTTAAGCAGTTTTGCAAATAAGTTTCTGCTCGTTGAAAATTATTATACAGCGATTTACCGTACTGGGTTAATTCAAATGAATTGCTGTGGCGGATTAATAGCAGCTGTCCCAACTGTTCCTCAAGTTTGGCAATTTGTTTAGACAGTGTTGATTTATTTATCGCCAAATGCGCCGCCAATTTAGAAATGCTGCCGGCATCAACCAATTTTACAAATAGTAGAATTTCATCAAACATGCTTTGTGCCTTACAAAAGCCAATCCAGAATTGTAGCATGGAATTTTTTATTTTGGTGTTGTCCCAGTCATAAAATTTCTATGACTACGGTTGATTATTAAAATGGCTGACAATCCTGACAATAATCGTTTGTTCTGGCGATTTGGCGGATGGTATTGTGCAAGTAGCTAAAAATTTTGACAGCGATGACAATGGATGTTACAATGTAACACTTTATTGGATTGATACTCTAAAATTATTGTAGGATATTATGTTATGAAGAAATTGTTATTAGTTATTAGTGGAGTGGGTTTTTCATTAAGCGCCTTGGCGGCACCGGTAAAAATTGTCGCCGCAGAAAATTTTTATGGCGAATTGGCGCACGAAATTGGCGGTAATAATGTTGCGGTGACAAGCATCATCAGTAATCCGGATGCCGATCCGCATTTATTTGCGACTTCACCCAAGACCAGTCAGTCATTGGCGCAAGCGCAGATTATTATATATAATGGGGCTGATTATGATGCGTGGATGGAACAGATGTTAACCACGGTCAACAAAAATCAAGTGATAATAATCAATGTCGCGGATCTCATGAAAATTAAAACCGGCGCGAATCCGCATATTTGGTATCAACCGGCGACTTTTCCAACTTTGGCAAAAGTTTTAGCTGATAAAATTGCCCAATTGGAGCCAGCAAGCAAGGCGGAAACCCAAAAAAATCTGGCGAGCTTTCTTGCCGATAATCAGCAGGTGGCAAAACAAATTGCTACCGTTAAACAACACTATCAAGGAACCAGTGTTACTGCCACCGAACCGGTCTTTGGCTATATGGCGCAAGCGCTTGGGTTAAATATGAAAGGCGAAGATTTTCAGTGGAAAATTATGAATGACAGTGAACCAACCCCCAAAATGGTTGCGGACTACCAGAGCTTATTAACCAATAAGCAGGTTAAGGTAATGTTTTATAACAATCAGGTAACCGATTCGCTGACCGGCAATATGCAAAAATTAGCCCGTAAAAATGGGATTAAAGTAGTGGGAGTGAGTGAAACCATGCCCAAAGATACGACGATTAATCATTGGTTAACTAGTGAAATTAGTGCTACGGCTACTGCGTTACAGGGGAAATGATGCTACTGGAATGCAAAAATCTGGTGCTGGGTTACAATCGTGCATTAACGGCACCAATTAATTTGACGATCGCCAATGATAGGTGGATTGGGATTATCGGCAAAAATGGTATCGGTAAATCGACGTTCTTAAAAACTGTCTTGGGCTTGCGGAAATCTTTTAGCGGTGAATTAAAAGTGCTGGGGCAGGCACCCGGCGCGGTTAATCGCCAAATTTCCTATATTCCGCAGGAGCGGGAAATTAATTTGGCGGAACGAATGAGCGGCTTTAGTCTGATTGTCAGCAGTTATAACGGTTGGCATTATGGCTGTTTTTTTACTTCGCATAAATTGAAAACCCGGGTAAATCAATTAATTGAACTGGTTGGCGCTACTGAGTACGCTCATCAACCATTTAATACGTTATCCGGCGGGCAGAAAAAGCGGATTTTTTTGGCACAAGCCTTGGTAAATCAACCTCGGATGCTATTATTGGATGAGCCGCTGGCGGATCTTGATCCGGCGGCTAAACAGCAATTTATCTATTCCCTGCAGCAAATCCATCGCCATGAAAAAGTTGGTTTATTAATTATTGCTCATGATATGCATGAAATCGCCGAGCATTTGGATGGATTTATTCATTTTCGTAGTGATGGCGTTCATTACTGCGAAACAATTTCTTGCGTGAAAGAGGATAGCTATGTGGGCGTATGATTTTATGTTAAATGCGCTGTTTGCCGGATTAATGGCGGCAACGGTTTGTGCTTTGGTCAGTGTTTTTGTAATACTCCGCCGCACCGGTTTTGCTGCCCATGCTTTGGGGCATATGAGTTTGACTGGTGCAGCCGGCGCTGCTTTGTTGGGAATGCCAATGATGCTTGGGCAACTGCTCTTTAATGTCATCGCGGCAATGGTGATGGGCTTTATGGGCGATAAAGTTCGTAAAAATGATTTGGCGGTGGGCGTGGTTTTGACTTTTGTTCTCGGGTTGGGAGCATATTTTCTGTTTTTATTTCAGAATAATTATGCCGGTAGTGTGATGAGTATTTTATTTGGCAATATCTTTGCGGTATCGCACAGCCAGTTGTGGCAAATGCTTGGGCTTTCGGCGCTAGTCATTGCGGTTTTGATTGTTATTAGTCGCCCATTAATCTTTTCTTCGATTGATCCAGTGGTGGCTGCTGCCAAAAATCTATCATTACGGTTGTTGTCAGTGGTGTTTTTTGCAATTCTGGCAATAACTGTCACCATGGCATGTCAGGTAGTTGGCGTCTTATTGGTATTTGTGTTATTGATTATTCCCGGTGCAGTGGGAATGCAGTGGGGTGAGAGCATGAAAGGCGTAATAGCAATTAGTGTTATCATTGCCAATCTGGCAGTGGTTGCAGCATTGTATTTATCCTATCAATTTAATCTCCCAGCAAGTTTTTGTATCACCATGCTTTTATGTTTAGTGTATTTTTTAGGTGCGATTTATCATTGGATCACAAAAAAAATCGGATTTTGAATTGTATGAGTGTTGTGTAAAAGCAACACAAAAATTAAAAAAAATCTGAGGTTTTTCCTGAGGTGGATTCCTTTTTATATGGTAATTTTAGGGTTGTTTTTGTTGGTTAATGTATTGATATGTAACGATTAAAGTGGTAATAGTATAATTGTTTAATGCTGAATTTTGGCTTCATTAGTTTAGTTGTAAGTGTGGTTTTGTCTCTAAATGGAGACAAACTAATACTGAAAATCATTTAAAATAACTCCTTAGCAGAACACTGGGTTATTAATGGTGTTCAAACATATTAAGTTTTATTTTATAATACATTTTAATTCTTTTCTACAAAAAGGGAGTTTTTCATGAAAAAATTACTAATTGCAGTTTTAGCTACTAGTTCAGCTGTTGCGTTTGCAGATTCATTCCAAGATTTCAATAATAACTTGTACGCGTCTTATACTTTAGTTGCGCCAACCTATGAAAATGCCAAAAATGTTAATCAATGGGGTATTGGTGGAACATTCCAAAGTAAAAATGATGTATGGGTAAACGCAGAAGCGAGTATGGGACAAAGTAATGCTGATGGTTCTAATAATGATGGCGCTACTTTTGGTAATATTGGATTCCGTGCTGGTTACGCGTTCCAATTCTTCAATAATGAAGATAATGGTTTCCAAGTAATTCCTTATGTTTCATTTAGTTCTGTTCAAGGTCAAACTTCAGGTGCTAGCACTGGGCAAGTTTATAACTACGGTGTTGGTGTACAGCCAGAGTATCGCTTGTTAGGCGCTCTGAAATTGGCATTAGGTTTGGGTGTAACCGGGAACCAAATTAATGTAAATGGTGCTGATCAACAAAACTTTAACTACTATGTATCACCAGAAGTTCAGTACGATATTGCTAAAACAGTGATGTTGTCAGCTGGTTATACGTACGAAAATGCATTTAACTCAAACAATGCCGTTACTGGTACAGGCGGAACTAACGTTGTTTCAGTTAAAGTCGGTTATCTGTTCTAATTTAAGTTCAATCCCTCTTAAATTAGACCAAAAGTCCCAGCTATCATCGTCAGCTGGGATTTTTGGTTTGACCATCATACAAAAAGCCAGCCTGAATTTAGCTGGCTTTTTGTATGATGGTCTGTATTTTCATCAAATCATTATTAACTGGCTCAAAAAGAGACAAGAAAATTTGATTTAATGAGATACAATAATGACTATCTTATAAAGAACGAAGATGTGGATAGCAAAAATAATCATGATATTTTTGCTATCCAATATCATATGCTCGATAGCTCAGAAAGGAAATAGTGGAATGAAATTAACATTTCTTGGTGTCGCCTCGGCACTCTCGGTGGGTTATAAAAATTTTCATTCCAATATGCTGCTTGAGGCGGAGGATGGCAAGGCGCTGCTGATTGATTGCGGTGGTGATGTTCGCCATGCGTTATATGAGCTTGGTTATGAACCGCAGATTATTTCAGCAGTTTATCTAAGTCATTTACATGCTGATCATGTCGGTGGTATGGAGTGGTTGGGTTTTGCCAAATTTTTTATTGAACAGAAGAAATTACCACTATATATCAGTGCCGATCAAAAAATACGGTTATGGAATAACGTATTATCTGGTGGTATGTCTACTTTAGAAGAAACCGATGCGAATCTTGAGACTTTTTTTAAGATTGCCGATTTGGCAGCTGGTCAATTTGAATGGAATAACGCACTGTGCAAATTAATTAAAGTTCCGCATACCTATAGTAATTATCAATTATTGCCAAGCTATGGATTATTAATTAGGTGTCCACAGCGAAAAATTTTTATTACTAGCGATACCCGCTTTGCTCCGGATGTCTTAATGGACAGCTACAATGAAGCCGATATTATTTTTCATGACTGCGAAACGTCCGCTCATCTAAGCTTGCAACATGCGCATTATAGTCAATTAGTTACACTGCCGCTAGAGATAAAGGCTAAAATGTGGCTTTATGGTTATAATAGTGGCGCACTACCGAATGCCATTGGCGATGGGTTTTGCGGCTTTGTCGTTAGGGGACAACAATTTGAAGTTTAGAATTTAAAAAACAGGAACAATGACGATGAAATTTAGAACTAAACTTTATTTAGCATTAGTTTTTACCACCTTATTAAGCGTGATAGTGTGTTTGGGAATTACCTATCTTCAGGCACGTAAAATAGTATTGAATGAATTACGTACCGATGTCATGTCAATAGCTGCGGATTCTGCAACATCAATTAATTCAACCGATCTCAAAATAATTAAAAATGACCGCACGAATGATTCGGCCGCCTATAACCGCGTTCAACAGCAGTTGCGGCAAATTCGCGATATTAATCGGCGCGATGATGTTTATGTGAAATTTGTATATATTATCACTCCGCTTGCCGGTGCTTCCGACAAATATGAATATCTGGTCGATGCCGAAGAAAAAAATAGTGCCGATTTTTCTGATCTGGGCGAGTCGGCGGAAGAGGCGGAAACTACGCATTTGGATCAGCACACGGCTAGCGTCTATGCGCCATTGGACTTTGTTAATGATCCATGGGGTGTCTGGTTGACTGCTTACGCGCCGATAAAAGATCAATCCGGGCTTTATCTGGGTTCAATTGGTGTTAATTTATATGCCAGTGCAGTGCTTGGCAAATTAAATCAGTTAATTGAGTATGGTGTTATTTCATTTATCGCTGCCGTAATTTTGGCGTTATTGTTGGGGTGGTATTTGGCGCGGCGCCAATCATTGGCTCTGGAGGTTCTTCATCAGGGCGTTACCGCCATTGGTGCCGGCAAACTCGAAACGCGGGTGACCTTGACTAGCCAAGATGAATTTGCCGAATTGGCGGATGAAGTCAATAAAATGGCAACTGGATTACAGCAACGTGAACGGCTGCAGCAGAATTTTGCCCGCTATGTATCCCAGCATGTGATGGAGTCGATTTTAACTACCGGAAATGATGTTTCGTTATCCGGTGAGCAGCGTAAAGTTACCTTGCTGTTTTCTGATATTCGCAATTTCACCCATATCTCGGAGCAGTATCGTCCGGATCAAGTCGTTCGTTATCTCAATGAATATTTTTCAACGATGGTCGAAATAATCTTTCGCAATAATGGTTCGCTGGATAAATTTATCGGCGATGGCATTATGGTCGAATTTGGTGTTCCGCTTGAAGATGAAAATCAGGAGCTAAATGCGGTAAAAACGGCGATTGAGATGGTTAAGGGGGTTGAAGATTTGCGTGCCAAGTGGAAGAGCGAGGGTAAGAATATCCCATTGATTGAGATCGGGGTTGGCATTCATACCGGAATCGCGGTGATCGGCAACATTGGTTCAGAGAAACGCTATGAATATACCGCTATTGGCGACGTGGTTAATTCGGCATCACGGATTGAGCAGTTGACCAAAGAACTAAAAACCCCAATTTTATTTAGTGAAGAGACCGCTTTGGCTCTCCGTGACAAATTGGCGGTTAAATTTATGGGGGAGCAGGAAATTCGCGGCAAAAAAGGCAAGATTAATATCTATACAGTTGCCGATGAATTGCGCTAATTAAGTGATGTTACGCATGATAAAGAATTTAGCGCTAAGTTATTGATTTTTCCTCATGGCACGCTGATTTTACATTAGCAATCAGCGCGCAAAATCGTCAAACTCAATAACTCAGTGCTAAAATATGGATGTATGCGTAACATCAGTAATTGAGTTATTATTATTTTAAGGGATAAATAAATGAAAGAAACTACAATTAAATCTGGGGCAAAGAAAAAAATTAATCTGGCTTTGCAGGGTGGTGGTGCTCACGGTGCTTTTACCTGGGGCGTTATTGATACGTTGCTGGCAGATGGGCGGATTGAAATTGATGGAATTTCCGGTACCAGTGCCGGTGCGATGAATGCGGTTGTTACTGCATATGGCTTGGCAATTGGTGGTAATCAAGGTGCCCGTGATAAACTGGCGGAATTTTGGCATAATACCTCTGAAGCCGGTCAAAAAGGCTTTTTAAAACCCAGTTTGCTGGATAAAATGTTTAGTGTCGGCAATATGGATTTTTCACCGATGTATGTATTTAGTGACTATATTTCGAAAATATTTTCACCATACGAATTAAACCCGCTTAATATTAATCCACTTCGTGATGTATTGGCGCAAACCGTTGATTTTGAAAAATTACATCAACATCCGGCATGTAAATTATTTATTGCTGCAACCAATGTTGGCAATGGGCGTCTGCGGGTATTTTCTAATCAGGATGTTTCAATTGATGCAGTACTGGCTTCGGCATGCTTGCCATTTTTATTTCAGGCCGTTGAAATTGAAGGGCAGCATTATTGGGATGGTGGTTATATCGGCAATCCACCACTATTTCCATTAATCAATGATACCAAATCACCGGATATTTTGATCATCCAGATTAATCCGGTAAATATTGATCATATTCCAACTTCGGCGCGGGATGTTTTGGATCGGATAAATACCCTATCATTCAATTCGAGTTTGATGCGCGAACTGCGCGCCGTGCATTTTGTTACCAATCTAATTGACAGTGGTGAACTGAGCTCGGAAAAACATAAACGAGTATATGTTCATACTGTTAGTGCTGAAAGCATTGTTCAGGAATTGGGGGTATCAAGTAAACTAAATAGTGATCCTGAATTTTTACAGTATCTGTTTAATTGCGGTAAACAGATGGCAGAAAAATTTTTGGCGGATAATTTTGATAAGATTGGCGTTGAATCCTCCACGGACATTGCCGCTAATTTTATGTAATATAGCAAAACCCGTGATTACTCCTCACGGGTTTTTTATATGACCTTATCCGCTCAATGTTTTAGATATTAATTATGTATTAAAATTAGTTGATTTTTTGTGGTGATGATGATTAAATAACTGCCTGTAGCAAATTATCTCATTCTTTTGGTTTGTTGATTTATCTTTTACGCAAAGGATTGTCCATGAAACACAAAATTCTATTAAGTATTCTCTTGTCTTCAGCAATTGCCGTAAATAGCTATGCTGATTCTACCAGCAATTCGGCATCTTCTCCCGCGGTGTTAAGCACACTACCGGATTTTTCAGCAATTTATGACAGCGTTGGAAAATCAGTGGTAAATATCAACGTAACTCAGGATGTAACCCCACAGGCTAATCCGTTTGGCAGCAACGGTGATCCGATGTTTGATTATTTTTTCAAACGAATGTTGCCGCCTCAGCAAAAATATAAGCAACGTGGCTTGGGTTCAGGATTTATCATCAGCAAAGACGGTTATATCCTAACTAATGCCCACGTGGTTAGTAACGCCGATAGCGTTACGGTCAAATTAAGCGACAAGCGCGAGTTTAAAGCCAAGGTAATTGGTTCCGATCAAACCAGCGATGTTGCATTGATAAAAATTACCGCTAATAATTTACCGGTGGTTAAAATCGGTAATCCAGCGCAGATGAAACCCGGTAATTGGGTGGTTGCAATCGGCTCGCCGTTCGGTTTGGATAATACTATTACCCAGGGAATAATCTCGGCAATGTCGCGCAATTTACCGGATGATAGTTCGGTGCCGTATATTCAATCGGATGTGCCGATTAATCCGGGAAATTCCGGTGGCCCGTTAATCAATCTTAAAGGTGAAGTAGTTGGGGTTAATTCGCAGATTTATAGCAAGAGCGGCGGTTATATGGGAATTTCATTCTCAATTCCGATTGATTATGCAGTTAGAATTGCCGATCAACTAAAAGCCACCGGAAAAGTCGTGCACGGTCGCTTGGGGATCGCTATTCAACCGGTTACCGAGGCGTTGGCTCCATCATTCGGTTTGCCGGCTGGGTCTAAAGGTGCAATTATTAACAGTGTTGATGCTGGTTCCGCGGCCGAAAAAGCCGGGCTGCAGATTGGCGATGTTATATTAAAAGCTAATGGTCAAAATATCACCGATACTGCTCTATTACCACAGATTGTTAGTAACCTTGGGCCAAATCAAAAAGTTGAGTTACAAATTTGGCGCAATAACCAGAAGATCAATATTACTGCTACTACGATGGCAGCTAGTGATAACTCTAATCCCAATGTTTCAATTGCCGGACAAGCGCCGCAAAGTACAATTAAGGTATTGGGTAAATTAGGCATTACTGTTGCGACTCTTAGCAGCGATCAATTAAAACAACTCGGTGGTAAAATCAAAGGTGGGCTAGTTATACAGGATGCTACCAGCGATGCGCAATTTGCCGGGGTTTCGGTGGGGGATGTTGTAGTTGGGGTTGCCAATACTCCGGTAACTTCAATTGCGCAACTGGAAAATATAATTAATCGTGCGCGTCCTGGACAGAGTATCGCTTTGAAGGTATTGCGTTCCAATGGTCAGCAGTTTATGACGTTATTTATTCCAATGACTATCGGTAATTCTACCGGCAACTAATAATATTATTGCTGAGAATTTAAGTAATAAAAGGGCGTGAGATATTCACGCTCTTTTGTCTAGGTGGTGCAGCAACTACCAGTAATTATTTCATTTTTTAGGATTTATTAATGCCGTTAGTACGTTCATTGAGTTTACTGTTCCTGGCACAAGTTTGTGTTGGGATTAATATTGTTTTGTCCAAGGGTTTGATTGAACATATTAATCCGCTAGTTTTATTGGCAGTGCGCTTTAGTATAGCCAGTGTTTTTATGTTTGCTTTGGTGCTTACTCAAGGCGGATATAATCATGAACAAGTGCGGGCATTAAACTTTCGTAGCTGGTTGGTTCTTCTGGCGGAGGGAATTGGTGCTGGAGTTGCGTTTAATTTTATCATGCTCCATGGGCTTAATTATACCGATGCCAATAGCGCCGGATTAATTACCAGTTTATTGCCGGCGGTAATTATTGTTATGAACCTGATCTTTTTCCGCCAGCGGTTGACGGCAAGAATGCTGCAATCAGTCGGTTTATCGATTGTCGGTTTAGTGCTTATTAATCTTGGGGAAAGTTCTGCTGCTTCACTAAATCCGTTAATCGGAAATTTGTTGGTGTTTCTGGCACTGATTCCAGATAGTCTTTATTATGTGTTTAGCAAACTATATCCGCTGAAAATTCCAGCGTTATTTAAGGTTTTTATCTTAAATGCGATTAATTTACCGATTTTATATGTAGTGTTGTTGTTTACTCCGGGAATTAGTTTAGCGTCTATTAATTTTCATGATTGGTTGCTGATGGTGGTGATTGGGGTTACTTCGGCACTGTTTTTTGTTTTTTGGCAGGCGGGAATCAAACGAATTGATGCGACCTATGCGGCGCTTTCGACGGCGTTCATGCCGTTAGCAACAGTGATTTTAGCATGGCTGATTTTGGGTGAAAGTCTGGATTTCGTTAAAATGGTTGGGATGGTATTGGTTATTTTTTCAATTATCATCTACGCCCGCCGCTAGAATTTGGGTTGCTTTAAGAAAATCACTTTAACGGTATAGGCTGGTTTTTTGATACAATAACCATCTGTTTAATAAAAAGGCATTTACATGAAAAAATATTTATTATCGTTGGGATTGGCTATGGTAGCTGGTAGCGTTTTGGCAAGTGATTTGAGCACGCCGGTATTTATCGAATATGAAAGCTCAATGTCGGCTAAAAAGAAAGCGATTACCAATGTTATTGAAGATGCCTCAACTACGCATGCCAAAAATATTTATATCTATTACCATGATAGCAAATCTCAGGAACTGGCAGGTAAAATTCAATCAAAGATGGCTGATAAAGTTCCGACTGGTTGTAAAACCGTATTGGTCGATCAAAATTCCGGTACTCCCAAATATCCGGCAACCGCTACTCCGAATGGCGTAGCAATGGTTATCGGTAATTAATAGTAAATTTTAGAAGTCAGGTTAACATGATACGGACACGTTTTGCGCCCAGTCCAACTGGGCTACTACATATTGGCGGTGCCAGAACGGCATTGTTTTCTTGGGCATTTGCCAAAAAACATAATGGAACGTTTATTCTCAGGATTGAAGATACCGATGTTGAGCGTTCAACCCAAGAATCGGTAGATGTAATTTTAGATGGTATGCAGTGGTTGGGACTACAACATGATGAGGGTCCTTATTATCAAATGCAGCGGATGGAGCGCTATAAACAAGTTATTCAACAAATGTTGGATAACGGAACTGCATATTACTGCTATTGCTCCAAAGAAGAACTTGATGAAATGCGTGAAGCGCAGCGCGCCCGCGGCGAAAAACCGCGTTATGATCGCCGTTGCCGCGACAATCACCAGCCACGTGCGGGTGTTAATCCGGTAGTACGCTTTAAAAACCCGGTTGATGGCGTGGTGGTCTGGGATGATTTGGTTAAAGGTCGAATTGAAATTGCCAATAGTGAACTCGATGATTTGATTATTGCCCGTTCCGATGGCACGCCGACTTATAATTTCTGTGTGGTAGTAGATGATTTGGATATGCAAATTACCCATGTAACGCGCGGTGATGACCATGTTAATAATACGCCTCGCCAGATCAATATATTGCGCGCATTAGGTGCGACACCACCGCAATATGCGCATTTGCCGATGATTCTACGCGATGACGGACAAAAAATGTCTAAACGTAAAGATCCGGTAAGTGTAATGCAGTATCAAGAATTAGGAATTTTACCGGAAGCATTGCTAAATTATCTGTCGCGTCTATGTTGGGGGCACGGTGATGACGAAGTGTTCTCAATTGAGCAATTCGTAGAGTGGTTTGACTTAGATAATATTTCGCCGTCACCAGCGCGCTTTGATATGAAAAAATTATATTGGGTCAATGCCCAACATATCAAAACTACCCCGAATGATAAATTAGCACAATTGATTTTAGCCGCCAAAGTCTCAACATTAATTCCGGAAACTACTTTTGCTGCAGCATTTGCCGAACAGTTGGCAGAATTGGATTTGTTAGCTATCATCGAATTGGTTAAAACTCGTAGCGATAATTTGAATGCCTTGGCTAGTGAAGTTGCGTATTTCTATCAGCCACAAATTCCAACCGCGGAAGAAGTTGCCAAACATCTAACTCCCGAAGCGCAATTGGTATTGGATGGTTTTGCGCTAAAAATCGAAGCTTTGAGTGAGTGGTCTCTTGATGCAATTAAAGCACTGATTAAGGAATTTTGCCAAGCTAATAATGTCAAAATGCCGCAATTGGGAATGCCGTTACGTTTAAAATTATGCGGTACCACCCATACGCCATCATTTGATGCGGTAATTCATTTACTCGGCAAAGAAACGGTACTCAAGCGGATTCGTAGTTAGTGTAAGATCTACCTGTCAAAATAAAGCTGTCCTCTAATCGGGCAGCTTTTTTAATGCCTGGTCATTTTGTAATTGCAAGCAAAATTTTGGCATATATTTATATGCTACTAATTGAGTTATTCCCACATCTAAAACAGGGTTAAAATCCCTTCATGTATATCTCAATTGAGTTATGTAGTGAATACTAAAATTGTAAACTCACATAATATTTGAATATTAGTGAATTTTTCTGAGGGGTGTATCATGAATTCGTTTAAATGGTTAAGCATAAGTGGGGTGGCTGTTGCCATGACGGCTTGTTTGGGTGGGAATAGCTCTACCGGTAATGAAGTAACGGTTCAGGCTGGTGCAGCTAAATCGGTTACTGCAACGGCTAATTATCCGCGGGGAACCGTTTCAAATTGGCCGAATTATATTGCGATGGGAACCATTACCAATAATGGTTATTTTGTTGGTGCTAATAGTGAACATGGTTTAGATAATCCTACCGATGCCGTATTTAAGTATGCAGGATCGAATGGAGCGGGTGATATGGGACAAATTATTTTTCCGCAAACTACTTATCGAACTATTTATGAAGCGCGGCAATATTCGGCGGCAACCGGCCGGCTATCGCGTCCAGTGATGGTTGAATACACCTTGCAATTAAGTGGTGGTGATAATGGGATGGTCGATTTGAGCGCCAATAATATGGCCTATCATTTCATCAATCTGGCAACCGATGCCTATTTAATGGAAGCTAATGGCGACCAAAATGGTTATGGTTCAATGGTGCTAAATCCGGATGCGTTGGGGTTTTTACAGCAAAACTACTCCAATGTCAAAGGTTCAATGGCAAAGAGCTATCCAGTTACCCAGCAGCTTAAAGCCTCAATTTGTTATTTAACTACACCGGTTAGCTATAGCTTAACCTGGAGCAATACTGGACAAACGGTTAAATATGTGGGAACGCCATTGCAAATTCTACAATCGATTACCGATCAATCCAAAGGCGCTTGGATTATGAGCGATTCGTATTCAGATTGGGCAGATAAAGCGGCGGGTTGGTATAATAGTTGTGCCAATAATCCGGTGATTCCGAACGATTTTGCATTGCCTGCTTTCAATGATACTTTTGCTGGCTGGATTCAGGCAACCAATTGGCTGATCAAAAAATTTGGTCCCAATGTTAGCTATGGCTGGCATGAAAATATTTCCATGTTACCATCGGGTTCACTATGGGTGGGTAATTATAATGCCTATGATTCTGCAACCACCAGTGCGATTCAGAATAACGTCACTAATCCAACGCTGGATTTTCTAAATACTTACCAAGTTTTCAATGGTACTTACCGTCCAGATTTCATTGTCTTTGATCGCTATGAAGTTGATGATACCCAAAATTTGATGTATTTTTATGAAGATTCTGATTGGAGCAACTTCTTTACTTTTGTCGGTCAGACCAGTCGTGGGCTAAATAATATTCCGGTAATGTTGTGGCAAATGCCCGGTGGTCATCTTCAGACCAAAAATGATGTCGATCAGCGTGGTAGCCACGGTGGAACTTTTACTAATTTTATATTTGGTGATAGTGCGCTATCCTTAGGAACTAGTTGTGCTAGCAGTAATTTACAAGCATATTGGTGCGGTCTGTACAATACGATTATTGCTCATAATTACAAATGGAATCAGGATAATGGTAAGCTTGCCTTAGCCGCGCAATATAATGTGTTTGCGATTTTATTTGGTGGTGGAACTGGTCCAACTACTGGTATTAACGGCATGGGTACTTATGATGGCGGTTGGTTGGCAAATAAGGTGGTGAATTATTATAAAAACCCACAACCGGTGGTAATTATTACGCCGTTACCAACACCAACCACTAGTCCAACTCCTAGCCCGTCACCGACACCAACTGTTGTTCCGGTTGGTGATTGCGGTGGTATAGAAGAGTGGTCATCTACTACTATCTATGGTGTTGCCGGAATGCAAGTATATGAAAATACCACTATCTACAAATCTAGATATTGGACTCAAGGTAATCGTCCGTCCCAACATAGCGGTGATTATATGGAATGGATTGTAGTTGGTAATTGTCCGGTAACTTCGCCAATGCCAACGCCAAGTGCAACGCCGAGTCCGAAACCGACAGTGAGCCCAAGCCCATCGCCGGTTCCTAGTCCGAGCCCAAGCGTGGTGCCAAGCCCGACTCCGTCACCAGTGCCAACTGTAAGCCCAAGC
>JBPOJK010000076.1:0-21531 GCA_052033675.1 Pseudomonadota bacterium
CCGCCTAATTTAAATTTTTACCAAAAACAGATAATGCCGTGACAAAACACGGCATTATTAAACACTAACTATTATTAGTCTTTGAGGTAATCATAAACAACTTCACCAAATCCTAAAGTCAAATCAGCAACCAAATGGGTTCCACTTAAAATTTTTCTAACTGGTAATTTCGCCACTGGCGCCAAGGCATGTTCAAAAAGTTGCAGCGCCGCCGGTCCAGACCATGCTCCGTGAACAGTCACATCATTCAGAAAATAACGTACTAACTGACAAATTTCCGCTTGTTTACCATTGGCATGAGGAATGATTTTTAATAGATAATTGGCAGTTTCTGCTAAACCTTTACCAACTTGAACTCTGTCCAATTCTTGATATTTATAGGCCATGGTTCCAATCGCCACATCAACGCTATTATATTTCAAAGTACCAAGCAAAGTATCAACATCAACCTTTAACGTTGGATTTGCATATTTTTTAGGAAAACCCCAAATTTCGCGACCGGCAGCAATTGGTGCCAGATCATCGACAAACATCATGTGCGAATAGGCACCACGTTTTCCCTCAAATTCAACTTCAATAATTTGTCCGGATTCAGAAAAGCTACCAAAACCATAAGCATCCGGCATTTTCATAAATTCATATTTAACGACATTGCTAACCACTTTTAATGGAGCAGGGACAACTTCTTGCAATAATTCAATATCAGTTTCATAAGCAATAATAAGATACTCGCGCCCTTTGAATTTATAATCGATTTTCAAATCACTCGGTGAAGTAATCGGCATGGCAAAAGCATTCTGTTTAATGTAATCAATATTCACTATAAGACCCCTTTTATTAAAATATACCGGAGTCATTTTAGCATAAAACCACCATTACCCAAATGATTTTTCGGTACAATAACTAACTATCAGAGCTAAATTAAAGCTTATTTTCATCAGAAAGTATTACATGAAACATATCCCCCGTAAGCGTTTTGGACAGAATTTTTTGCAGGATCAAGGCATCATACACCAAATCATTGAATGTATTGCACCTACCGCAGCTGACACGATTGTTGAAATTGGACCAGGGTTAGCCGCTTTGACTAAACCCTTAATACAACGAATTAGTCATTTGCAAGTGGTTGAGCTTGATCATGATATTATAAAATTTCTGCAAGAAAACTTCTCACACGATGAAATAACCATCCATTCCGGCGATGCGTTACAATTTGATTTTTCTTTTAATAATGCGCCAATTCGGGTGGTTGGCAATTTACCATATAACATTTCAACACCGCTGCTATTTCACTTGAGTAAGTTTCCCAATATAAAAAACATGGTTTTTATGTTGCAGGATGAGGTGGTAAAAAGAATTTGTGCCAAGCCTGGTAACGGCGATTATGGTCGTCTGAGCGTGATGCTGCAATATAAGTTTAAATGCCGCAAATTATTGGATGTACCACCGGAATCGTTTTATCCGGCACCAAAAGTTAATTCAGCGATCGTATCATTAACACCGCGAGATGCTGCCGTGTGGCAAGAAGTAAATGAGAATAAATTGAATTTGGTTGTCAGCACCGCGTTCAATCAGCGCCGGAAAACAGTAAGTAATAGCTTAAAAGCGCTGTTTAGTGCTGAAGAATTAAAGAATTCGGCAATTAATCCACAAAACCGGGCAGAGAATCTTGCGATTGAAGACTATCTGCGCTTGGCTCAAAATTTAGTAAGCAAACCACTCTAATAAGATTAATGATATACCGTCATATTGGTTGCGATATTTTGAAAGCTAATTTTAAAATCGGTTGCCTGCTGCGATGGATAAATACAATTTTTGCTAACCGGTTGACCTGGATAAATCGTTGCTTCTACGTAACGACTAGGCTCTCCAACCGGAAAACTATTGGCATCAAAAAACTCACAACGCCAGAAAATTTGTTCTGGTTTACTACCGGTTGCAACAAAGTTCCAGCGGATTATCATATTACCACTGGTTATATCCTTGGCTTTGGTCAAGTTTTGAATTTCAATATCGCCGGGCTTACCGATAGTAGAAACTTGGTTTTCTATTTTATTGGAATTAAAAGCACATGAGGTTATAAAAAAAGCCAAAACCAATCCAAAAAATTTGCTCATCTTCAATCCTAAAAATTTTGCATAACCACCATCTATTAATAGCCAGTACTAATAATATGGATTTATAACCGGTTTTTTATAATTAAACGGTAACAACAACAAACACAATGGAATAAAAATATCTGTCCATAGGATACTACCGGTGTTCCCCGGGTTAAAATTACCAGCCAACAGCGCTTGATAAATATGTCCCCCAGCGGCTCCCCATAGAAATACGGTTGTAAACACTACCACCGCCGAACGAAACGACCAATTGGCAAAAACCGCAATCAATCCGGTGATTCCTAAGGCTAAGTTAGCTAACGCTACTTCAAACTCAAATGGGCTACTTGCCCACCCAATATTACCAGCGGCAATTTTAGTGAAGAAGCAATGCATAACAAAACCCCAAATCCCCCCACAGCCGACGCATAAAAACAACATTGCAGCAAATAAGCGGGGAGCTAATTTCCCTGGAATTATTAGCGCATACAAGAATGCCAAGATCAACATTACCAGCGGAAAATTCGCCAAACCTAGTGCAATAATATTTTCATCCATATCAGACTCCTAATGGTACTCATTTCACATACGAGTATATCATTATACCATCCAAATCCGCACACCTTTTTACCAAAAACCCCTGAAATTTTTGGTTTCAAGGGTTTTTAGTTATTTGAGTTTTACTTCCTTATACGCCACATGCTTACGGGCTTTAGGGTCAAACTTAACTATTTCCAATTTTTCAGTCGAAGTCCGTTTGTTTTTAGTAGTAGTATAAAAATGTCCGGTTCCGGCTGTTGATTCGAGTTTAATTTTTTCACGCATGATAGTTTCCTAATTTAAATAATTTGACCTTCGGCACGTAATCCAGCAATAACTGCATCAATACCATTTTTATCAATTGTACGTAATGCGGCACTTGAAACCCGCAGACGCACCCACCGATTTTCACTCTCAACCCAGAATTTACGTGATTGTAAATTGGGCAAAAACCGCCGTTTGGTTTTATTATTCGCGTGAGAGACATTGTTCCCAACCATCGGTTTTTTACCAGTTACCTGACATACTCGAGCCATGCTCACCACCTTTTAAGAAGTTAAAATTACAAAGTCCATAATTTAACCACAAAACAAGCCCATCCAGCAAGTAAGCTTGTGATATTTTTTGAAATCTGAGTCTTAAAATGGTACAATCCGTGACTCATCTATATACAATTTAATTAAAATTCATGCTAAAACTTAAAACTAAACTTGTGATTATTTTATTAGTTATTTTGCCGAATCTTTTTGCTTGCGGTGCTGCAACTCAATGGCTGTGTGAAATTGGACACGGTATCATGATGGCAGAAAGTCAAGGTAAAAATGGTCTATTGATTAGTGGCTATGCTTACCATACTTCAATTGCCGCCCACTGGCCAACTGGGGTTGCCGAACAAACCGCTGCCGACCCGCAAGGCTTAAATGAAATACCTTATGGCATTGGTTATGCCCGCTCGTGGTACAATCATGATACACACGAAGAATACACTCTATTTGGAATTGCTTTTTCGGACTCGTACTGGAAACCCGAAGTGCACGTCGGCTATACTTATCAAAAATTTCATCCAATCTTCGGCGATGATAATCTTGAGTGGGGATTTGGCTATACGCCAATGCTGCTAATTAAACCATCATGGAGTAACGATGCCCCAATAATACTTCCAGGAGCCGGTTTTACATCAACGATTCGTTACAAAGATTTTGAACTAATGGGCACGTGGGCAAATGTAATTTTTCTCAATGCCAAAATAACATTCAACTGATCCTACTACTATATACCCAGATAACAAATAAGAGAAGTTCGCGCGCAGCTAGCTTCCCTTATTTGTTATTTTGTAATTATTTCATTACCCTTAATCAACGCTTCTTCCCGCAACTCGATGAAACGGTGTTGACGTATTTCATAAAGATAAAGAAATTTCTCGTAATAACTAGCATTAGGCTTAGACTGTACCACATTCATCACATTATAAAACTGATGAGTAAAGCGCATAAAAAAGAAATAAATGTCCGAGCCCTTCAACCCCTGAGCTTTTGCCAAAGTTAAAGAATTCAATTCACCGTAGTGCTGTTTGGTAAATTGCAAGCCATCATCCAGTGCCGATAATACCGGCTTTATGTCATCCGAATAGTCTGTGGAGTTTTTAATTACCTCCAGCGCAAATTCTAATTTCTTTTTGGCTGTATCAAGTAAATCCATATTAAACCTCCTAAAAAGCGGTTCTATACTTTAATTATACTAAGCTAACACGCTACAAAACTATTAACAGTGCACAATTAGCTATAAAACCGCTGCCATCTAAGTAATTATAGCGTTGTCCAGTCCAAAATCACCTTACCGCACTTACCTTCTTTCATCAGTTCAAATCCCTTGAGATAATCTTGAACTGGTAACACGTGGGTGATAACTGGATCAACATCCAGCCCTGACTTAACTAATGATACCATTTTATACCAAGTTTCAAACATTTCTCGACCATAAATCCCTTTTAGAATCAGGCTCTTGAAAACAACCTTATTCCAATCCAAAGAAACAGGTTTCGCCGAGATTCCCAGCATTGCAATTTTACCACCGTTGATCATCAAATCAATCATTGAATGAATTGCATCTTCAATCCCAGACATTTCCAAACCGACATCAAAACCTTCTTCCATATGAAGTTCAGCCATAACGCCACGTAATTTGGCATCAATTTCATCGGCAGTCTTACAATCGCTCACATTAACGGCCGCATCGGCTCCCATCTGTTTAGCCAAACTTAAACGATAGTCATTAACATCAGTAACCACTACATTTTTAGCGCCAACTTTTTTACAAATTGCAACCGCCATACAACCTATCGGACCGGCACCAGTAATTAACACATCTTCACCGATCAAATCAAAAGATAACGCGGTATGAGCTGCATTTCCAAATGGATCCAGCATACTGGCAATATTGTCCGAAACGTATTCCGGCAATTTAAATACATTAAATGCTGGCAGAGCTAAATATTCGGCAAAACATCCCGGACGATTAACTCCCAAACCAATGGTATTAGGACACAAATGAAATTTCCCAGCCCGACAATTACGACAGCTACCGCAGACAATATGCCCTTCGGCAGAAACGCGATCACCAACATGAAGATTTTTCTGGTGAACACCGCTACCAATCTCAATAATTTCACCAACAAACTCATGTCCAACATGCATCGGCGTTGGAATAGTAGCCTGTGCCCACGCATCCCATTTATAAATGTGCAAATCAGTACCACAAATTGCCGTTTTCTTAATTTTAATCAAAACCTCATCATCTTTGATGGTTGGTTTGTCAACTTCGCCCATCCAGATACCTGGTTCACGGCGCTCTTTAATTAATGCTTTCATTTTGGTCATATCTTTACCTTATTAAATAACTTTTAATTCTTTACCAACCGCAGTAAATGCAGCAATCGCTTTGTCAATCTGCTCTGGCGTATGTTTAGCAGACATTTGAGTTCTAATCCGCGCCTTGCCTTTTGGCACTACCGGGAATGAGAATGGAATCACATAAATCCCATGCTGTAACAATTTTTGAGCAAATTCAACCGCAATTTTTTCATCATAGAGCATAACCGGAATAATCGGATGTTCGCCGGGAACCAGATCAAAACCAGCTTTACTCATACCATCACGGAATTGCTTTTTATTACGCTCTAATTGTTCGCGTAATTCATTGGCAGCAACCACTTTTTCCAATACCGTCATTGATGCGGCAGTAATTACCGGAGCCAAAGAATTAGAAAACAAATACGGACGCGCTTTATTCCGCAATAAATCAATTACCGATTTTTTTGCTGAAATATAACCACCGGATGCGCCACCTAAAGCTTTACCTAAAGTACCGGTCATAACATCAATCCGACCTTCAACTCCACAATATTCCGGCGTACCACGTCCATTTTTACCGGTAAAACCAGTGGCATGCGAATCATCAACCAATACTAACGCGTTGTACTTTTCTGCCAAATCACAAATTGATTTTAAATCAGCGATAATTCCATCCATGGAAAACACACCATCGGTGGCAATCATTTTAAATCGAGCACCAGCCGCATCGGCTGCCTTTAATTGTTCTTCCAAATCAGCCATATTATTGTTTTTGTAACGGAAACGTTTAGCTTTACATAAGCGCACACCATCAATAATTGAAGCATGATTCAGCTCATCCGAAATAATTGCATCTTCAGCACCAAGCATGGTTTCAAACACACCTCCATTAGCATCAAAGCAGGAACCAAATAAAATCGTATCTTCAAAACCTAAAAATTGGCTAATTGCACTTTCCAAATCTTTATGAATTTGATTGGTTCCACAAATGAAACGCACTGAAGCCATTCCGTAACCGTACTTATCCAGCGCAGCTTTAGCTCTGGTAATTACATCGACATCATCCGCTAAACCCAGATAATTATTGGCACAAAAATTGATCAACTCACTACCGTCTTTAAGCACTACCCGCGGGTTTTGTGGATTCACAATTATACGTTCGGGTTTATATAATTTACCGTCAATTAGTTCCTGAACCTGTCCTTCAATATGTTGATAATAGCTTTTATTCATGTCCACTCCTTTTAAAAATTTAACCTCAGGGATATTATACCGTTTTTTTACCGCAAAAGAATATAAGCAGCGCAGCAACAACTTTATATTGATAACGATAAAAACCAAAAATCAGTTATAAATTTATCATCGGTCCAGGTGGGCAATTAGCCACGAACGCCGGAACAGATTCATTGGCAAAAGGAAGATTATTCCACGTCGCATCACCCGGTTTAGATAAAACCATGTATGCCCAATGACTTACCGAACCGCCACCGGAAGCTGGCGCAGTCATAGTATTAACCATTGTCCACTGCCCATTTACCTGCACCATATTACCCATTGGCTGGTTAATTATCGAACCGTCGCTGGTATTATACATGGTTAAATGCACCACGCCTTGTGGCGTAACCTCGCCCAATACATACTGACACCCAGGCACACTCTCCATCTGAGAAAGCTTGGCAACGACAATACCGGTAAAATAGCCGTTGAAATAATCAGTTAAATGAAAAACCGTTTGATCTCTTATAACACTAAACCGGCTGGGATCACTGCCGCTTTGAGCAATTGCCGCAAGACCTTGTTCTGGAACTACCCAATAGGTATCCTTAAACCATGACCAATCATTGTACGTCGGAGAAGCCGACGGTGATTCCGCCACCGCGTGACAGGCTACCTGCCCCAACAAAGAAGCACCTAAAATAAGAGATAGCAAACAACGACCATAGGTTTTATTAGCAATTTTTAGTTTTATAGCCACAAGATACTCCTCAGATAAAAAATAAATTTTGCACACCTAATTTTAAATACCATAATTTCACGAGTTCAATCAATTACATTTCACTATACTGCGGACCCGAGCCACCAGCTGGAACCGTCCACTCAATATTCTGGGTTGGATCTTTTATATCGCAAGCCTTACAGTGAATACAATTTTGCGAATTAATCTGAAATACCGATTTACCCTGTTGATGAATAATTTCATAGACCCCAGCCGGACAAAAACGGGTTTCCGGTGCCGCATATTTAATCCAGTTGACCTGCAGTGGAATAGTCTGATCTTTTAACTGTAAATGGCAGGGCTGATTTTCATCATGACTCAAATTAGCCAAATGTACCGACGATGCCTTATCAAAGGTAATTTTACCATCATAGGCAGGATATTGCAGCGGTGCAAAACGAGATTTATGTTCTAGGCTCTCGTGATCAGAATGCTTAATTTTGAGAGTCCACGGCACCTTACCGCGCAATAAAAACTGCTCAATACCGGTGTAAATAACCCCAGCCAACCGACCATATTGAAATGCCGGACGAATATTTCGCGCGGCATATAATTCATCATATAACCAGCTGCGGCGTATTGCCTGGGGATAATCGCTGGCAAGCGGTGCATGATTCGCCAAGGCTAAATTAATCGCATCCGCCGCCAGCATTCCGGATTTTATTGCATTATGAACACCTTTGATCCGTGGGACATTGATAAATCCGGCGCTATCACCGCACAGCACACCACCGGAAAAAACCAACTGCGGCAATGCCTGAAGACCACCTTCAACAACTGTGCGTGCTCCATATTCAATCCGCTCGCCATTCTCCAATATACGGCGAATATGCGGATGAAGTTTGAAACGTTGAAATTCATCATACGGGCTTAAGTACGGATTTTTATAATCTAACGCCATTACCAATCCCACCGCCACCAGACCATCCGCCAAATGGTAGAGAAAGCCACCACCATAACTGGCGTTATCCAATGGATAACCCAGAGCATGGATAATCTTACCGGGTTGATGAACCTGCGGTGCAACTCGCCATACTTCTTTAATTCCCAAACCATAGGTTTGCGGATCGGCAGAGGCTGCCAATTTAAATTCCTTGATTAGTGATTTACTTAGCGAGCCGCGACAGCCTTCCGCCAAAATGGTCTGCCGGGCACGAATTTCCATTCCCAATTGATAGTTTTCGCCCGGTGAACCATCAGAATTAACCCCCATTGCACCGGTTATAACCCCCTGTAGTTCACCATTTTCAATAATGGCTTCTGCCGCCGCAAATCCCGGATAAATTTCCACACCCATTTCTTCCGCCACTAGCGCC
The DNA here is from genome assembly GCA_052033675.1 of Pseudomonadota bacterium. Classification (GTDB taxonomy): domain Bacteria; phylum Pseudomonadota; class Gammaproteobacteria; order Burkholderiales; family UBA11063; genus Aquella. Next base: position 8,801 of record JBPOJK010000076.1, read on the forward strand.
AATTTACGACACAACTGGCTAAGACTGATAATATAACAACCATCACTACGCCAGTGCTTGGGGATTGGTAATTCAAAACTACGTTTGGTAGTTAAATAAAGCAATTTCTCGCTATTAACCGCAGTTGCTATTGGAAAATCCTGATCGCGCCAGTGCGGCAACAACTCATTCAATCCGCGGGGATCCATTACACAACCGGAAACGATATGTGCACCAACCTCGCTGCCTTTTTCCAGAACACAGACCGAAATTTCCCGATTATCACGATTTGCCAACTGTTTCAATCTAATTGCCGCCGCCAGCCCAGAAGGGCCCGCGCCAACCACCACTACATCATATTCCATTACATCGCGTTGCATTTATTCTCCTGCTAATTTTATGTATCTGGGTAATATTCTAGCACATTATCCGACTATTTTACCAGGTTATACCTATTACCTAGACTAGTATATTGCAGCAGATTGCACTGTATGAGACAAAAATAGCAGGTATTCAACTGTAGCCATGAAACTGGCAATAAAATGTTTGCTCGGCTGTTAGAGCGTGTTTGCTAGTGGATAAGATAAAGATTATCGCGTCAGATAATGGCAGAGATCTTAAATTGGTAGTTATTGAAATTTGCAATAACTACCAATTTAATCAAATTTAGACAATTTCAATGAATTTAGCCTTGGGCTCCGACCATTCCAGTATGTGCCCGGAATGAACATCATAAATCCACGCATTTACCGTGATTTCGCTACTGGCAATCATTTCGCCGATTTTAGGATAGGTTTTAAGATTATTGACCTGATGCAACAAATTAACCTCAACCCCATGCTTGGCATCGTGTGGCTTATGCTGGCGGAAACCATCTTTAATCAAACTTAGCCAATTATCCAGTCCGACATAGCCCAATTTATCGTCACCACTGGTATAAGACGCTTTAATTGCGCCACATTCAGTATGGGCACAAACCACAATATTGCGAACTTTCAGTTCATTCACCGCATATTCAATGGCGGCAATTTCACTGTAAATATTATTTGGCATATACGGTGGAACCACATTACCAACATTCCGAACAATGAATAAATCGCCAATATCCGCAGAAAAGAACGCATTGGGATTCAGCCGGCTATCCGAACAGGTAATCAGCAAGGTATGCGGGTTTTGCCCTTTGGCAAGTGTTGTTAATAATTGCTTGTTTTCTTTGGCATAATTAGCGGTATATTTGGTAATCCCATGGCGCAAAACATCTTCAACCGAATGCTTAACCCCGGATTTCTCCAGTATATCCTTAATCTGATACTCAGTAACGGTAACTAGAAATGGCGGATTGTCGCCAGCATTGCCGTTGATGATCGCTTGCTGAAAATCTTTCATCCCATGAAAAATCACCTGCCGTCCGGCATCGCTCAATTCTTGTGCGATAGAAACCAAATGTTTGGCACCACTGGTATCAACATTCTGCAGTTGCCCAAATTCAAAAATAACAAAATGCGCTTGCTCTTGAGACAATGCGTATTCTTTTAGCTGCAATAATTTCTCATAAGAAAGAAAGCTCAATGCACCATTAAGCCCCATCCGTACCACATTGTTATTGGTCCAGACTTTGATTTCCGCCTTGGTACTTAACATCCGGTAGGCAATCACCGCAAAAGCCGCCAGTAAACCAATCTCAATTCCATTGATCAAATCGGTAGTAATCATGGCAATAAAAGTAACCGCATAAACCGCCACTTCCAAACGATCGGTTTTCCATAAATCAAAAACCTGGCGGAAATTCATCATCTTAATTGATGCGGCAATCAAAATCCCTGCCAATACCGCAATAGGTACATTTTCAATCAGCTGTGGAGCCATAAACACTACTGCTAAAATCAATAATGAGTGGAAAATCGCCGCGCGCCGGGTTTTAGCACCCGCCAGTACGTTTACCGATGAGCGCGCCACAATCCCGGTAACTGGAATCCCGCCCATCATTGATACCCCGACATTGGCAATCCCCTGCCCGATTAATTCCTGATTCGGATCATGAAAATCGCCATCCCCCATCAAATCAATCGAACTGGTAGAAAGCAAAGTTTCCAACGATGCCAAAATAAAAACCTCGACACCGGTTAAAAATAATTTACCCCAGTGATGAATTGCAGCAAAATCAAAATCTTCAAAATGGAGCAGGTTATGCGGAATTGGACCTACCACCGCTACTTGCACAGCAAATATTTTAACCAGCGCCACCGGAATAATTACCGCAAAAATAAACGCATACGCCCGTGGTAAAAACCGTGGCACGATTGCCAAAATGGCGATGGTTATTACTGTTAACAGCAGCGACATTGAGCCCAGATGCTGGGAGAATAGCTCCCAATGACGAATAATATCCATAAAAGTAGTTTTATCTTCGCTTTGTACCTGAAAGGCATACGGTAACTGCTCAAAAAAGAGCAGAAAACCAATCCCCGCGGCAAAACCCAAGACCAGTGACAACGGAATATATTTGGCAATCCGCCCCCATTTTAAAATGCCGAAGGATATCTGGAGCGCGCCACAAATTAGCCCAACGATTAATAATCCAGCAAAGCCATAGCTTTCCAAAGTAGTTGCCAATAGTACTGACATTGCTACTGCCGGACCGGTAACCCCCAGACGGCAACCACCAAAGAGTGCTCCCAAAATACCACCGATAATTGCAGAAGTTAATCCAACCGCCGCACCAACACCGGTTGCCAGAGATATCGCTAGTGATAACGGGATTGCCACAAAAGCTACCGCAATTGCCGCACCAAAATCGTCTCGCAAATATTGGCGGCGAAACATCGGGCGGATTTCTTTAGTCCAAAAATTTCGATAATAATTTTTTCTACTTTGCATGTAGGCCTCCTTTTTCATGATTAGATTTTATGTTTAATGTGATGTTACGCAGGATGGTGATTCTAGAGATAAGTTATTGATTTTTCCTCATGGCGCGCTGATTTTACATCCGCAATCAGTGCGCAAAATCGTCAAACTCAATAACTTACCTCTAAAATATTGATATGTGCGTAACATCAGTTTAATTATTATATCTGCAATTAGACATTTTTCAATAGCGCCCGCAATAAACCAAATTTGTCTTTTAATTCATCTTTATTATTAATTTTTTCCAGTCGCCGCCTAGCTTCATCAACGACATTATTCGAACCCAACTCGGCTAAAAATCGTGAGCGCTCCCGGGTTTCCAAAGCACCCGCTTTGCGCCGCTGCTCGCAATAGCTAATGGTTAATTCATACTGAGCACGGGTAATTCCCACATACATCAGCCGCCGCTCTTCTTCAATTGTACCCTGGTTTAACGACTCCTGATGCGGCAAAATTCCTTCTTCACAACTAATTAAAAAAACATAGGGATATTCCAACCCCTTAGAGGCATGCAACGTACTTAGTTTAACCGCATCAACCTCTTCTTCATTGCGACCTTCAAGCATGGTGATAAGCGAAACCGTTTGCACCAATTCCGGCAACATCTTATTATCATTTTCACCTTTTTTAGCTAACCAGTCAATAAAATTTAAAACATTACCATAACGTTTTTCGGCAGCCTTGGGCTCTTCGCTGTCATAAAGATAGGTTTCATAATTAATCGCTTTGAGCATTTCGGTCAATAACTCACCAGCCGGTACTTTCTCCTGACGAAATTGAATACTGTTAATAAATTGCCCGAATTCGAGCAGCGATTCCAATTGTACCGGATTACAAACTGCAGCAAAACCTTCCTCAAACAGTGCTTCAAATAATGATATTTCGCGACTGGTTGCGTAGTTGGTTAATTTCTCCAGTGTAGTTTGTCCAACCCCGCGTTTGGGTGTTGTAATCGCGCGGATAAATGCGGTATCATCATCTTCGTTCAAAATCAGCCGCAGATAAGACATGATATCCTTAATTTCGGCTTTTTCAAAAAATGATTGCCCACCGGAAATGGTATAAGGAATTTTATAATTTCTTAATGCCTGCTCCAGTGCCCGCGACTGATAATTCCCGCGATACAAAATGGCATATTCGGAGAATTTATTCTGATTATGCAATTGGTGGAGCATAATTTTTCGCGCCACCATATCGGCTTCGGCTTCGTCATTGGCACAGCCAATGATCCGGATTGCTTCACCGGTACCGTATTCACTCCAAAGCTTTTTATCAAACAGCTTGGGATTATTCTGAATCACCTGATTGGCGGCATTCAATATCGTAATCGTCGAGCGATAATTCTGTTCCAGCTTGATAATTTTTAAATTCGGGTAATCCTGATTAAGTAATGATAAATTCTGGCTATCGGCACCGCGCCAGGCATAGATCGATTGATCGTCATCCCCCACCGCAGTAAATTGTCCCTGCGAACCGGCAAGCAACTTAATCAACTGATACTGGCAGACATTGGTATCCTGATATTCATCAACCAATAAATAACGGATTTTTAACTGCCACTTATGCAATACCGCCAGATTGGACTGAAACAGCTCGACCGGCAGCTTGATTAAATCGTCAAAATCAATTGCCTGATAGGTTTTTAAGGTATCCTGATACTGGCGGTAAACTTCTGCCTGCATTACCTCAAATTCTTCCTTCGCCGCACCACGTGCCGTCTCGGGGCTGATAAAACCGTTCTTCCACAATGAGATCTGGTTTTGCATGCTGCGAACCAACGCTTTATCGGTAGTTTGCAAAATATCGCTGACAATTTTACCGCTATCGTAACTATCCAGCACCGAAAAAGTCGCCTTATAACCCAGATTGCGGCATTCTTCGCGCAAAATTTTCAAACCCAACGCATGAAAAGTACAAATCGTCAGACCGCGGGTATTCATCCCGCTGACCAATTTGGTTGCCCGCTCCGCCATCTCGCGTGCCGCTTTATTGGTAAAGGTAATCGCCGTAATGTGTTTGGCCTGCATCCCTTTTACCTGTATTAAATAGGCAATTTTATGAGTAATTACCCGCGTCTTACCGCTACCGGCACCAGCCAGTACCAATAATGGACCACGAGTATATTCCACCGCTTCGCGTTGGGGCGGGTTTAATTTATTAAGTAATTCCTGCATCTGTGATAAAATTTTGCTTTCAAAAGTCGTTATTGTACCTGATTTTCAATGACTAAACCGGAGCTATCCGATTAAATATATTTATTAAATTGTCAAAATGGCAACAGTTTACTCAATCACTAAGCTTTTACCAAGCATCATCTATTTATAAGTGAAGTTTGCCCGCATATCTAAACCGCTTAAATTCAGCATACTGCGTGACATTAAATTGTTAATCTATCGAATAATGAGAAAATTTGGTTACCTTAAAGGGGATAATAAAAATGAAGCCAGCGAACAAAGTATTAGCATTTGGTGAAGTTTTATGGGATATTGTTGGTAGTAAGGCATATCTGGGTGGCGCGCCATTCAATTTAGCTGCGCATTGTTCCAAAATTGGACTACAAAGCTATTTAATTAGTGCGGTTGGAAGCGATTTTCTAGGTACAAGTATCCTAAAAAGCCTGGAAGACAATCACATTCATAAAGATTTCATTAGTAAAAGCTCTTTGCCAACTGGAGCGGTCAATGTGGTATTGGATCAAAACGGCAGCCCAAGTTATACCATCTATGAAGATGTAGCTTGGGATAACATAGTGTTGGACGATCAACTATTTGCCACTCTTCTGCAAACTAAATGGGATGTTTTTTGCTTTGGAACACTGGCGCAAAGAAATGCCATCAGTCATAATACCTTGATGAAAATTTTAGATAATCTGGATGCGCAACACATTTTTTTCGATATCAATTTGCGGCAGAATTATTTTGACCGTGACAGCATAATAAAATCTCTTGAATATTCAACAATAGTTAAGCTAAATGATGATGAGGCTGTATTTTTAGACAATTACTTATTTAATACTAACGGAAGCCTTGAAGAATTTGCCAGCCGCTTCATATCTACCTATGGCATAGAAGTATTATGTATCACTAAGGGGGCAGACGGTGCTGCAATTTATACTAAAGATGAAAAATACATAATTCCAGGAATAAAAATAGCGGTTGCAGATACAATTGGTGCAGGTGACAGCTTTTGTGCAGGATTTTTATCGGCTTTTTTGGCACATAAAACCTTGCCAGAATGTGGTTCTTTGGCAGTTCAAGTAGCGAGTTTTGTTGCATCACAAGCTGGTGCCGTTCCTGAATACTCTGCTCAATTACTCAGCACAATAAGCAATTCCGGTCTCGTCGTGGATAAAGGATAAACCATGCAAATAGAACTTTCTAATCTTACCGTAGGTACTCAAATTGTTTTTTTAAGTAAAGCTCTCCACGACGAAAGTAGCACCAGCATAAGTATCCGGGTAATCGCCGAAGATGGGCGCATAATTTTTGCCAAGAACAGTTTTGGATACGAAGATTTTGAATATACCACTTGGACTGTCAATACGGCGTTAGCGTCTGCTTATCTCCAGATTGAGGATTCCAAATCTCATCTCTTGTTGGAATATTTTGTTATTTATAACCCTAAAGAAGTTTTTGAATCCGGCGTTACCTTTCTTCGCCGTGAAAATAATTGCCTGTACCTTGATGATTTGAACCAGTTGAATGAATATTATCAACGGAATATTTATCGTCCACAATACCATTTTTCAGCATATAAAAATTGGATTAACGATCCAAATGGTTTAATTTTCTATAACGGATACTTTCATTTATTTTATCAGTACTATCCTCATCAGGCAGAATGGGGGAATATGCACTGGGGACATGCGGTATCAAAAGATGCAATTAGCTGGCGGCATTTACCAATTGCATTGCTGCCGCAAATCAAAGACCAATTTTTCGGTGGTTCATTTTCTGGCTCAGCGATTGAAAAAGACCAGCAATTAACCTTGATTTATACACACCATTTTGAAGACCCCCGAAATAAAATAAAATTCAAAACCAGTGACTTTATAGAAAATCAGGAACTCGCCATAAGTGATGACGGTATAAATTTCATACGCAGAGACAAGCCGGTACTATATGGAGCTAACCGTCCAAAAGAGGCTTCCAAAGATTTTAGAGACCCAAAAGTATGGTTAGATAAAGACCATAAATATAAAATGATCCTTGGCTCAAGCTATGAACAGCAATTGGCGGTTTTAATCTATTCCAGTGAAGATCTGATTTCTTGGAGTTTTGAAGGACCGCTGTACATTGAAAAAAACATTCAAGGTCGATGTATTGAGTGTCCAGATTTATTTCCACTGGGGGATAAATATGTTCTCTTTGCCTCGATTATTGAAAATATCGCGGGAGTCGAAAAACATATTACCCGTTATCATATCGGCGAATATGCAGATAACCGCTTTATCTCGCAGCACAGCGCAATTATTGATTTCGGTCCTTCATTTTATGCTATCCAAACTTTTGATTATGACAATAAGCGCCTTGGAATTGCGTGGCTGGATAGTTGGCAAGATAATAAAAAATCTACCGCCAAAGAATTCGCCGGGGTAATGTCCTTACCTTTTGACTTGCAATTGCGTGGGAATAAACTCCAGCTCAAACCTCTTCCTCAATTAAAAAAACTCAGAAAATCACCAATGCTACAGTTTAATTTGGCCAGTTCTGATTATTATCATGAAGTTAGTCCAGACTCAGCCTTTGAATTAAAGCTTAGCGCCAAGCTACCCACACAGCAAAAACAAGATAATTTCATAAATTTACGCTTGGAAACAGATACAGAACATGAGTTTATTAACATTAAGCTAAATTTATCAACCGGTAAAATTCAGCTTGAAATTAGTGAGCACGATCGGAGAATCAATTATTGTCATGACTTAGAGACAATAGATGGCTTTTTAGACCTACATTTATTTTTTGACCGCTCTGCCCTCGAAATATTTGTGGCTGATTATACACTACGAGGGAGTTTCAGATTTTATTGGCAGCAACCATTTAAGGTCGTCAAATTAACTAATCATGCAAAGCTTGACCGGATTACTTGCGAAATTTATAATTTAAAATCTATTTGGGGAAATATCTAATGGCTAACATAAATATAGTTGAGAGTCAGATTGCAGCGGAAATTATTCATGACCATGAAGTGGTTAAAGTATCTTATATGGCATATTTGGCAGCATTTATCGTCGGAACACTGATTCCGATTTCGGGATTGGCATCGCCACAGATCGCGGAACATTTTAAAGTAAATGTCTCTCATGTGGTATATATTGATGTGCTGACCTTGGTTGGGCTTATTTTGGGTAATATCGTCAGCGGCAAAATAATTGAAAATTTTGGTGGAAAAAAAACACTGGTTTTAAGTGGGCTGATTCTAGTTCTAGCTCAATATTCAATCAGTTTCCAGAATTTATTGCTCATTTATGCAGTTTGTGTTTTAGTTGCAGGTATCGGCGTTGGGCTGATGGTTCCTTCGGTGAGCTACCTGATTGTTGGCGCATTTCAAAAACATAACCAAAGTGACGCAAAGTTAAATATCTTGAATTTTTTCTTTGGGATGGGCTCATTTGCAGGTCCATTTGCTGGAGGGGCGATTATCCATACGCTAGGCTGGCGCGCAGGATTTGTTTTAACTGGAACCTTGAGCTTGATAATGTTTCTGGTGGCATATTTAGTTAAAGTAAATGAAATTATCGGCTTGCAGAAATCAATTCGAAAAACCAGTACTACTATCGTACAAAAAAACCAAGTAGTTACCATGGGGGTCTTTATCGTTGGTTTAGGATTAATTGCTTATGTTTACACTGAATACATTGTTTCTTATTGGTTTTCCCCATATTTACAAATGGATTTAAATTACAATGTCGCGGTAGTTGGAACAGTAATTGGTTGCTTTTGGTTGTCAGTAGCAATTGGGCGCTTGATATTCGGCGAATTTGTCCTGCCTAAAGTACAAAGCTATAAATTTGTAATTTGTATGGCTTCAATTACTTTACTTGGTTTTATCCTTTTCCTAATTTTTAATAATATTGTTGCAATCTTTTTATGCACTATTTTATTAGGCTTTGGCTGTGCTAGTATTTTCCCTACTTTGCTTGGCTATGGAATGCAATTAAATTCTGTGAATCCTTTAACTACTGCATATTTAATTGCATGTGGTTCAGTTGGTGGTGCTATTTCATTATTTGTATCTGGGTCGGTTGGAGAATATCTAACCAAAAGAACGGCTATCTATATGGGACCCGTTTGTTGTGTGTTAATTATTGTATTTGTAAGCGTAGCACACCTTTATAGCAAAAAATTAACTCCAAAATCAGTATGAATATTCGCTCCAAAATAACAAACTTCTTAACAGGTGTCGATAGATATGGCAAGATACGCAATTGGTGATATACAAGGTTGTTATAAGCAATTTAGCGAATTGTTGGCGCTGATTGATTTTAATCCCAGCAAAGATGTTTTATATCTGGTTGGCGATCTGGTTAATCGCGGTCCCAAATCGCTGGAAGTATTAAAGTGGATTTACAAAAATCAAGATAGCGTAATTACCGTACTTGGCAATCATGACATTTATCTGCTGGCACGTTTTCATCACTTGGTAAAACTTGATTCTGCCGATACGCTTGCCGATACCGTCCGCGATAAAAACATTACCAAATATCTCGACTGGCTGAGATCCTGCCCACTGATTTTTCATGACAACCAATATATTTTGGTTCATGCCGGGATCTATCCGGGAATTGACTTCAATGAGCTGCTGCATATCAGCCATTCAGTCAGCAATCATTTAAAAGCCAGCGATTATCCCCAATTTATTGAACAAATTTATGGCAATAAACCCAATAGCTGGAATCCGGAACTCGATAATCTCAAAAAGATGAAGTTTGCAATTAATGCCTGTACCCGAATGCGCTTTCTGGAACGGCAGGATTTGTCACTAGATTACAAATACAAAGGCGAGCTGGGTAATATGCCAGATCATCTGCTACCATGGTTTAATGCAAAATTCCACTCATCTATCAATAAAAAAATTGTCTTTGGTCACTGGGCAGCGCTGGGGTTTTTCCATGACCAACGCTTTATTTCGCTGGATACCGGCTGCGTGTGGGGACGGAAATTAACCGCTATCAATCTGGAAAATTTTGAGTTGGCGCAGGTAACTGCCTAATGAGTAAACCATTATTACAATATCCACTCCATCCGGAATTTGAAGAGCTGCTAAATTCCTGCGGTTCAATGACCCGCCAATTGGAAGATTTGGGACAAAAACTTACCGTGACTTTGTTGCAGGAATACACCACTACCGAGGAACGCTGGCGAATTATTACCCTTAACCTCAATCAACGTCCGGTAATTTTAGCGGCTAGCCATTGCGCACTAAGCGCTGAATTTTTCTGTAATTTACTTAAAAATGCGGCTATCACCCCGATCGGTAAATTTCTATTTGCCGCTAATTCGCCGGTAACCCGTGATGATAATATGCAAATCTCTTCGATCACCAGCGCCGAAATTAGTTCACCGCAATTAAGCAATTACCTGCAGAGCCTGCATTACCAGCCGGATCAACAATTTTGGCAACGTCAATCAGTGTTTAACTACGCTGATGAACAGCTATTTTTAACCGAAATAATTTTGCCGGAGGTTGAGCTGTTTTATTAGTGACCAGTCAATGACCGACATAGTTCCCAAGTTAAAACACTCTAAGACACGAGTGTATATTGTTCAAGAGATCAGTTTAAAGTGCCAGTTATTCTTCAAATAACCAGCGCCTTAATTTTATGCTACAGTCATAAAAATCTTACAGCGAACTAAGTTTTGCTACAGCTATTCGGATTTAAAATAGCATTAACTATCAGGCAAGTTTATTCTATACAGGTAAAGCGCGGGTAATCTGGAAAAACTCGTGACTATATTGTCCGCGATTATCAACTTAATAATTTAATCGGTGCGACACAATGCGTTACCATTCATCAACGCGTGGGTATAAAAAAAGCATGGAGATTAGTCCATGCTTTTTGAGTTAGTTATAAAACCATCATAAATCTTTGAAATAGTGTTTAGTACAACTGTAGATTGGCGTAGTAGTATCAGGACCTATATTACAAGAAATATACGAGTTATCCCCTTCATTTACTACCGTCAGCAGCAGGCTTGATCCGGCAAATTTAATACTCACACCACGTGGATAATTTAACCCGACGTCACTAATCGTTGGTAAAGCAGTAGTTCCAAGACTATCACAGGTAAGTGTACTACCATTATACGCACAAGGAATCAATTTATTATCACTATAGCTAGCCACGTAAAAACCCACAGATCTGAAACCAGAGTATGCAAAAGCGACGCTCGAAGGATGATTGATCAAGTTTGTACTCATACACCTTGACGGATCTATATTTGTAATACCATTCATATCACAACTGTAAGTAAGGCTGGACTCTATATTAGCTACTGCATATACTGGTGCTTTGGCACTAGCGTCCATAGGAGTATAAGCAATACTCGACAAGCCCATCATATTAAATGGCGCGGACTCTTGATAATAGCCATAAGCAGCAGAAGGATTGAATGGCTGCTCGGTCACAAACCATGGCATAAAAGAAAATAGAATAGTTTCAGTCCAATTTTTAGTGTTTAATGCCGAAGCAGCAAAGGTTGAATTTTGCACAGAAACAAAGTAGGTTACTGGTGAACCATTGCTTGGCGTTACAACATACACTAGACCACTGCTAAAATTATTCGCCGTTACACCACTAAGCTGAGTTACATTATTGACTTTTACTGTAGTCTTGGCACCATTGACAGTAAAGCTCGCCACCAGACCATTCAGTGACACGCCATAAGGTACGATAACCCGAATATTACGAGTAGTTTGATTAATTACTCCGCTCATAATTACCCCATCTTTGACTTTGATTGAATAGGAAGTAATCAGGTCACTACTTAGCGCTGGAGTCGTCAGATTAGTTGCCAATCTAGCACTTTGATTAGTTGGTGGTGATATATTAGTTGAAGTGCAACTAGGTATATTCAGAGTACCGCTCACAATCGGGCAGGATATCACTATAGGGTTAGAACCATCAGTTGCGCCATTACCAATGATAGTCGCATAACTAGTCACATTACTTTCAGCGATTGAAATGCTCATTGCACCGTTCGGTAGCAAACCACCTAGATTAAGGTTAACACAATTACTCAGGACACCTGAATCGCTAACTGAACATTGAGTAATTGTTGAACTCTCATTGCTAGTCAAAAATGCCGATTCACCACTAAAGGTAATTCCAGTTGCTTGCGTAATAATTGCCTGTACAGTTACCGTTACTACGTAATCTTGCGTACTGCCATCAGCGGCATGAACCCTATAAGTCACGGGAGTAGTAAAATCATTCGGCGTAACACCACTTGTTTGCTCTATACTGCCTACCGTCACACTTTCTCCGGTCGTGATAAAGCTGGCGGTGAGCGCAGTTTTACTGGTACCATGCAGCATTGCTACAGTTATCGTCTTATCAACCTGATTGATGGCACCCATCGTACCATTAAGCGAGAATTGAATCAGCTCGTTAGCATTATTGAGCGCAACCGAGACAGTCACCGTATAGTTCTGAGTACTGCCGTCTTCTGCGGTTACCGTATAAACTACCGGGTTGGTAAAGTTATTGGGCGTTACTCCACTAACTTGGGCAACATTGCTAACTTTAACCGATTGACCCGTGGTAGTAAAAGTGGCAGTTAAGGCAGTTATATCTGTTCCGTACGGCATAATTACTCCAATGCTCTGACCGCTTATTACTCCAGCAG
>JBPOJK010000049.1:0-2027 GCA_052033675.1 Pseudomonadota bacterium
GTAACCGTAACTCGTGTTATTGCACCGACCGTCGCAGAGAAAGATAATGGATTATCGGCAATAGTCATCGACACCAAGGCCGCGCCACCCCCATTAAACCAAGTTACATTACCCGAAATACTATTACTCGAACCACCAGTATAAGGTAGAGTTATATTTCCGCTACCACCAGACTCAGAATATTGAAAATAAATGGTACACGCTATCCCTGGTTGTAAAGTTTGATTATCACAGCCTGCGGATAAAGCGGATAACCCATTATCCGCACTGGCAACACCAGTTACCGCGGCTTGGTTACCAGAATTCAAAAAAGTTATAGTGCCAACATTACCTTTTGTAGTATCAATAAGTGGTACAGAACCGGCAATTAAAATAGCACCAGCTGAAATTGGCTCTACCCCTAAACTAACGCTATCGCTAAATGAAGCAGCTTGCAAAGAGTTGCGTGCAGTTAGACTATACATATCGGAATTACTTGAGCTAACATTTTGTGGCGTAATGATTGATAATAACCTTGATTTAACCACTAAAGAAGCACTGATTGACGAAGTTAAAATAGGCGAACTAACTTCGATTGCTTGGACTGAATTTGAAGCCAAGCTTAAATTATTGAGGTTCAGATTAAATTTTAAAGAGGGTTGACTCGCATTTAAATCTGTTATCATATAATTTTGATTTGCACCACTGGCATATAAATAAAGTGTCGCATAACCAGTAGAATTACCATAGGCAGAGATAGTTGCACCAGATTTAAACTTAACCCCAGACGCAGCCCTATTTGCAGCGCTATTCACTAAGGCATAATTAATTATTTGACTAAATGAATGTGCTTGTTTGGCCAAGGTATAACTGGCTTTAATCAACATCGAACCTTGCGATTGCTGCAAAGTTATACTCGGGGTAACAATTTTAAGCGCACAGCCTTGCCCTGCAGCAATTGCTGTACATTGACTGCCATCAATACTCCCAATATTACCAGAATTTTCGTTATTCACAACTAGGCTATAGCTAATACCCTCAACCGTAGTAGAACTATTATTATGTACATAAATTACTGTCGAACTAGGTCTAGTAGCAAAAACGGGAATTACACCAGCATTATCAATTGTTATCACTGCACCGGTAGTTTGTGGTGAAATAATATCGCCATTACTGCCTGCTGCAGAACCACCACAAGCTGTTAATAATAGCCAAGACAAAAATGCCACCAAAATTAACACTTTGTGATTAAATTGTGAACCTCTAAATAGTTCTCTCATATTTTCACCCATAACCTTACATCCCGCCTAATAAGCTTACCATCAACAATAAATCACCTACACTACATCACGTGACCAAGGCTATAATTAGTAGCACGAAAGCAAAGACAATAACTCAATCCAAGCCGTTGTCTTTAAATAATGATGGTCTTATTGTTGCGCACATATCAGAGCGTACTGATTAGCACAAACCTGAGCTGAGTTAAACCATTGGCTATATGCATAATAAGAACTACCATTACCCCAACCGGCATACCAAGTTGAAGCATCACCATTAGTCCCAAAAAAACCAGTAGGCGCTGCGGATACCGCTTTAATATTTACATCGGCAGATGTCCAATCGTTACAATTTTGCAAAGAATAACCAGGAACTGAACTATTAATATTAAATGGACTCCAAGCATCTATGTCAGTTTTACCTGCGTTAACTCGCCCGACCGCGATACCTGTATAGATTGGTTCAACCAAACTAATTGCAGTCCCATCAGCATAACTTGGCCATACAGTTAATTGAGGTAAAACATATTGATCATTACTAGTTGCTACTGAACCTCCAGCCAAATTTTCATAAACTGTATTTGCATGAATCACCCAGTTACTCATATGTGAAGCACCGCATTCACCACTAGCATCACACGGATAGCGTGTAGTTGCTAGTACTATCGCTTTAAAAGTACCAGCAATACTATGTGCACTTGCTTCAGCTTGGCAAATAGCATCTGCTCCAAGTATTCCAGACTCAGAAGATGTTGCACATCCAGCTCCAAT
>JBPOJK010000059.1:0-17054 GCA_052033675.1 Pseudomonadota bacterium
GGCTAACTTTTTGAGTCGCACGACTGCAATTTGTGCAACAGTGTTTTTTGTGGTAACTCTCGGTTTGGTGTTGCTGTCAAGTAAGGGTAAAGTTGGTGATTTGGGAGTCATGGCCGACATGAATGGTAAGGCGATAGCTAGTCAGCCAGTTGCCGCTGCCGCGAGTGCTCCAGTATCCAGTGCACCAGCTAAGAATCAAATTCCGGAATAAGCATAATTTAATTCTGCCGACGTGGTGAAATTGGTATACACGCTACCTTGAGGTGGTAGTGGCCGTAGGCTGTGTGGGTTCGAGTCCCATCGTCGGCACCATTTTGTGTTTGATAATCAAGGTTACAAGTTAACCTTGATTTTGTTGGTTAATTAATCAGCGAAAATTTGATTAGAGCCTGTTTGCTAAGTCTAAGGTCAGCGAGAAATTTGGTAGCCCCTTGGGATTTAGCAAAGAGATTCTAAAGTCTAAGTTATGGTAGTTGTGTGTGATTGTGGTTTAAATGATGAAAGGTGATTTTCTATGGTGGCAAGTCTCTATTTTCCGATAATATTCTTTTTGATACTAGCTGTGCTAATGGGGCTGGTAATGCGGATTGCTGGTGGTGTTTTAGCACCCAAACGGCCGTATCAACAAAAAAACTCTCCTTATGAGTGTGGTTTTGAGGCATTTGAAGATGCGCGGGTCAAATTTGATGTTCGTTATTATTTGATTGCGATTTTGTTCATATTGTTTGATCTGGAGATTGCTTTCTTGTTTCCGTGGGCATTGGTATTTAAAGCGCTGGGAATATATGGATTTATCTTAATGGCAGTCTTTTTAACAATTTTGATTGCCGGATTTGTTTATGTCTGGAAAAAAGGAGCCTTAGAGTGGGAATAGAAGGGATATTAAAAGAAGGTTTTGTAACCACAACCGCTGATAAGCTAATTAATTGGGCGCGTACTGGTTCACTGTGGCCGATGACTTTTGGGTTAGCGTGCTGTGCGGTAGAAATGATGCATATCGGTGCTGCGCGTTATGATTTAGATCGTTTCGGTGCGGTATTCCGCCCATCGCCTCGTCAATCGGATGTAATGATTGTTGCTGGAACCTTATGTAATAAAATGGCACCGGCATTACGCAAGGTTTATGATCAAATGCCGGAACCGCGTTGGGTTATTTCAATGGGTTCATGCGCCAATGGTGGTGGTTATTATCATTACTCCTATTCGGTAGTGCGTGGCTGTGATCGGATTGTGCCGGTTGATATTTATGTACCGGGTTGCCCACCAGCAGCTGAGGCATTACTTTACAGTATCATTCAATTGCAAAATAAAATTCGTCGTGAATCGACCATTGCAAGAAAGAGTGCCTGATGACTAAATTACAACGATTAGAAAATACTTTAAACGAAGTGGTCGGTGGCGTTTACCATAATCTGTATAAATTTAAAGACCAAGAGTTAACTCTTGAAGTTACACCAGCTAAGTTAATTGAACTAATGACCAAACTTGCCAATGACGAACGTCTAGCTTTTGCGCAATGTCAGGATGTTTGCGGAGTTGATTATCTAACCTACGGTAATCAAGAGAAATCTGATGATGCTCTGCGTTTTGCGGTAGTTTACCATTTGCTGTCAATCAAACATAACTGGCGGGTACGGGTCAAATGTTTTGCGACGGATAATGAGTTTCCGGTGGTTCCATCAGTAATTGATATTTGGAGTTCTGTTAATTGGTTTGAGCGTGAAGCCTTTGATATGTATGGGATTATCTTTGAAGGTCATCCGGATTTACGCCG
The DNA here is from genome assembly GCA_052033675.1 of Pseudomonadota bacterium. Taxonomy (GTDB): domain Bacteria; phylum Pseudomonadota; class Gammaproteobacteria; order Burkholderiales; family UBA11063; genus Aquella. The sequence continues at coordinate 1,775 of JBPOJK010000059.1, forward strand.
GATTTTGACTGATTATGGTTTCATCGGTCATCCATTTAGAAAAGACTTCCCATTGTCCGGTTACATGGAAATGCGTTATGATGAAGAACAAAAACGGGTGATTTATCAGCCGGTTACTATAGAACCACGTGAGATTACACCGCGTATTATTCGTGAGGAGCACTACGGTGGCAGAAATTAAAAACTACACCCTGAACTTCGGACCACAACATCCGTCGGCTCATGGTGTATTGCGTTTAGTCTTGGAACTTGATGGTGAAGTAATCCAACGTGCCGATCCGCATATCGGATTGTTGCATCGCGGAACTGAAAAATTAGCCGAACATAAAACTTTTATTCAGGCCCTGCCATATATGGATCGTCTGGATTATGTCTCAATGATGTGTAATGAACACGCCTATTGTATCGCGGTTGAACGCTTGCTTGGTATTGAAGCGCCGATTCGCGCTCAGTATATTCGGGTGATGTTTGCCGAAATTACACGGATTCTCAATCACTTAATGTGGATTGGTGCCCATGCCTTGGATATTGGCGCGATGGCGGTGTTTTTGTATGCTTTCCGCGAACGGGAAGATTTGATGGATTGCTATGAGGCAGTTTCCGGTGCGCGGATGCATGCGGCGTATTTCCGTCCGGGTGGTGTTTACCGTGATTTACCGGAACAAATGCCACAATATTTGGAATCAGCAATTAAAACTAAAAAACGCTTGAATCGTTTTAATGCCAATCGGCAAGGAAGCTTACTGGAATTTATTGAAGATTTTGCCAAACGCTTTGATGGCTGCGTAGATGAATATGAAACCTTGTTGACTGATAATCGCATTTGGAAACAGCGGACGGTTAATATCGGGGTGGTTAGCGAAGAGCGCGCTTTGAATCTTGGCTTCAGTGGTCCAATGCTGCGCGGTTCTGGGGTTGCCTGGGATTTGCGTAAGAAACAGCCATATGATGTTTATGCCCAGATGGACTTTGATATTCCAGTGGGTAAAGGTGGCGATTGTTATGATCGTTATTTGGTACGGATTGCTGAAATGCGTGAATCTAACCGCATTATCAAGCAATGTGCGGCCTGGTTAAAAGATAATCCGGGTCCGGTGATTATTGATGATCACAAGGTAGCACCACCAAGTCGCGATAAGATGAAATACGGTATGGAAGAATTAATCCATCATTTCAAATTGTTTACCGAGGGAATGCGGGTGCCGGAGGGTGAAGTCTATCAGGCGGTTGAACATCCTAAAGGTGAATTTGGAATTTATCTGGTGGCTGACGGTGCCAACAAACCCTATCGCTTAAAAATTAAAGCACCGGGCTATGCTCATTTGGCGGCGTTAGATGAAATGAGTCGCGGGCATATGATTGCCGATGTGGTCGCCATTATTGGAACACAGGATATTGTATTTGGGGAGGTGGATAGATAATGCTATCACAGCAAGCTTTAAGACAAATAGATGTTGAATTGGCAAAATATCCCGCCGACAAGCGCCGTAGTGCAACCATGTCGGCATTGCGGATTGCCCAGACTGAATTAGGTTGGTTATCAAACGATACCATTGAGTTTGTTGCCGGTTATTTGCAAATCCCAGCAACCCAAGTTATGGAAGTCGCTACGTTCTATAGCATGTATAACCTTAAACCGGTTGGTAAATATAAACTAACTGTCTGCACCAATTTACCGTGTGCATTGCGCGGTGGATTTAATACCCTTGAATATTTGGAACACAAATTGGGGATTAAATGTGGTGAAACTACTGCCGATGGTAAATATACTATTCAAGAAGGCGAGTGTATGGGTGCCTGTGGTGATGCGCCAGTTATGCTGGTAAATAATCATAAAATGTGCAGCTTTATGGATAAAGAAGCGATTGATAAAAAATTAGCGGAGCTAGTGTAATGGCAATTTTTGAAAAAGGCGTTATTTTCGCCGATATCGATACCAATAATCCGGATTGCTGGCGCCTGACTGAATATGTTAAGCGCGGAGGTTATCAAGCGCTCAAACGGATTTTATCTGAAAAAATTACCCCCGAGCAAGTAATTGAAGAAATGAAAACTTCGGGTTTACGCGGACGCGGTGGGGCTGGTTTTCCGACTGGTTTGAAGTGGAGCTTTATGCCACGTACAGCGCCGGGGCAAAAATATATCATGTGTAATTCTGATGAGGGTGAACCGGGAACCTTTAAAGATCGTGATATCTTACGTTATAACCCACATTCAGTGATTGAGGGGATGATTATTGCCGGTTACTCAATTGGTGCTTCGGCTGGTTATAATTATATTCATGGTGAAATATTTGAGCTTTATCAACGGTTTGAAGAAGCTATCGCCGAAGCTAAAGCCGCCAATTTGATTGGTGAAAATATTTTAGATTCAGGTTTTGCGTTTACTCCTTATGCTCATCATGGTTACGGAGCTTATATTTGTGGGGACGAAACCGCATTACTGAATTCCGTCGAAGGTCGTAAAGGTCAGCCGCGTTTTAAACCGCCGTTTCCTGCCGGTAAAGGTCTTTATAGTAAACCAACGACTATTAATAATACCGAATCATTAGCCTCGGTGCCATTTATCTTGCGTGATGGTGGGCAAACCTTTATGGATAAAGGTATTCCCAATAATGGCGGAACCAAATTATTTTCGATTTCCGGACACGTTGAACGACCGGGAAATTATGAAATTCCATTGGGAACGCCATTTAGCAAATTATTGGAAATGGCTGGTGGAATGCGCAATGGCAAAAAATTAAAAGCTGTTATTCCGGGTGGTTCTTCTTCGCCAGTATTGCCAGCAGACATTATGATGGAATGTACTATGGATTACGATTCGATTGCCAAAGCCGGTTCAATGCTTGGTTCCGGTGCTGTAATCGTAATGGATGAAGATGTTTGCATGGTAAAAGCCTTGGAACGCTTGGCTTATTTTTATCATGAAGAAAGCTGTGGACAATGTACGCCGTGCCGCGAGGGTACTGGATGGTTATATCAGATTATTCATCGGATTGAAAACGGTCAGGGGCGTCCGGGTGATTTAGAGTTGCTGGATAGTATCGGCAATCAAATGGCGGGACGAACAATTTGTGCGCTAGCGGATGCGGCAGTTTTCCCGGTACGGAGTTTTACCCAGCATTTTCGGCATGAGTTTGAATATCATATTGAACATAAAAAATGCCTAGTCACTCACAAGTGGTGCTAGCATGCTCATCGTCTTTGGTTCCTGAACTTTGTCGTATTAATAAAATGACTCGTCATGTACTTCAGTGTACACATCCTCGTCTTTTTATCAATACTCCGCGTTCAGAAACCAAATACTTCGAGCACGGTATAAATATTGATAGATGAATAAATTATAAAACAGGAAATAATAATGATAGAATTTGAATTAGATGGTAAAACCGTAAGCGGTGAGCCCGGGCAGTCAATTCTGGAAGTAGCGCTGCGCGAAGGTAAATATATACCACATTTTTGTTATCACAAAAAGCTATCGATTGCGGCCAATTGCCGGATGTGTCTGGTTGAGGTTGAAAAAGCTCGTGGACCGGCCGCGGCGTGTGCTACACCAATTGCTGCAGGAATGAAAGTTCACACTTGCTCAAAGTTGGCAGTTGAAGCCCAGCAAGGTGCGATGGAGTTTTTATTGATCAATCATCCGCTGGATTGCCCGATTTGCGATCAGGGTGGAGAATGTCAGTTACAGGATTTGGCGGTTGGTTACGGTAAAGGTGCCAGTCGTTTCCAAGAAAGCAAACGGGCGGTAAGCAATAAAGATTTAGGTCCGCTAGTGCGCACGGTGATGACTCGTTGTATTCATTGCTCACGTTGTGTGCGCTTTACCGATGAAATTGCCGGTTATCAGGAATTGGGCATGAGTTATCGCAATAATCATGTTGAAGTTATGCCTTTTATTGGTAAAACTGTTGATAGCGAACTTTCCGGAAATATTATTGATGTGTGTCCGGTTGGTGCTTTAACCAGCAAACCGTTTAGAGACACGGTGCGCTCATGGGAATTATCACGTCGTAAGTCTATCACTCCGCATGATGCGCTAGGCAGCAATGTTCAGGTGCATGTGGATAAATACCATAAAGTGGTGCGGGTATTGCCGTTAGAGAATGAGACCTTAAATGAATGCTGGTTGTCAGACCGCGATCGCTTTAGCTATGAAGGTCTCTACCACGAAGAACGGATTACTACACCAAAAGTTAAACAGGATGGTAAATGGGTTGAAGTTGATTGGGACACGGCATTAACTTATGCTGCCAAGAGTATCAATGGTGTCAAAATGGATCATGGCAGCGATGCAATCGGCGTGTTGGCATCCGCTATTTCTACTACCGAAGAATTGCATATTTTACAAAAAATGATGCGTGCCATGGGGGCTAATAATTTGGATACCCGTCTGGATCAACAAGACTTTTCTGGCGATGGCAAACTGCAGGGTGTTCCGTATTTAGGTTCTAGTGTTAGCGACTTTATTAATAATAAAGCGCTGTTGGTGGTTGGCAGCTTACTGCGTCAAGAACAACCGCTAGTAATGCAACGCCTGCGACAAGCGACTAAGAACGGCAGCGAGCTACATTTAATTAACGCGATTGAAGAAGATGTTCTGGCTAAAGTTGTCACTCAAATCACGATCGATCCGCGGGCGTTTGCCTATACCTTGGGGCAAATTTTAAAAGCAGCTTGTCAGTTGACCGGCAAATCTACTAGCGTCGATTTAGCGGCGGTGACGATTGATGAGAACACGCAAAAAATCGCACAAAGTTTGGTGAGCGCAAAAGGTCATGTGGTATTAGGACGGATTGCACGTGGTTTGGCAAATTATGCTGAGTTACGAATTATTGCTAATGAAATCGCACGAGTATGCGATGGTGTTAGTGGTGTTTTGCCGGCATTGGGTAATGAAGTTGGTGCTAATTTGGTTGGCTTTATTCCGTATAAAGCCGGATTTAATGGTTATCAGACTAAAGGGTTGAATGCGCGGGCGATGCTTGAAAATACCCGCAAAGCGTATGTGCTATTGAATACCGAATTGGAACACGATGCCTATAGTTCACAACAAGCATTAGCCAGCTTGAATAAAGCGGAAACGGTTGTGGTATTGAGCGCTTATACCAATGAAGATATGCTGCAATATGCCGATGTGATTTTACCGATAACCCCGTTTAGCGAGACGGCTGGTTCTTATGTTAATATGGCTGGAACTTGGCAAAAATTCAACGGAGTTACCAAACCGTTGGGCGATTCAAAACCGGGTTGGAAAGTTATCCGCGTGTTGGCCAATAAACTGGGGCTTGAGGGCTTTGAATATGATAGTATTGAAGATGTCCGCGCCGAACTGGCTAATTTGGTAAATCCCGCTGAATATCTTAATAATCAGATAGCATTTGATTCGCTTGTTGTTGCTAAACCGGAATTAACTGGATTGGTCCGCTTGGGTGTGTATAATATCTATGCTACCGATAGCATCGTGCGCCGGAGTTCTTCATTGCAGCAAACTAAATTAGCCACTGCTCCGCTATTTGCGGTATCGGCTGAAGTTTATAGTAGACTTGGTTTAGTTAGCGGTAGCGAAGTGGCGGTTCGCCAAACCCATGCCAATAAAAAATTTGCATTACAGCAGAATGACAAGTTGGCACCAAGCGTGGTCTGGTTAAATAAGCATACTGAAACCTTGGCTTTTGCCGGTAGTAGTGATGCAATTGAAGTCGTTCTCTAAGCGGGGTATATGATGGAATTTATTCAACATTATTTAGGTCAAGATCTTGGCTACGCAGTGTGGCATTTATTAAAGGCAGTCGCGTTAATTGTACCGTTAACTTTAGTTATTGCCTACATTACGTTGGCCGAGCGGCGGATTTTGGGATTTATGCATGCACGGATTGGTGCTAACCGGGTTGGTCCGTTTGGCTTATTTCAACCGTTTGCCGATTTGCTAAAGTTCGTATTTAAAGAAATTATCATTCCGACCAAGGTTTCCAAAGGGGTATTTTACTTATCGCCATTGATTATTTTAATGTGTGCCTTGGTTACTTGGGCGGTAATTCCATTTAATCCCACATTATACTTTACCAATGTTAATGCTGGGGTTATGTATGTTACTGCGATTGCCTCATTGGGGATTTATGGAATTATTTTGGCTGGTTGGTCGGGGAATTCCAAATACTCATTCTTGGGTGGTATCCGCGCAACCGCACAAATGATTTCCTATGAATTGGCAATGGGTTTTGCCATTCTTGGTGTGCTGATGGTTAGCGGCAGCTTGAACTTTATTGATATTGTCAACGCACAGGCGATTGGCAAAATGAATGGTTCGTTACTGTCGTGGAATTGGTTACCGTTATTTCCTATGTTCTTGGTGTATCTGATTTCCGGGGTTGCCGAGACCAATCGCGCGCCATTTGATGTCTGTGAAGGTGAGTCGGAAATCGTCGCCGGTTTCCACGTTGAATATTCCGGAACGCCATTTGCCTTATTCATGTTGGCAGAGTATGCTAGTATGGTGTTGATTTCAGCACTGGCAACCATCATGTTTTTGGGCGGCTGGTTATCGCCATTCCCAACGACATGGGGGATTTTGGGTACTCCATCAATGGCATGGTTGGTAGTTAAAGTCCTAATTTTGATTTTTGGCTTTATCTGGTACCGGGCAACCTTCCCGCGCTATCGCTATGACCAAATTATGCGTTTGGGTTGGAAAATATTCTTGCCGATTACGTTGGTATGGATTTTTGTGGTTGGTGCGTGGATGGTATCCCCACTTAATATTTGGCACTAAGGGGTTAATCAATGAAGAAATTTTTTAAGACCTTTTTCTTGACCGAGCTCCTCAAAGGGATGGCGGTTACTTGGCGGGTAATGTTAAAACCTAAGCCGACTATTTTTTATCCGGAAGAAAAAACACCGTTGTCACCACGGTTTCGCGCCCTACATGCATTGCGCCGTTATCCCAATGGTGAAGAGCGTTGTATCGGCTGTAAATTATGTGAGGCGGTTTGTCCAGCGCTGGCGATCACGATTGATATTCATGAGCGCGATGATGGAACCCGGCGGACAACTCGTTATGATATTGATTTGACCAAATGTATATTTTGTGGATTTTGCGAAGAAGCGTGTCCGGTGGATGCGATTGTTGAAACGCCGATTCATGAATATCATGGTGAAAAACGCGGGGATTTATTTTATACCAAAGAAATGCTTCTGGCAATTGGAGATAAATATGCTCCGGTAATTAATGCCGCAAAAGAAGCAGATCATAAGTATCGCTAGGAAGCCGGCGACCCGCCGGTGGGAATATTAGAAATTTGTGAAAATATTTTTTCTCAAGAGGTATAGATGAATATTACAACTGTGTTATTTTATGTGTTTTCGGCGGTATTATTGATTAGCTCGTTGCGAGTGATTACCGTCAAAAACCCGGTGCATGCAGCATTGTATTTGGTATTGGCGTTTGTGACAGCAGCGTGCCTATGGATGATGATGGGCGCGGAATTTTTATCTTTACTGCTGATTTTGGTTTACGTCGGTGCGGTAATGGTACTGTTTCTCTTTGTGGTGATGATGCTTGATGTGGATGTTGAAAGTCTGCGCAAAGGTTTCTGGAAAAACTTACCGCTGGCGTTGGTGCTGGGCGTAGTGGTATTATTGGAAATGGTGGCAGTTTTGGCAAATAACCATTTGGTACAAGGCACCGCAGTTAATGCCGATCCGGCAACGACAATCAGTAATTCCAATAAACTTGGTTGGGTATTATATACACAATATTCTTATCCGGTTGAATTGGCATCAATGATCTTATTACTCGGATTAGTGGTAGCAGTAGCTCTGACTTTACGCAAGTCAGAGAAAGCCGCGAAATATCAAAATATTTCCCAGCAAGTTGCCAGAGATAGTAAAACTCGCTTTACCATGGTTAAAATGGATGCCGAAACTGAAGATAAGGGGGCTCAATAATGATCGGACTTACACATTATCTGATTTTATCGGCAATCCTGTTTGCCATTTCGGTGATGGGGATTTTCCTCAACCGTAAAAATATTATTGTGGTGTTAATGTCAATTGAATTAATGCTATTGGCGGTTAATTTTAACTTTGTTGCGTTCTCGACGTTTCTAAACAATGTTGCCGGACAAATCTTTGTGTTCTTTACTTTAACAGTAGCGGCGGCGGAATCGGCAATTGGTCTGGCAATATTGATTATTTTATTCCGTAATTTAAGATCAATCAATGTTTCCGATATGACGAAATTGAAAGGTTAGGGGAGCAACATGACAGAAATGCCTTTATATTTAACGATTATACTATCGCCGCTGGTTGCGGCAACGATTGTTGGGCTATTCGGCTTTGCTTTGGGCAAAAAAGTCAGCCATACCCTGACGATTTTAGGGGTATTAATTTCGACCATCGGCTCATATTGTTTGTTAAATCAAGTTATGAATCACGGTTTAAATTATAACGGACCATTGTACACCTGGTTAACCATTGGTAATCAAACCTATTCAGTTGGGATTTTGATTGATGCCTTAACGGCAACCATGTTAACGGTGGTAACTTCAGTATCATTGATGGTGCATATTTATACCATCGGCTATATGGCTGAAGAGGATGGCTATACCCGGTTCTTTAGTTATATTTCATTGTTTACCTTCATGATGATTGTGTTGGTAATGGCAAATAACTTCTTCCAATTATTCTTTGGCTGGGAAGGGGTTGGTTTAGTATCATATTTATTGATCGGGTTTTATTTCAAACGCGAATCGGCGATTTTTGCCAACTTGAAAGCGTTTTTGATTAACCGGATTGGTGATTTGGGGTTCTTGCTTGGAATCGGGTTGGTATTGGCATATTTTGGTACTTTAAATTATGCTGAAGTATTTGCCCAATTGCCACAAATTAGCGGGGTAACTTTCCTCGGAACTAATTGGAACGCAATTACCGTAATTTGCTTATTATTATTTGTTGGCGCGATGGGTAAATCGGCGCAATTTCCATTGCACGTCTGGTTACCGGATTCAATGGAAGGTCCAACGCCAATTTCGGCATTGATTCATGCTGCAACGATGGTTACTGCGGGTATCTTTATGGTTGCCAGGTTATCACCGATGTATAATATGTCGGAAACGGCATTAGCGTTTATCGCGATTATTGGTGCAATTAATGCGTTGTTCTTAGGCTTACTGGGCTTGATTCAGAACGATATCAAGCGGGTAGTAGCGTATTCAACCTTATCACAATTGGGATATATGGCTGTGGCGTTGGGTTGTGGTGCTTATTCGGTGGGGATTTTCCACTTGATGACCCATGCCTTCTTTAAAGCGTTATTGTTCTTAGCGGCCGGTTCGGTAATTGTTGCAATGCATCATGAGCAAGACATGCGTAAAATGGGTGGCTTATGGAAATATTTACCAATTACCTATGTGGTGACGATCATCGGTAATCTGGCGTTGGCTGGGATTCCACCGTTTGCTGGATTTTTCTCCAAAGATATGATTCTCGAAGCGGCAAGCAATGCCCATCATCATGGTATGTTTGGTAGCGGCTTTGTGGTGTTCTCGGTTTATGCGGCAGTATTTGTAACGGCCGCCTATAGTTTCCGCTTATTGTTTATGACTTTCCATGGTGAAGAACGCTTCCGTCATCAGGCGCATGACGAACATCATAATGATGCTCATGGACATGATGATCATGGTCACCATGCGGTCGAACCAAAAGAATCACCATGGGTAATTACCTTGCCGTTGATTTTGTTGGCAATTCCATCGGTAATTATCGGTTATCTGGCATTTGATAAATTTGTTCCGGGACAATTCTTTAGCGGTGCAATTTTTAATGCGGGATTCTTTAGCGAAGAGATTGCTGCTAATCCGGTAACTCCAGTCGAAATGATGCTTCACAGCCTACATGAAGCGCCGGTATATATTGCCCTGTGCGGTATTATTGCAGCCTTTATTGCCCATAAGTCGCCAGCTTTTGTGCGACTATTGAAAACGGTCTTTAAGCCGGTGATATTTGTCATGGAACACAAGTTCTTTATGGACGATTTATTTATCAATTTATTGGCACCGCTGGGACGTGGATTGGGTAAATTACTATGGACGGTTGGTGATATTCTGGTAATTGATGGTTTGATTGTTAATGGCTCGGCTAAAGTGATTAATGTCTTTGCCAAAATATTTCGTCGCTTGCAAACTGGATATGTCAATAGCGCTGCTACTTACATGGTATTGGGAGTGTTGATTTTGCTGACATTCTGTACGACGTTGATTTTACACTAAGGGTAGAGTAATGATGAATTATTTATTAAGTTTAACCATTTGGACGCCAATTGTTTTTGGACTCATTACTTTATTGTTTAACAAGAATGACTGTTTGGCGCGCTATATTGCGTTAGTTGGTTCGATTATCGCATTGGCATTTTCGGTAATTGTCTTTGTTGATTTCAATCCGGCGCTAACTACTATGCAGTTTGCTGAAATGTTACCGTGGGTTCCGAGCCTGAATATCAATTACCATTTGGGTGTTGATGGAATTTCAATGCCGTTTGTTATGTTGAATAACTTTATCACCGTATTGGTGATTTTAGCTGGCTTTAAAGTTATCAAGCATAAAGTTGCACTATATAATGCAATGTTTATGTTGATGACCGGTACCATTAGCGGTGCGTTTTGTGCCTTGGATTCGGTATTGTTCTATGTGTTCTTTGAAGCTATGCTGATTCCGATGTATCTGATTATTGGGGTGTGGGGAAGTTCCAATCGCGTTTATGCGGCAATTAAGTTCTTCCTCTACACGCTGGTTGGTTCATTATTGATGCTAGTGGCATTGATTTATCTGTATTTCAAGAGCGGTAATAGCTTTGAAATCATGGATTACTATCGCTTGCCATTGACGTTATCGGTACAAATTTATCTGTTTATCGCCTTCTTCCTGTCGTTTGCAGTGAAAGTGCCAATGTGGCCGTTACATACTTGGTTGCCTGATGCCCATCCGGAAGCTCCGACTGGTGGCTCAATGGTGTTGGCAGCGATTACTCTTAAAATCGGTGGGTATGGATTTTTCAGATTCATTTTACCGATCGTGCCGGATGCTTCGCGCTATCTATCCGGGGTAATGGTAACTTTATCCTTGATCGCGATTGTATATATCGGGCTGGTTGCCGTAGTGCAAAAAGATATGAAGAAATTGGTGGCATATTCGTCAATTTCACATATGGGGTTTGTCACCTTGGGTTGTTTTATGTTCGTCAACGGAACCCTAAATCCATGGGCGGTTGAAGGGGCATTAACTCAGATGATTTCTCATGGTTTTGTCTCTGCCGCAATGTTCTTCTGTATTGGGGTGATGTATGACCGAGTGCATTCACGGAATGTTGGTGATTATGGTGGTGTAGTTACCAAAATGCCAATATTTGCTGCTTTCTATATGCTATTTGCCATGGCCAACTCGGGATTGCCGGGAACTTCTGGCTTTGTCGGTGAATTTATGGTAATTATGGGCGCGGTACAGGCTAACTTCATTGCCGCAGTTTTTGCCGGATTAACCTTGATTCTTGGGGCTGGCTATACTTTATGGATGTACAAACGGACAATATTTGGACCGGTAACCAACCATCATGTTGAAGAAATGGATGATGTTTCTAAACGTGAATTCCTGATTTTGGCATTGCTGGCAATTGCGGTAATCGTGATGGGCGTTTATCCAAATTTATTCGTATCCAAAATGCATGCTACCGTGGCGCAATTCCTGAATCAGGTTGCGGTTAGTAAAATTTAACCGGAGATGGAGTTTAGACTATGAATTTTCCTAATTTATATCCGGTATTACCGGAATTGTTTATGGCCGGGATGATAATTGTCCTGCTGTTGGTGGATGCCTTTAGTAGCAGTAAATGCAAAGGATTAAATCTGATCATCACCTTATTAAGTTTGATCGGCGCATTTGTGTTACAAAAAATTGTTGATATGGGTAATACTCAATTAACCTTCAATAATATGTTTATACTTGATAATCTGGCAATGGGAACCAAGATGTTTACTTATCTATTCTCAATTGTTGCCGTGCTGTACATCAAGCGTTATATTACTGATAAACATTTAAATAGCGGGGAATTTTACGCGATTTTTCTGTTTAGTGTCTTGGGTATGATGGTGATGATTTCTGCCAATAATATGTTGGTATTATATGTTGGTCTGGAATTATTCTCATTGGCGTTATATGGTTTAATTGCCTTGCAACGAGACAGTGTTAAAGCTACTGAATCGGCAATGAAGTATTTTATTCTCGGCGCTCTGGCTTCAGGGATTTTGCTCTATGGTATTTCGTTTATCTACGGTGCCAGCGGTGGGTTTTTGCAGTTAGATCAGATTATTCGTGCTATGCTGCAATTAAATGGAACCAATGAAGCGTTGATGACTTTTGGTTTGGTGTTTATTGTTGCCGGATTAGTATTTAAACTTGGTTTAGTGCCATTTCATATGTGGGTGCCGGATGTTTACGAAGGTTCGCCATTGGCCGTAACTACGATTATCGGTAGTTTAACCAAAATTGCCGGGGTGGTGTTTGTAATTCGCTTTTTGATTGGTGGCTTGGTATTACTTAATTCAGCGTGGACGGTGATGTTGCTAATTTTGGCAATTCTGTCGCTGTTTTTTGGAAATATTATTGCAATTGCCCAAACCAATATCAAACGGATGCTTGGTTATTCAACAATTTCACATATGGGCTTTGTGGCATTGGGTTTGGTGACGATGGATGTTGCCGGTGTGTCATCAACCATTTTCTATGTGGTAACCTATTCACTGACTGCCTTAGCCGGTTTTGGGATTTTAACCCTATTGTCTAAAGGTGATTTTGAATGCGAAACCATGGAGGATCTACAAGGTTTAGCCAAAACACAGCCAATTTATGCCGGACTAATGGCGGTGGTGATGTTCTCGATGGCTGGTATTCCGCCGCTGGTTGGTTTTTATGCTAAATTTAAAATCTTGGAAGCTTTGGTGTCCAATGGCTTTATCGCTACGGCGGTATTTGCGGTAATTATGTCATTAATTGGGGCGTTTTATTATATCCGGGTAGTTAAGGTGATGTATTTTGATGAGCCGGTAAAAACTATCGAAGTTGCCGATGCATGCGTACTTAGCCGTTCAGTACTATTGGTAAATGCGGTTTTATTAGTTTTAATTGGAATTTTACCTTCGGTATTAATGATGTATTGTACTTCGCTAATTACCGGCTAATCAATCTTGAGTATTGAGTTTAGAACCACAGCTTGGCTGTGGTTTTTTTATGGCTAAACACCAGCTATAGTATAATAATGCGAAAATAATTTTTGGGATTAATATCAATGTTAAGTAAATATAAAGCAATTAGCGGTCGCAAAATTAAATTTGCCTTGGTCGGTTGTGGACGAATTTCGGTAAATCATTTTAATTCGCTGATTGAGCATAGTGAAAATTGTGAATTAGTTGCGGTTTGTGATATTATCAGTGAGCGCGCCAATCAGGCTGCCGAAAAATATAATGCTACCGCCTATTATTCATTGGAGAAAATGTTAGCAACTGGCGGATTTGATGCGGTAATTATTACCACACCAAGTGGATTGCATCCGTTGCAAACTATAGCCTGTGCAGAAGCTGGTTTTCATGTAATAACCGAAAAACCGATGGCAACGCGTTTGTCCGATGGGATTGAAATGGTTAAGGCATGTGATAAAGCCGGAGTTCGTTTGTTTGTGGTTAAACAAAACCGCCGCAATGCGACCATCCAAATGGTTAAAAAAGCGGTTGAAGAAAAACGCTTCGGTCGAATTTATTCGGTAGCGTGTAATGTGTTTTGGACTCGCCCACAGGAATATTACGATGCCGCAGCATGGCGTGGTACCTGGGAATTTGATGGCGGGGCATTTATGAATCAAGCCTCACATTATGTTGATTTGATGGAGTGGTTGGTGGGCTCGGTGGAATCGGTGCAAAGTTATACCGCAACCTTGGAACGGAATATTGAAACTGAAGATAGCGGTGTGGTGGCAATCAAATATCGCAGTGGTGCATTAGGAACGATGAATGTTTCAATGTTAACTTATCCTAAAAATCTTGAAGGTTCGATTACTATCATTGGTGAAAAAGGCACGGTAAGAATTGGTGGCGTTGCCGTGAATAAAATTGATCACTGGGAATTTACCGATAAACGTCCGGAAGATGACGGCGTGATGGATGCTAGTTATGCGACGACTTCGGTATATGGTTTTGGTCACCCATTATATTATTCAAATGTTATTGCAACCTTACAAGGTAAAGAAGAACCGTTAACCGATGGCCGGGAAGGCTTACGGTCATTGGAGTTTTTAATTGCAATCTATTTATCTGCTCGTGATGGTAAGAAGGTTTCATTGCCATTGGTTTATTAACTTTAAGCTTTAATTTCTGAAAAGTATTGCGCGTGCAGACGGTCGGCTGTTTCTTGGTTTCCTGGCTAGCCGCTTCATTCATAACAGTTAACTGCATATTTCAAGGCAAACGATGAATAATTACAAAGGAATAATTCTTGCTGGTGGCAGCGGTACTCGCTTGCATCCGGCAACGCAGGTAGTGTCAAAACAACTCCTGCCGGTATATGATAAGCCGATGATTTTCTATCCATTATCAATCTTGATGCTGGCGGAAATACAAGAAATTTTGATAATTTCGACACCGCAGGATATTGGGCGTTTTGAACAGTTGCTGGGTGATGGCTCACGATACGGGATTAAACTAAGCTATGCGGTACAACCGAGTCCGGATGGGTTGGCACAAGCGTTTTTAATCGGTGAAGAGTTTTTGGCTGGTTCCCCGGCGTGTTTGATCTTGGGCGATAATCTTTATTATGGTAGCGGGATGAGCGAGCTGCTTAAATCAGCACAAACCGCTACAGGTGCGACGGTTTTTGCCTATCAAGTATCAGATCCGGAACGCTACGGTGTCGTTGAATTTGATGCTAGCCAGCAAGCGATTAGCCTTGAAGAAAAGCCTCTGCAGCCGAAATCCAATTTT
Source organism: Pseudomonadota bacterium (assembly GCA_052033675.1). Classification (GTDB taxonomy): domain Bacteria; phylum Pseudomonadota; class Gammaproteobacteria; order Burkholderiales; family UBA11063; genus Aquella. Next base: position 16,794 of record JBPOJK010000059.1, read on the forward strand.
GCGGTAACCGGCTTGTATTTTTATGATAATAAAGTGGTTGATTATGCTAAACAGATTAAACCCTCACCGCGTGGTGAATTAGAGATAACCGACTTAAATCGAATCTATCTGGAGCAGCAAGCGTTAAAAGTCGTAACGATGAAACGCGGCTTTGCCTGGCTGGATACCGGAACCCATGATTCGTTACTGGATGCCTCGAACTTCATTCAAACCGTTGAACACCGGCAGGGGATTAAAATCGCCTGTTTGGAAGAAATAGCC
>JBPOJK010000084.1:0-21343 GCA_052033675.1 Pseudomonadota bacterium
TATTCATATCAGATAAAAAACAAGTGGTTTTAATCACGTGATTCATATCAGTTCCGGCAGCTAATAAAATCGCTTCAATGTTTTTCATTACTTGATGGGTTTGCGTTGTAATGTCGTCACCGGAAAGTACGCCGTCTTTAGTTAATGGAATTTGTCCGGAAGTATAGATTACATTACCATGTTGTACCGCTTGAACATAGGGTCCAATAGCTTGAGGTGCATTTTGAGTACTGATTGCTTGCATAAAACTCTCCAAAAAAATTTAATATTTACAGGCGCAATTATACTAAATACCAGCAAAATTTATAAGTATATTTTCTAATTATCAATTATGCTAACCTTAAATTGACATACCGACCGGTCTGTATTATAATTCGCCACTGGTGTATATGGCAACAAATTAACCAGTTGACATAAGGTGAACCAAAATAACCCCTGCAAAAAGGAATAGCAAATGACTAAGGCATTATTATTAATTGATTTACAGAATGATTATTTTGAAGATGGAAAATTTCCATTATGGAATACCGAGAACGTGCTTAGCAACGTTAAACAATTAATTTCGAAATTACAAGAACAGGGGGTGCCCGTAATTCATGTTCAACACATTGCAGATAATAGTCACGGAATTGCTCCCTTTTTTAATGAGGGGAGTGTCGGTGCCGAGATTCATGCGCAAGTACTTCAGCTTGCACCAACTGCTACAATCGTGATAAAAAAATTTGCAGATTCATTTCATGAGACCGATTTGGAGTTGGTATTATCTAGGCTGGCAGTTGATGAATTGATTATTTGCGGAATGATGACTCAAAATTGTGTGACCCATACGGCAATATCCAAACAAGCTGAAAAATATAAGGTTTCTGCGGTAATGGATTGTTGTACAACCGTTAGTGAAATGTTACACAATATTGCACTACATGCACTTTCTACGCGGGTTAATTTAATTACGCTGGCAGATATTTAATGTCAACCAGAGATGCAATTTTGAGTGCCGCAGAAACACTGATTTTAGAAAAAGGTGTTTCTGCTACCTCATTAAATGATATCTGCGCATTGGCAAAAATAACCAAAGGGGCTTTTTTTCACTATTTTAAATCAAAAAATGATTTGATTGTTGAATCAATTTTGCGATTTTCTCAAAGTTCCTTAGATAAATATACCAATTTGGTTATTTCAGCGGACCATGACTCGGTAGGAAAATTAAAATTATTCTTCGAAACTTTTGAGACTGAGATTGTGGCAAATGATTTAGTTGGTTGTGTCGTTGGTATTAGCGCACAGGAGTTGGCGGTTTGTAATTCCGAGATACAAAAAACAATTGTTGCTGCCTTTACTCCGGTATTAGATTTTGTCGCTGGGTTAATTGAAGATGCGGCACAGCAACAGAATGTAAAGATTGACGCTCATTCCTTGGCGCTCTTGTGGCTTTCTTGTTCACAAGGGGCGCTGATACTTTATCGTGGTTTTGGTGATAAGCAGATTATTGTTTCGGTTCTTGCCAATTTTCGAAATTATCTGTTTAGGATTTTAACGATCAAATGAGTGGTTAATAAAGTGATATTGCTTTATAATCTAGGCATTATACCTTGGCTATATCGGTAGTTAGTGGAATTGTCACATGGGAGAGATCGCAATGTTTAACCGCTCAACGGCAGAGTTTTTACAACAACTGGCACTAAACAATAATCGTGAATGGTTTAATGCACATAAAGCCGAATATCAGCAACTGGTATTATCTCCAACGCAGGATTTTGCTGACAAAGTTGCCGAACAATTATGTCAGATCAGTACTTATCCGCTCGAAAGCAAAATCTTTCGGATTAATCGCGATATTCGCTTTAGTAAGGATAAGACCCCCTATCATACCTATACGCGGGTTGGCTTTTATTATCATAAAAATTCCTGCTCTCCGGGTTTTTATTTCTCAATCGAAAACAATCAAATCATTTGCGGAGCCGGTCTGTTTCAGTTTGAAAAGGCGCAGCTTTTTCAATATCAACAAGCAGTAATTGACGATATTCGCGGTGCGCAACTGGAAAAAATCCTTGCAGGATTAATTGATGGCTATGAATTACGTTACATCGAAAAATATAAGAAAATTCCGTGTGGTTTAACAACGGATTTTGCGAGAAGCGAGCTATTAAAGAATAAAGGGATGGCATTATGGCATCATCAATCTATTAAGCCGGATTATTCGTGGGATAACTTAGCTGCGGAGGTGTTAACCCATTATAAAAATTTGTTGCCGCTATTTAACTGGTTGGCAGAGAACTTAACATGAGAATAGTTAAATATCGTCAAAAAATCGGCAAATATTCGTGGCTGATTCCCTGTTATGGAATATTGGGAATGAACTTGCTGCCGAATCTCAATCCGGAATCACGGGTTGCACAAGTAATAGATAATCATCCCGCGGCGGTGACTGCAGTTTGTGCAACCTATGCCAAAGGCGGATGTATCGCTTGGAAAGCGGTTAAAAATGGTGCTTCGGCGGTGGTCGCGGATAAAGAGTCGCAACCTCGTTAAGCGCAATGATAATCATCATGTTTGACTAAAAGAGGTAAAATTAAGGGCTTATAACATTCTTGAGGAAGAAAAATGAATCAAACAATTGAAATAATCAAAAATCATCGCTCCATCCGCAGTTACTTGGATAAAGATATTCCAGATGCGGTGTTGACTACTATTATTGAAGCGGCGCAGGCTATGCCAACTTCAATTAACGGGCAGCAGGTATCGCTGGTAATTGTCCGCGATAAAGATCTGCGTAAAAAATTAGCCGAACTCTGTGGTGGGCAACCATGGGTAGCACAAGCACCAGTGTTTGTTATTTTTGTTGCCGATTTTTATAAAACTTCATTGGCGGCAAAATTAAATGATCGAGAGCAAGTGATCCACGAAAGCGCCGAAGGTAATCTGGTGGGGATTTTTGATTGTGGTATCGCCCTAGGTGGAATGATGGTGGCGGCTGAATCTCTTGGACTAGGAATTGTACCGATTGGCGGGATTCGCCTGCATGCACAGGAAGTTATTGAATTACTGGGATTACCGGAATACACCTTTCCGGTTAATGGAATGTGTTTGGGCTATCCGGCAGATAATTCCAAACTGAAACCCCGTCTGCCGTTGGCTACCTACGCACATTATGAAAAATATAATCCAGCAGTTTTGGAAGAAAATATCCGTGCCTATGATAAAACCATGGCGGAATATTTAGCCGGAATCAATCGTAGTGAAGAGGTAAATTGGAGTAGCCGAACCTCAAGTATTTATCAACAGGTGTATTTCCCGAATGTCAAACCAACTATGACGACACAGGGTTTCTTACTCGATAAATAATATTATGTCATATCAATATTTATTTTTTCAGGCATTTATTTATCTGCTGGCAACTGTAATTACCGTTCCGGTTAGCAAAAAAATCGGCTTTGGATCGGTATTGGGCTATTTATTTGCAGGTATCATCATCGGACCATTTGCACTTGGACTGATTGGTAATAATAGCGATAGTGTCATGCACTTTGCCGAATTTGGCGTGGTGATGATGCTGTTTTTGGTTGGGCTTGAGCTGCGTCCGGCAATGCTGTGGGAATTACGCCGACCGTTGCTAATTACCGGTGGTCTGCAGGTGGTATTAACGACGGTGGTAATTGCCGGCATTGCTTGGCTTTATGGACAATCGTTGGCTGCCGCACTGGCAATCGGGATGATTTTTACTTCATCTTCCACCGCGATTGTGTTACAGATGCTAAACGAAAAAGGCTGGATTAAACTCGAGGCTGGAAATACCATCTTTGCGGTACTACTATTTCAGGATATTGCCGTAATTCCGATGCTGGCAATTTTTCCGTTATTGGGTGCGGGAACACAGAGTGCTAGTAGTTCTGGACTTAGCGGTTATCAACAGGGTTTACTAATTCTGGCGGTAATGGTGGGGATTTTTGTTGGCGGTAAATATCTGCTGCGCCCAGTGTTTCGCTTTATTGCCAGCAGCCGCTTAAGTGAAGCTTTCACCGCCATGGCGCTGTTATTGGTAATCGGGACGGCGCTGGCAATGCAGTATGTCGGCTTGTCGCCAGCCTTGGGCGCTTTTTTAGCTGGGGTAATGCTGGCGGAGAGCGAATACCGTCATGAATTAGAGGCCGATATTGTACCATTTAAAGGAGTGCTGCTGGGCTTATTCTTTATCTCGGTTGGTGCCAATATTAATTTTTCATTGATTGTGGCAAAATTTTGGCTGATTATCAGCTTAGTTTTAATTCTGATTGCGGTTAAATTTCTGGTGGTATTTGCCTTGGGTAAGGGCTGTCGCCGGGCACTAAAAGATAATTTGCTGGTTGCCCTAACCTTGGCTCAGGGTGGCGAATTTTGTTTTGTATTGATTTCATTTAGCTTGCAGCAGCAAATTTTCTCGCCGCTAATTGCCCGTGAATTAATTGCCGTGGTGGCATTATCGATGTTGTTGACGCCGTTAATAATGCTGGTCTATGAGAAAATTATTGAACCACGGTTAAGTGAAACGAATGAAACACCGGAGCCGGATGTCGAAACAAATGATAACCCGGTTATTGTCGCTGGCTTTGGTCGGTTTGGCCAAATTGTCGGACGGTTTATGATGGCTAATGGTATTGGTACCACAATTATGGATTTGGATGCTAATCAGGTTGAATCAATGCGCCGTTTTGGTTTCAAGGTTTATTTTGGTGATGCCTGTCGTTTGGATTTATTGCAGACTGCCGGCATTGAACATGCCAAAATTTTGGTTATTTCGATTGATGATTCCAAAGCAGCATTAAATCTGGCGCATGAAGTCAGACGGGTTTATCCAGCGCTCAAAGTTCTGGTACGGGTTCGTAACCGGATTGATTTGTATGAGGGAATGCAGCAGAATTTTGCGGTTGATGAATTATTTCGTGAAACGTTTGAAAGTTCGCTGACGATGGCTTATCGCGCCTATCGTTTACTGGGATATACCAGTGATTATTCGCGGGAGGCGATTGAAAAATTTCGGGCAATTGACCGCCAGCATCTGGATAAATTATTTAAACTTTACAAGGGGAAAATGGATGATAGTTATATTTCCCAAGTGCGGCAAAATACCGAGGAACTTAGCAATATCCTGAATGAAGATAAATCCACGGTTACCCGTCCTTGGTAATTGGCTGGGGGGCTTGTGTTGGAGCTCAAATTAGTTAATTAAGACTTCACGTTTTTTTGGTGCTAACCCAGCAAAACCAGTGTGAATTATTGTCATTATTGGTGCTACTAAATTATATTTTGGGAGAGTTTTGATGTATCAAGCGGTGGTGTTTGATTTGGATGGGACTTTATTAAATACCTTGAACGAGCTGGCGTATACCGTCAATAGCGTACTAAAAAGGCATGATTTGCCAACTCATCCGGTGGATGAGTTTCGTCGGTTTATCGGTGATGGGGTTGCGACTTTGGTGTGGCGGGCGGTGCCGGAAGATTGGCAAAGTGGCAGCAAGTATGACCGGATTTTAGATGAAGTACTGGTTGAATACGGTAATAATTTAAATCGTTTTACTGTCGTTTATGATGGAATAACAGAATTATTGAACGAATTAACCGCACGTAATATCCGGATGGCGATTCTTTCTAACAAAGCCCATCAGTTTATGCCGGGAGTGATGGCGCAATATTTTACCCACTGGCAGTTTGAATATGCCTTTGGCGCCAGAACTGGCGTTCCGGTAAAACCCGATCCAACTTCGGCGCGCGAAATTGCCGGATTAATGCAGCTGTCGCCATCGGAGATTATTTATTTAGGTGATAGCGATGTCGATATCAATACCGCAATTGGCGCGGGAATGTATCCAGTTGGTGCCGGCTGGGGTTTACGTGGTAAAGATGAGCTGGCGGCGGCTGGTGCGGCCGTAGTTCTTGATCATCCGGTGGATTTACTTAAATTATTCAATTAAAAGGAGTTTATGATGAAAAAAATATTATTTGGTTTATTGAGCATTGTTGTGATTAGCGCTTTTGCTACTGAAGGTTGCAATAGTAGCAGTCCAATGAGTGAGTCGCTAGCTACCGGGAAAATGGCAGCTAGTGGTTGTCATGCCAAACCATCCACCAATCCAACCATGTTAGTTGGGGGGTGGTATCCGGTATTTTTTAGTAGCTACGATCAAAAACAAGTTGATCAGATAGTTAAACAGATCAAAGAGGGCAAGGTTGAATCGGTCAAGATTACTTATGACCAAAGTGCCAAATTGGCAAAAAAAATTCAAGCCCGAATCGAGAAGAAAACCAAGTTTAAAACTGAGTTGACGCAAGTGGTAAATCAGGATAGTGCAACCACCCAGTATAATCATACTCAGGTAGTTGTTACGGTTACGCTTGGTAAACCGGCAGCTACTACCCGCGTGGAAAGTAAGTGATTACGCCCAAGTTGTGATGACTAATTTTATTTCACCAAACCGCTTTGAATATCTGCAAGGCGGTTTTCTAAATTCAACAATTAGTTTTTGTTAGTGGGTTTTATGGTAAAATTCAGTGCCTTTAATTTTGTAATAATGAAATACTTGGGTCTTTAAATTAAAAGTAAGGTTGAGGAAGCTATTAAATCCGCTTGTTGCAAGCTGAATTAATAGCTTCTTTAAAGGCTTAAAGTGTATTTTAATAAGGAAATATCAGTGTTTAATAAAGTAACTAAAAGTTTTCAGTATGGTAAGCATACGGTAACTCTTGAAACTGGCGTAATGGCACGTCAGGCAACGGCGAGTGTCGTCGCCACAATGGGTGATACAGTAGTTTTGGCGACAGTGGTTGCCAATAAAAATGTTAAAGATGGTCAGGATTTTTTCCCGTTGACCGTAGACTATTTTGAAAAAACCTATGCTGCCGGTAAAATTCCCGGTGGATTTCTAAAACGTGATGGTCGTCCAGCCGATCATGAAACTTTGATTGCGCGCTTGATTGACCGTCCAATTCGTCCGTTATTCCCGGAAGGTTTTTATAATGAGATCCATCTGGTTGCGCAGGTGATTTCATTGGATCCTGAAGTTAGCTCTGATATTGTGGCAATGTTGGCGGCTTCCGCAGCAATGTCATTATCAGGTTTACCATTTAAAGGTCCATTGGGTGCCGCTCGTGTTGGTTACATTGATGATCAATTTGTCATTAATCCTAGTCGGGCTGAGATTGAAACTTCAGCACTGGATTTAGTGGTTGCCGGAACTAAACAAGCGGTATTAATGGTTGAATCCGAGGCTAAAGAGTTGCCGGAAGATGTAGTGCTAGCCGGAGTTATGTTTGGTCATGAACAATTGCAAAATGTGATTAATGCAATTAATGAAATGGTTGCCGAAGTAAATCCGGTAATCTGGGAATGGACTGCGCCGGAAAAAGATTTGGCATTAGTTGAACAAATTAAAACTTTGGCTCACGATGGTTTGGTTGAAGCTTATAATATTCGCCAAAAGCAAGCGCGCTATAGCAAAGCCAATGAAGTTAAGGCTGAAGTATTGGCAAAATTGATTACTGAAGAAAATAAACATTTGACCAACGTAATCAATAATCACCTATTTGATTTGGAGTCACAGATTGTTCGTTCAAAAATCTTGAACGGTGAGCCGCGGATTGATGGTCGCGATACCCGTACCGTTCGTCCGATTAATATCCAGACTGGGGTGTTGCCGCGTTCGCACGGATCAACTTTGTTTACCCGCGGTGAAACTCAATCATTGGGTGTGGCTACGCTAGGTACCAAAATGGATGAGCAGATGATTGATGCCATTACTGGATTTTACAATGACCGGTTTATGTTGCAGTACAACTTCCCTCCATTCTCAACTGGTGAGTGCGGTCGGATGGGTGCACCGAAACGCCGTGAAATTGGACATGGTAATTTGGCTAAACGCTGGTTACGTTCGGTCTTGCCGGATCATGAAGCGTTCCCATAGACACGTCGGATTGTTTCAGAAATCTTGGAATCAAATGGTTCTTCTTCAATGGCAACGGTTTGTTCTGGCTGCCTATCATTGATGGATGCTGGTGTGCCGGTTAAAGATCATGTTGCCGGAGTGGCAATGGGCTTGATTCTGGAAGGTAATAAATTTGCGATTCTGACCGATATTCTTGGTGATGAAGATCACTTGGGTGACATGGATTTCAAAGTTGCCGGGACTGAAAAAGGTATTACTGCCTTGCAAATGGATATTAAAATCGAAGGAATTACTAAACCGATTATGCAAGTTGCATTGCAACAAGCCCGCGAAGGCCGGATGCATATTTTAGGTTTGATGAAAGAAGCATTACCATATCCTAAACTGTTGTCGGAGTTGGTGCCACGGTTATACACCATGAAGATTAATCCTGAAAAAATCAAGGATGTAATTGGTAAAGGTGGTTCAGTAATTAAGGGTATTATTGCCGAAACCGGTGCAACTATTGATATTAGCGATGAAGGCATGGTTACTATTGCGTCTAATCTTCGTGAAAATGCTGATAAAGCGCGGGCAATTATTGAAAATATCGTTGCCGAAGCCGTATTGGGCGAGATTTACGAGGGTAAAGTTACGCGTATTTTAGATCGCAATATGGGTGCAATGGTTGCCATCATGGGTGGACGTGAAGGTTTTGTTCATATTTCGCAAATTGCCAATGAGCGGGTTAATAACGTTGGCGATTATCTGAAAGAAGGGCAAACTGTTAATGTTAAAGTTACCGAGTTTGACGATCGCGGAAGAATGCGCTTGTCAGTTAAAGCGGCATTGCCCGCTCCGGTAGCTGAATTACCAGCAGCTCCAGCGACGGACGCTTCACCACAATAACAATAAAAAACTGCACTTCGGTGCAGTTTTTTATTGTCGGCTATTCTTATATAGCGATATACTTTATGAGTTTTAGTGGTAAGCAATAGTTTTTCTAATTTTATTTGCGCGTTATTTTGGTGTAATAAATCAAGTATAGCAAAAACTGGAGCTCATCACTAAGGTTATTATTTGTTTGAAATCGTGAATATTCGTTTTTTTAGGCATAAATAAAAATTCAAGCATTTTATATTGCACTGCAACTAGCTTTTTTTTAAAAGCTGGATTAGAATGTGGGGTTATTAAAAAATTTTGGAAGGATACTGAAATGTTAATTGGGGTACCTAAGGAAATCAAGAATCATGAATACCGGGTTGGGATGACACCCGCTGGTGTTTATGAGCTGGTACGGCACGGACACCAGATATTGGTTGAAACCAATGCTGGTTTGGCAATTGGTTATGGCGATGAAGATTATACTAGTGCTGGGGCAACAATTGCCCGTTCGGCAGAGGAAGTATTTGCCAGTGCCGAAATGATAGTTAAAGTTAAAGAGCCACAGGCAAATGAATGCAAAATGCTGCGTTCGGGACAGTTGCTATTTACTTATTTGCATTTGGCACCGGATCCGGAGCAAACTAAAGGTTTATTGGCATCGGATTGTATTGCGATTGCCTATGAAACCGTCACTGATGCTCAGGGTGGCTTGCCGCTGTTGGCACCGATGTCAGAAGTTGCTGGGCGGCTATCGATTCAGGCCGGTGCGCATGCAATGGAGCGGCATAAAGGTGGTAGTGGTGTGCTTATGGGGGGAGTACCAGGGGTCAAGCCAGCCAATGTAGTAGTAATCGGTGGTGGCGTAGTTGGATTGAACGCTGCCCGGATGGCTGCCGGATTGGGCGCGGATGTGACGATTTTTGACCGTAATTTGAATGTGCTAAAAAAAATTGACAACGATTTTGGCGGCAGAATCAAAACCATTTATAGTAATCACATGAATTTGGAAAAAGCGATTAAAAGTGCACACTTGATTATTGGTGCAGTATTAATTCCTGGAGCTGCAGCGCCGAAGTTAGTTAGCCGAAGTATGCTTAAAGAAATGAAAAAAGGTGCGGTATTGGTGGATGTGGCAATTGATCAAGGCGGATGCTTTGAAACCTCAATGCCAACTACTCATGAAAATCCAACTTATATCGTTGATGATGTGGTGCATTATTGCGTTGCTAATATGCCCGGTGCGGTCGCTAAGACTTCAACTTTGGCGTTAACTAATGCAACACTGCCGTTTGTGGTTGAATTAGCCAATAAAGGCTGGAAAACCGCGGTTCGTGAAAATCCACATTTAATGAATGGTCTAAATATTTGTCAGGGTAATGTCACTTATTATGCGGTCGCCCGTGACTTAGGCTATAATTACGTGGATCCAAATAGTTTAATTTAAAACAAAAAAACTATCCAAATTAAGTCAAGTTATTTTCGCCGATAACGCAAAAAAATCTCTGGGTCGATCTCAGAGATTTTTTGCATATTATGAGGTATTAAATATGAATTGGTTAATCAAAAGTCGCAAATATGCGCTATTGGCAGTATTAAGTACTTTGGTTGGTTGTAGCTACGGTGGTAAAACAAGTAATGGTAGTGAATCGGAAAACGTTACCGAATCTGATCCCGCGGTTATTGCTGCAACTTTTGATGGTTTGGTGCATGAAAGCAGCAATGTATTGCCGGGAACACAAATTGTTAAATTAAGCCTTGGTATCGCACAGTTAGGTTTTGCCGATAACCACTTACTAGTGGCTACCGGTAACGGAGTAGTAACACCGGGTCAACATCAATGGGATTATATAAATTCAGATGGAGCAAGCTATAATATTTCAATAAATTCAATGGCAATCAGTAATTCAAATGTATTTATACTCTATAAAAATGTCCTTTCAGACGGTTTATATGTATCTGAATCTGTTGCTGGCGCATGGGTGCCATTTAATAATAATCAACAAATTTTAAATGCTACATCTGGTAAATTGGCGGTGAACAAGTCGGGCACCAATGTGTATGTTGGAGTTGAGGAGCAAAGCGGTAGCTCCGTGGTTTACCAAGCCAGCGGCGGACGATGGGAAAGTGTAGTTAACCAACCGATACCAGAAAATGCTTATATTTATGCGATGACGGTGGATAATAATAATAAACTATATGTTGCGGCAAATACCAATAGTCATGGAGCAGTTTTTGTGCCTGCCAATAATCAATGGGAATCTGTTGGTGGCGGCATTATCCCCGATGGTGGTCGAATTTACTCGTTGGTTGCCAACGGTGCTGGCGTACTTTATGCCGGTACCAGTTTAGGACATATTTATCAGTTAAAAAATAGCTTATGGGAGCAAATTATTACACCAAATAACTTTGATGCTGTTGAAGCGTTGGCTATACATCAGGATAATTTATATGCTGGTATTGCGAGCGGATATGCTTACAAACTTACGGGTAATAGCTGGAATGTTATTGCCAATGGAGCAATTCCTGAGAGTGGAATGGTGTTTTCTCTTGCGGTAGATAAAGCTGGCTCGGTTGTCGTTGGTGATAAAAATGGCGGTATTTATCAATCATCAGGGGATGCTTGGCAGCCAATGATAAGCGGTTCGGTAAGTAGCGCCCCATTGATTGCAACTTTCGTTGATCACAACGGCAATATTTATACCGGTGGGATGGAAAGTACCAATCAAACTTCAAGCGTCTATGGCTGGGATGGAAGTGCTTGGAGTGTTGTCAATAACGCACCTTTAGCTTATGGTGGTTTGATTCGGGCTTTTGCCGCTGATAACGATAATAATTTGTATGTTGCTACTTTTAATAGCACTAGTAATTTGACCGGGGGTGCTGGAGCAGTCTATAAATCACAAGGCGGGCGCTGGCAAATTGTAAATGGCGAATCTCTGCCATACTCAAGTTTTATTAGTTCAATGGTGATTAAACAAAACAAGTTGTTTGTTGGTGCTTCTGCTTCGGGGATGTACGGCGTGGTCTTTGAGTCCATCAATGGAGGGTGGCAGGCGGTAAACGAGTCTCCAATCGGAAGTTCAATTGGGGCAATAGCGGTTAATGAAAGTGGCGTATTATATGCTGCGACTGGTGGAATTTTTGCTGGGCTACGAAATGAAAGTGGCTTGGTCTTTGAGTCGGTAAATGGTTCTTGGATACAAGTTAATTCAGTTCTTCCTGAATCCGGGCAGATTTTTACAATGGCATTTAATAAAAGTAGACAGTTATTTATTGGTACAATGAATGTATCAATGTTAATGCAAAATCAGTTAGTTACAAATGGAGCAGTCTATGAATCGGTTAATGGATCATGGCATCTGGTTAACAACCACTTAATTCCGGATAGTGGTGGTGTTCTTTCAATTCAGTTTGACAAAAATGATAATCTCTATGCCGGAACGTTTTTGGGTAATGTTTATGAGTCAAAAGAAGGGCAGTGGATTTTAAAAAATCGTTTTAATTCATACATGACATCTTTTGCATTGAAGGAAAAGGAGTCAATTTCAAAATAATAGCTTTGATGCTATTGCTTGCGGGCAAATAAAAATAATTTCTAATTCGGCTTTGATATCAATAATTTGATAAAATACCTGCTTAAATTCAAGCAGGTATTTTTATGCAATATAAAAAAATAGAATCGCGGGACAATCAGTTAGTTAAACGGGTAGTACGTTTGGCACGCGAACGCAAGTATCGCCAAACCGAGAAACAGGCAGTAATTTATGGTGAACATCTGGTTAATGAAGCACTTCAGTGTGGGTTATTAAGCGAGCTAATTTTATTGGAATCCGCGTTGGATAACTATCCGCAGTTTAATAAGCTGCCATTGTCCCAAATCCATTTGGTGGATGAGTTGGTAATGAAAAAGATGAATCTGCTGGATTCTTCAGTTGATATGGTTGGGGTAATTAGTTTACCAGAACAACCAGCCAGCCAAGCGGAGTTTAGCGGTGATTGGGTAGTTATTGAAAATATTCAGGATCCCGGTAATTTGGGAACGATTTTACGCGCAACCAAAGCTTCAGGGATTAAGCAGGTTTTTCTTTCTAACGGCAGTGTCGATGTCTATAACCCCAAAGTCTTACGTGCCTCACAGGGAATCCAGTTTTGTTTGACGATTATTAGTGATGGCGTGATTGAGGATTTCTTAAAGACCTATACTGGTAGTATTCTGGCATTTACCCCGCATGGTGATAATAGCTTATATCAACAAGATTTAGTCACCGAGAGTGCCTTGGTTTTTGGTAACGAGGGAGCAGGTTTGAGTAGTGCTATTTTAAATAAATGTGCCAATCACGTGACAATTCCGATGCGCGGGAGCGCCGAATCATTAAATCTGGCGATGGCAGTAACAATAGCGGTATTTGAAATGTCGCGGCAAAGGATTAGTCATGCTTAATAAGCTCAAAATTATTTCACGCAATAGTGCGCTGGCAATGTGGCAGGCGAATCATGTCAAAGAGTTATTGATTGCCAATTATCCGCAATTAGAAGTTGAAATTATTGGTATAACTACTGCTGGCGACCGGATTTTAGATAAATCCCTGGATAAGATTGGTGGTAAGGGTCTCTTTATCAAGGAATTAGAGCAACAGTTACTCGATGGACGTGCTGATATTGCTGTTCATTCATTGAAAGATTTACCGGCAAATTTACCGGCTGGGTTTACTTTGGCGGCAGTTTTGGCACGTGAAAATCCATATGATGCTCTGGTTTCCAATAACTATTCCTCATTAGCTGAATTACCAGCCGGAGCGGTGATTGGAACTTCAAGTGCTAGGCGGATGGCAATTTTACGGCGCGATTATCCGCAATTGACGATAAAAATGTTGCGCGGAAATTTACAAACCCGGATTGCTAAACTTGATGGCGGCGAATATGATGCCATTATTCTTGCGGTTGCCGGTTTAAAACGATTGGATTTACAGGAACGGATTCGGCAGGTTTTGCCGGCAGAGCAATTTATTCCGGCAATCGGGCAGGGGGTGTTGGGTATCGAAATAAGCAGCCAGCGCCATGAGTTGCTTGAATTATTACAACCATTACATGATGGCAATAGTGCGGCGATGATTGGTGCCGAACGCGAAATGGGACGCTATTTGAATGCCAGTTGCAATATTCCATTGGCGGGTTTTGCCTGGATTAGCAACGGAAAATTAACTTTAACTGCCTTACTTGCCGATAGTCAACGCGATGTTTATTTAAACGCTACCGCTACTGGTGCGGCAGGGGATTATTTGCAAATTGGGCAGGACTGTGCACGGGTGCTGATTAATGCTGGTGCCTTAGCGGTTATTGAGCGCTTAAAAATTGTGACCGATTAAAATGTACTTAATTGCCCGTCCGCGACAACAGGCGATGCTTTTGCAGGATTTACTGGCACAAGCTGGTATTACTGCCAGCCATTTGCCGCTAATGGAATTAATTCCCTCGGTGAGCGGAATCGCTACCGCGGTCAGCAAGTTGCCGCAAGCTAAGGAGCTACTGGTGGTTTCACCCAGTGCAATTGGGCTATTGGCTGCGGAGTGGTCAAGGTTGACCGCGGGTACCCAGATATTTTGTGTCGGGCGCGCTAGCGGTGAACTAATGGCAAAATTTACCGCCAATCCAGTGAGTTTTCCGCATTCTGGCGCCGGGGTTACCGCGTTAATTAGCGAAGAACTATTGTTATCGGGTAAAATAGAGCATTTAGTTGTGATTGGCGGCGATAAAATTAATAGTCAATTGGCTGATTATTTACAAAGCCAGGCAATTAGTTACGAGTTTATTAGTTTATATCAGCGTGAAAATTACTGGCAGATTGCGCCGCAGTTAATTGAAGAACTTCTAACTAACCCCGCCGCGAAAGGGATCATCATAACCAGTCGCCAGATTGCTGAATATTTGTTAAGTGGTTTACAGCAGTACCCACATTTACGGGATACGGTGGCACAACTGACGATTATTAGCCTGCACCAACAAATTAGCAGCTATCTTAAAGATAGCGGGTTTAAACACATTTATCAAACTAAAGATAGCTCCAATCATGCGATTGTGGAATTAATAAAAAATTTAATGGAACATTAAAATGAATCAAACTGAAAATAATCCAGCACCAAGCGCGGCAACCACGGTAGTTGATAAGCCGCAAAAGGAAAAAACTCCCCGCGTATCCAAAACTCCGCATTTATTGGCCTTGTTGTCGATTGCTCTTTTGGGGGGGGCGGTTTATTATGGGTTGTTTGCACGTGATGGGATTTTTGATTTATGGGCGGCGAATCATACCCAACAGCAGCAAATCAACAATTTATATGCGCAAAATGCCCAGCTTAAAACACAAATTCGCCAATTGACTGCTACTCAGCAGACGTTGCAAAATTCGGTAAATTCGTTGACTCCCAATCAAAGCCTGATTATCTTAAATCAGATAAATAGCCTGATTGGCGGAGCTAATCAAAGTTTATATCTCTATCATGATTTTGCTGGGGCTATTAAGATGCTTGGTTATGCCAAACAATTGCTGGCGGCAACCAATGATCCGTTATTTAGTACCCTAAAGTTGAATTTAACGCAGGATTTAGATAATTTACAGGCACAGAATAATTTTGATAATAATCTGGTTGCCGCTGAACTGGAAAATATCATTAATGCCATTCCTCAATTGCAATTAATCGCACCGGTGACTGCTTCAAATGAGACACCGAATGCGGATTTAAAATGGTGGCAGCGCTTACTGGAAAATGCCAAAGAATCATTAAGTGGCTTGGTTAAGGTGGTAAAAACCAATCCGGGTGCCGAAAAAGCCTTGCTGCCGGAAAATGAACTGATGATCCGCCAGCAATTGCAATTAAATCTGTTTAACGCCCGCCAAGCCCTAATTACTCGTAATCAGGGGTTATGGTTAAGTAGTTTACAATCATCCGAGGAATTGTTGCGTAATTATTTTATTCTCAATGTTGCCAGCCAAAAAGCCTTGAGTGCAACTACCCAACTGGAAAAAATTTCATTGACCGAAAATTCGGTTAATCTGGATTTGACCATGCAGGCATTGGCGAAAACCGAACAGTTAATGCAAGGAAAATAAAGCGTGAAACATTTTATCAAAGTAGTAATAATTTTTGCCTTAGCATTGGCGGTGGCCGGCTTCAGTCATTTTAATAGTGGGTTTGTAACGATTGCGATTGCTAATTACCAACTCGAATTTAGTCTTAATTTATTGCTGGTGATGTGGTTAGTGAGTTTTTTGATAATCTACTACCTATTGCGGATTATCATCAATGTCAAACGTATTCCTGCAAAACTGCAACGTTCACGGCAAAAGCGTTCGCTGATTTTGGGGCAAAAATATCTTAATCTGGCGGGATTGTATTATTTTGAGGGGCGCTATAAAAATTGTTATAAATTCGCTATCAAGACGGTTAAACAACAAACTTCAGCCGATAATAAATTTTTGGCGTATATGCTGGCGCTGCGTTCTGCCAGCATCATGCAAGATGCCGCTTTGGAAAATAAAGTCGTGGATGAAATTGCTCAATTTAGTGAACCGAAATGGCAATTGGCTAAACATATGATTCTTGCCGAAAACCTTTATAACGAACAGCAATACGGGCAATGTATTGATAATCTACAGGCGGCATTGCAGTTGGATTTTAAACACATTCCATCGCGGCGGATGTTATTAAAAGTTTATCTGTATCTGGGCAATTATCATAAAGCCTATGAAGTTTTGGAGTGGTTGCTGAAACATGATAGTCTGCGCGAATATAAAGCCAATCGTTATAAAGCACGGGTACTGGGTGGTTTATTTGCTGAAATTGGCGATGCCGAGGAATTGAGTCGAATCTATCGGCGTTTGGAAAAATCCGAGCAATCGAGCTTTTTATATGCCAAAATTTATTTTGATGCGCTCTTGCGGGTCAAAGATTATCAATTGGCACTGGATTTTTTGATTGACCATGCCAAAGATGAAAGTTTGCAACTGATTTATCCCGACGCGATTCTGGCTCTTGCGCGTAAATTGGATAATAGCGCAGGAATTGAGCGCTTGTTAACGCTGACCGAAAAATATTTAGCTAAAAATACCGGTAATAGCGGGATTTTGTTGGCGTTGGGGATTTTGAGTTACCGTAAACAACTGTGGGGCAAGGCACGCTCTTATCTTGATAGCAGTTTGAATCTCAAGGTAACTTTGGATGGATTAACTTATCTCTCGATGCTGGCGGAAGAAACCGCTGATTCACAACTATTGAGCGATACCCAGCGGCGGTTAATTAATGATATTCAAAAATTTAAGTAATCTACAGAAATAAAAGGCAATGAGAACCAGTCAAAAAATGCATACTAATTTACCGACCAAAAAACCGAAGTTTGCTACCAAAAATCGCGAGACGATTCTTCCATCCAAAATGGCGCAGGTGATCAATGATATTGTCGCAATTTTATTATTTGCGTTTAGTATCATGATCGCTGTAGCGCTGGCAACTCATTCACCGTTGGATAGCTGCTGGTCAAAGAGTATCGATTCACCGGTGGTATATAATAAATTGGGTGCGATTGGTGCCTATTTTTCGGATATCTTATATTATATCTTTGGTTATTCGGCATGGTGGCTGATGTTGGGATTGTTTTATTTGGGTTTTTATAAAATTTCGCGTAAAAAAATTCCGGTTGGTAGTTGGAGTCATATTTACCGGATAATTAGCTATATTCTCTTGGTCGGTGCTTCGGCAACCTTCGAATATCTGACTTTTTATCATCAACCAACGCCGCTACCGGATGGTTATGGTGGAAGTTTCGGTGCGTTCTTGTTTGATATCAGCTATCATGGAATTGGTGAAGTTGGCGTCACGATTATTAGTTTGTTATTGATTGTGATTTGTTTGTCTTTTTCTTTTGGTATTTCCTGGCTATATATTGCTGAAAAAATCGGCGCAACCTTGGAGTGGTTCTATCTCCGTGCCACCGGATTGGTTTCTCGTAAAGAAGAGGATACTAAACCGCTTGCGGTCGCTGCTGAGGAACCTGTGTCGCAAGCTACAAGTAGTAAATTTGATTCTAGTCCAATTGAAAATGATGATGAGGAAGCTGAAGATAATTTAAGTAAACCTGCTCACTCGCGGTTTGCCTTTGCTAAAAACCTATTCAAGTCCCGTGAAGAAGAAACTGTTGCGCGGATTGACAACGATGAAGACATAGATTTTGATATCAATGATCCGCTGTTTCAAAATGATAGCGAAGATGAGGCTGCCGAAGCAGTAACACCGCAACGGATTGAAGATCTGCCGGTAATTCCAGCCCGGGAACAGCCACGAACGCAAGGACTAAAAGCCGGATTAACCAATAATCATATTTATAGCAAGTCGGCAGATTTGCTGGATTCGGCAGCAAAGAGCATGCTGCCAAGTACCGGCCTGCTTAATTTACCACGCGCGCAAAGCGAGGGTGTATCGCCGGAAACGGTTGAATATGTCTCAAATGTTATTGAGAATACCTTGGCGGAATTTGGCGTGGAAATAAAAATTTGCAATGTTGAAAGTGGTCCGGTAATTACCCGTTATGAGTTAGTGCCGCCCAAGGGTGTCCGTGGCGATAAAATTACCAATCTGGCAAAAGAAATTGCCCGGGCTTTGGCATTGCCGATTGTGCGGATAGTTGATACCATTCCCGGTAAAAATACCATGGGGATTGAGGTGCCGAATTTTAAACGCCAGATGATTTATCTTAAAGAAATTTTCGATTCGGCGGCTTACCAAAATAGCGGAAGTTTACTGACTTTGGCGTTGGGCAAAGATATTGCCGGCGATGTAATTGTTACCGATTTAGCCAAAATGCCACACTTGTTGGTCGCCGGAACGACCGGTTCCGGTAAATCGGTTTCGGTGAACGGCATGATTCTATCGATTTTATTTAAAGCCACTCCCGATGAAGTTAAATTCATTATGATTGATCCCAAGATGGTGGAATTATCGTTTTACCAAGATATTCCGCATCTATTGGCACCGGTGGTGACCGATATGTCGCAAGCCGCCAACGCGCTTAAATGGGCAGTGGGTGAGATGGAGCAGCGCTATAAAATTATGGCTAAAGTCGGGACTAAAAATATTGTTGGCTTCAATCAAAAAGTTGAAGCGGCATTAAAATCCGGTAATCCGATTTATAACCCCTATAGTCTGGATTTAAACGATCCGGAACCGTTGCAGAAATGGCCGTATATTGTGGTGATTATCGATGAGCTGGCGGATTTGATGATGGTTGCCGGTAAAAAAATTGAACAATATATTGCCAGATTGGCACAAAAAGCGCGGGCTATCGGGATTCATCTGATTGTGGCAACCCAGCGACCTTCGGTGGATGTAATTACTGGTTTAATTAAGGCTAATATTCCGGCGCGGATTTCTTTTTTGGTCTCCAATCGAATTGATTCGCGGACAATCCTTGATCAACAGGGTGCGGAAAGCCTGCTCGGGCAGGGCGATATGCTGTTTTTAAATCCCGGTTCGGGATTCCCGCGGCGGATTCATGGTGCCTTTGTCAATGATGATGAATTGCATCATATTGTCGATTACCTCAAGGAAATGGGTAGTCCGGATTATATAGATGAAATTTTAACCGGTGCGGGTACCGTTGAGATTCCTGGATTTGAAGATGACAGCAATCCGGATAGTAGCAGTATTGAAAAAGATCCGCTATTTGATGAAGCGGTAAAGTTCATAATTGACAGTAAACGTTGTTCAATCAGTTCGCTGCAAACCCAATTTGGCATCGGTTACAATAAGGCCGCACGCTTGATGAATCACCTTGAAAAAATTGGTATGGTGCGGCGAAATGACCGTGGTGGATTTGAGCTGTTAAATAAAACCATTTAATTGTTGTTGTGGTAGCGTACATTTACAATTGATAGTTGGTTATAGTAAGAAAATCTAACAAATATTTAATGTTCGTAAGAAAATTTTGGCGGTTTGTGCTTTAGTTGGAAGATAATAATTGGGTAGATGTAATTTTGAAGCGCTATATTTGTCTTTTGAGCTTGTTTAAAATAATAAAATCATGTATTTAGGAAAGTATTTGTTTATGAGTAGACATCTATTAATAATCTTTCTTTTTCCGTTATATGTATACGCGTTAAATTGCAATCAATATGGTAACCAAGTGCAATGTTCAAATGGTCTTATCAGCAATCAATATGGCAATCAGACAGTGTATTCAAATGGTATTACTGCAAATCAATACGGGAACCAAACTGTATATTCGAATGGTATCACAGCCAATCAATATGGCAATCAGACAGTATATTCAAATGGAGTAACATGTACAAAATACGGTAATCAAATGGTTTGTAATTGATCATCCATTTCATTAGAAGAATATTTTTTCTAATAGATTATTTGATACTAATGGAACTATGTATTGGTATATGTCCTTGTGTTGGTTTGTATTTAATCTGTATTAAATAAGGAGATTTATTGTGTTTAAAGGTTTTTTAAAAGCATTAATTTGTTTGTTTGCTATTAATTATTCTTATAGTGATGGCTTATCTTCTTCTGAATTAATGGGGCTACAGGCAACGTTTGGTAGTAAGCCATTTAGCGTCGGGGGAGTGCAATCAAATCCAATATATGACTTTACGACTCAAATAGAAGCTGCCCAATATGCGGAGCAACAAAATCAAGAAGCTTTACAAAACCAATATTACTATCAACAAAAGAAAGGACAGATATCTAAGCAGTTGGCGACAAGGTATGTTTTTGTTGGGGATTTAGATGATGAAACACAAGTGTTTTTAGATAAGAATGCTATTAAGCAGTCCAATAAAGGCTTTGTGGTTCAGTTGTTTTTCAAAAAAATAAAGCCTGCTGAATCAATAAGGGTTCGGACAATTATTCTTACTGAAGAAAAGCTTTTTTGTTTTGATGCTAATAATAGTTGTAATGATTTATCAAAATTTAAAGAATATGCGTCTGATTCTATTATTGGTGATGTAGCCTATTTAAGTAGTAAATATTAAGAAATTGACAGTTCCTTACTAGATTTTAGCAATATTTTATACAGCCAATCTAAGGATACTCATTAATTATGTTATGCTAGGATAAATTAATAAATTTTATAGAGCAAAATAATTAGGAATTAGTTTGTTTAGTGAGAAAAAAAATGCTGCATTGCAGCATTTTTTTATTTGGCGATGGCATGATTCACAGTAGGGTTTGTCGTTGCTAATCGCTGAAATATGGTATAATCCACACATTTATATTTGTCAATTTGTCATAGATTTTAAAAATTTAGTTGATGTTATGATGATCGCAGAATTGGCTGTGATTAATCGTTGCAAAATTGACATAATTAATACTACTAATTTTATGTAAATAGGAGCCAACAATGGGATTTTTGCAAGGCAAGAAAATTTTAATTACCGGTTTAATTTCTGATCGTTCAATTGCCTACGGCGTAGCTAGTGCGTGTTTTCGCGAAGGTGCTCAATTGGCATTTACTTATCAAAATGAAAAGCATGCCGAACGGGTGGCAAAATTTGCCAAAGAATTTAATTCAGA
>JBPOJK010000154.1:0-6019 GCA_052033675.1 Pseudomonadota bacterium
TGCCAAACAAAATATCAAGCAAAGACATCTTAGTTACCTCCAAAGATGCGTTTTAAAAACCCTTTTTTCTCGGCGGCAACAAAGCGCATTTCTTTATCTTCACCCAAAAAGCGCGCAACCACATCGGCATAAGCTTCTGAGACGCTAGTACCTTTGAGATTAATCGCCGGAGTTCCAGTATTGGATGCCTGCAAGACATCTTTTGATTCCGGAATCACCCCCAGCACCGGAATCCGCAGAATATCTTCAATATCCTGAATTGACAGCATATCGCCACTTTCCACCCGTTCAGGATTATAGCGGGTAATAATCAAATGTTCTTTGATTTTTTCTTTTCCCTCAACCGCACGCTTGGATTTTGATGACAATATCCCTAAAATTCGATCGGAATCACGAACTGATGATACTTCTGGGTTGGTCACCACCAACGCCTCATCGGCAAAATAAAGCGCCATAAATGCACCTTTTTCAATCCCTGCCGGCGAGTCACAGACAATAAAATCAAAATCTTTTTTCATTTCATCCAAAACTTTGGCAACGCCGTCTTCGGCTAGTGCATCTTTATCTTTAGTTTGCGAAGCCGCCAGAATAAACAGATTATCGCAATTTTTATCTTTGATTAATGCTTGATGAAGGGTTGCTTCACCATTAATCACATTAACAAAATCATAAACGACCCGCCGTTCACAGCCCATAATCAGGTCTAGATTTCGCAACCCAATATCAAAGTCAATTACTACCGTTTTATGCCCACGTAAGGCTAATCCAGTGGCAAAACTAGCAGAAGTAGTAGTTTTACCTACCCCGCCCTTACCGGAAGTTACGACGACAATTTTTGCTGATTTAGACATAGTTGCTCCTGTTGTTTGAGTTTTTGTCAGATTATTTTTTTGTGGCAGCACCGCTGCAGTTTTCTTTTTCATGTTGTTTAGTTATCACTCACCTAATGGTATAATATTCAAACGTTCTTTATCATCTAAAAATATCTCGACGGATTTATTGAATAAATTTGCCGGCAATTTATCTTCAATCACCCGAAAAATGCCACCAATTGAAATCATCTCGGCATTAAAACGAGTTACAAAAATGCGCGCAGTTTTATCACCAGTGGCACCAGCAATCACCCGCCCACGACAATCACCATAAATGTGGATATGCCCAGTAGCAATTATTTCGGCATTATGCGAAACCAATGCTTTAACGACAATATCACCATCATTTTCAATTTTAATTCCGCTGCGCACCGGCTGAGACACCACGAGGGTTTTATTCATCAGTGGCTCGTCATTACGGATTGTTTGTGGGAGATCAACTACGGGGATAGTTCCATAATGACTAGCTGAGGTATATTCATTATGTTGAATAAATTTGATTTCCAATTGTTTGCCAGCAGCAAGCACAACAATTTCAGCCAATTTTTTTGCGAAAATTTTAGCATCTTGTATAGGCGAATTTAATTCCAAAATCAGGTATTTTGCGCTTGAGTCAAAATCATGTAAAGTAGCTAATTTACTTGCAATTTTAGCAACTTCAATATCTGAACTTATTCGCAACAGATAGTAATCAAAACTAGCCGAATTGAGTTTAATTGGTGCTGTAGCCATCGTAATTAGTGGTAGGTTCCGTCGATTTAAGATATAATAATCGCGATTTTAACATATAACCACTTTATAACAGAAATTATTGTGTCACAAAACCACTACGACGTTATCATAATCGGTGCCGGTGCGGCCGGACTAATGTGTGCGCAACTATCCGGTGCTAAAGGTCTAAAAACTTTATTGATCGATCATGGTTCGCGCCTTGGCGAAAAAATCCGGATTTCCGGCGGCGGGCGCTGCAATTTCACCAATCTGAATGCTCATCCGGATAAATATCTATCGCAAAATCCAAACTTTACCCGTTCGGCATTGGCACGTTACCAACCAACAGACTTTTGCCAATTATTGGATAAACACGGCATCAGCTACCATGAAAAAACCCTCGGACAATTATTTTGCGATAATTCGGCCGAGGATATTATCAACTTACTGGATAAATTATGTCGCCAGCATAAAGTCAAACGGCTGATGGAAACAACTATCCTTCAGGTGACGCGACAGGCTTATAGCTATGTGCTAACAACTTCGCGGGGTAATTTTTCGGCGGTTAAACTGGTTATCGCTACCGGTGGATTATCAATTCCGCAAATTGGCGCGAGTGCCTTTGGTTATGAAATTGCCAAACAGTTTGCGATAAACATTATTCCTCCGACTCCGGCGCTGGTTCCGCTAACATTACAGCCGGAGGATCTAAAGTATTTTAGTCCGCTGGCAGGAATTTCATTTGATGGTGAAGTTAGCGTAAATAAAGTTTCATTTCGCGAAAATTGTCTTTTTACCCACCGCGGTTTGAGTGGTCCGGCAATTTTGCAGATTTCATCCTATTGGCATCCCGGCGAATCGATACACCTAAATTTATTACCGGATTTGGCAATTGATGAAGAACTCGCCGGCGTTCGTAGCAGCAATAAACAATTATCCAACTTTTTGCGGGGTTATTTTTCCGGACGACTGGCCGATAGCCTCTGCCGGATTTTGGGGCATGATAAAAGCCTCAGCCAGCTAAGTAAAGTTGATATCCGCAATTTAACCAACCTTATTCATAATTTCCGGGTAATTCCATCCGGAACTACCGGCTATAAAAAAGCAGAGGTTACTCGTGGCGGAGTTGATACCCGGGAATTAGATTCAAAGACCATGATGGCAAAAAACCTAGCTAATCTCTACTTCATTGGTGAAGTTGTCGATGTTACCGGACAATTGGGCGGTTATAATTTTCACTGGGCATGGGCATCGGCACATGCGGCTGCCGAGAGCTTATGATTTTTACGGTTTTATTTGCACCAGCAATCAATCAGATGATCATTTACCACCCCAATTGCCTGTAAATGGGCATAAATCGTGGTTGAGCCAACAAACTTAAAGCCACGCTTTTTCATGTCTTTAGAAACAGTATCGGATAGCGCAGTGGTTGCCGGAACTTGCGCTAGTTCCGTCCACTGATTATTAACAATCTGATGCCCACTAAAACCCCAGATGTAATTATCAAAAGAGCCAAATTCCTGCTGGAGCTGCAAGAACAATTTGGCATTATGCACTGCCGCCTCTATCTTGAGCCGATTGCGAATAATCGCCGGATTTTGCATTAATTCCTCTATTTTAGCCGCGTCATAAGTCGCAACAACTTGCGGATCAAAATCAGCGAATGCTGCCCGGTAACCTTCACGTCGTTGCAAGATAGTGTACCAGCTAAGCCCGGCTTGCATGGTTTCCAGCAACAGAAATTCAAAATGCTTGCCCTCATCATGCAACGGTTTGCCCCATTCCTCATCGTGATAACGTTGGTATAATTCGCTCTTATTGCACCAACCACAGCGGTTTTTGCCATCATTAAGTAACGCGAGAACTTTGTTATTACTCATTATTAAACCTTTTCAAATTATTTACTTTTGCCTTCCAGTTCTTCCCAGCGCGCAAGTTTCTCCAGTAACAAATCATCAATTTCAGCAACCCGTGCATGATATTGGGTGGCTAATTCCGGATTGTCTTTATATAACTGGGGGTCTTGTAACTGCTGATTTAATTCAGCTTGCTCGACTTCAAGACTGGCTAATAAATCCGGCAATTGTTCCAACTCGGTTTTTTCTTTATAGGACAATTTATTACGGGTACTACTCGCGCGTTCGGCAGTTGTTATCGCCGCCGTTTTAGCCATGCTAGCATCATTACTCACTATTGCTGGTTTATGGCTATAAAATTCGGCAAAATATTTATCACGATAATTAAACCAGTCGCCATAGCCACCGCTATATTCGAGAATATCGCCCTCACCCAAGAATACCCACGATTGGGTAACCACATTATCCAAAAATTCCCGGTCATGGCTGACCAAAAATACCGTACCGGGGAAATTCGCCAATAATTCCTCGAGCAATTCCAGCGTATCCATATCTAAATCATTGGTCGGTTCATCCAGCACCAGAACATTTGCCGGCTGCGAGAACATCTGCGCCAACAATAAGCGATTGCGTTCACCTCCAGAAAGCGAAGCCACCGGCGAACGAAAGCGTGCCGGATCAAATAAAAATTCTTCCAGATAGGTAGCAATGTGCTTACGCGCGCCATTAATGAAGATATAATCCTGCCCCTGACCAATTACTTCCTGAATCGTCTGATTGTCATTAAGCTGGGCGCGTAATTGATCAAAATACGCCACCTCCAATTTGGTACCCAATTTAACTTTTCCCTCAGTTGGTTTGATTTCACCGAGAATAGTTTTTAACAAAGTGGTTTTACCGATCCCATTACTACCAATCAAACCGATTTTATCTCCGCGCAGAATTTTAGTTGAAAAATCTTTAATTACTACTTTATCAGCAAAGGCGACCTTGACATGCTCAATTTCCGCAACAATTTTACCGGATAATTGACTGCTATCAACCTGTAGCCGCACTCGCCCCTGCTGATCGCGGCGGGACGCACGAATATCGCGCAATTCTTTGAGCCGTTTGACCCGCCCCTCGTTCCGCGTCCGGCGGGCTTCAATCCCTTTGCGAATCCATACTTCTTCCTGTGCCAAAAATTTATCAAATTCGGCGTTGGTTTTCGCCTCATCCGCCAATTGTCGAGCTTTTAGCTCCAGATAACGGGCATAATTGCCGATATAACTACGTAACGCGCCACGATCCAATTCTAGGATTTTATTTACCGTATTATCCAAAAAGCGCCGATCATGAGTAATCAAAATTATCGCCCCGTTAAAATTATTGATAACCGACTCCAGCCACTCAATCGCAAACACGTCCAGATGATTGGTCGGTTCATCCAATAACATTACATCCGGATTGGCTACCAGCGCCTTGGCTAACGCAACTTTTTTCCTCACCCCACCAGACAAATCACCTACCATTTGATGGCCATTCAAACCCAGCTCGGATAGCGTTTTATCAATTAAATTTTTAATCACCCAGCCGTTATGCAGTTCCAGCTCATGTTGCAACGCGGTTATTTTTTCCAGCACTTCTTCGCTATAGTTTAGCGCCATCTCATCCAAGGTCGCATAATAATCCGCCAATGTCTGGGTGAGATTACCTAAGCCGCTCATAACTTCCTGAAAAATATTATGGTCAGGATTTAATTCCGGCTCCTGCGCTACGTACACTACTTTCAGCCCATCAGAATAATGGATTTTACCGTCATCCGGCTGTAGAACTTTTGCCAGCAGCTTCAAAAATGAGGATTTACCGGCACCATTACGCCCAATTAGTCCATATTTATCATTTTTTTCTAAGCCTAGGCTGACTTTATCCAATAACTGGTGATGCCCAAAGGCTAAACTTAATTTATCTAAGGTTATTATTGCCATTATTGTTCCTATAATTAATTTGTTATCTCATTGGCAATCATTTCAGCCTGTTTTAACACAGTCTCAGTAGCCAGCATTTGCATATCCGGTGGATATCCGTACTTTCTTAGCACTCGTTTAACTGCCACTTTTAATTTTGCCTTTACGCTTTCTTTGATTGTCCAGTCAATCGACGCATTTTGACGGATGGTCTCGGTTAGAACGACTGCGAGCTCCCGCAGCCTGTCTTGCTGCATTAGTTCTCTAGCACTATCATTATTTGCCACGGCAGTATAAAAAGCGT
The DNA here is from genome assembly GCA_052033675.1 of Pseudomonadota bacterium. Lineage (GTDB taxonomy): Bacteria > Pseudomonadota > Gammaproteobacteria > Burkholderiales > UBA11063 > Aquella. The sequence continues at coordinate 5,690 of JBPOJK010000154.1, forward strand.
ATTCAAAATCTGTAAGCCCCATATGCTTGGCTTCATTATCTGCCTCAACAATTTCTTTACTTAGATGAATAAGTTCATCTATTACTTGAGCCGCGGTTAAGATTTTATTTTGATATTTTTTTATTGAATTTTCAAGCATTTCAAGGAAAGTTTTACTCTGAACAAGATTTTTCTGAGCTCTTGATTTTATCTCATCGTTCAAAAGTTTTTTTAAAACCTCTAAATCAACATTTTTATGCTCAATTACGTTAAGATCCATAAGAAAATCTTCAGAAAGTATTGAAATATCAGTTTTCTTTATACCAGCAGCATCGAATACGTCGATTACCT
>JBPOJK010000113.1:0-19613 GCA_052033675.1 Pseudomonadota bacterium
TCACGGCGGTAACACGAGTTCGAATCTCGTTAGGGACGCCAACTTTCTTTCAAGTATATGGAGCGGTAGCTCAGCCGGTAGAGCAGCGGACTTTTAATCCGTTGGTCATGAGTTCGAATCTCATCCGCTCCACCATTCTTAAGTTTCCAAATATGAAATTTAAGCACTTAGTTGCAATAATTGTTAGTATTAGTAGTGTTTGCTATGCATACACTCAAAGTGATTTGTTAGCTGCACAGTACGCGTACCAGGCTGCTAATGATCGCGTTACTCAGGCTAAATCTGATCAAAAAGATGCGTCTGAGGCTCTAAGCAAAACCAAGAAAAAATTGGATGATGCTAATAAAGCTCAGCAGCAAGCTCAGCAAGATTATAGTGCAGCTCAGACTAAGTTTACTGCCGCAAGCACTAATTTGCAGCAAGGTAATCAAGAGTTAAGTTCCGCTAATTCCAAGTTGACTCAAATTTGGAACAGCATGAACACTCAACAAGCTAAATAAATTCTTTGTCCCTATCGTCTAGAGGCCTAGGACATCGCCCTTTCACGGCGGTAACAGGGGTTCGAATCCCCTTAGGGACGCCATCTATTTTTCATCAGTGGAGCGGTAGCTCAGCCGGTAGAGCAGCGGACTTTTAATCCGTTGGTCATGAGTTCGAATCTCATCCGCTCCACCACTAATAATTATTCCAGCATATAACACCCGCTAAGCGCGATCTATTAATCAAGATAAATTTATTCACACACAACCCAATTTATTTTTCCATCAGCGATTTTATTGCTTGGACATCAACAATTTTACAATATTACGAGTTCGCAATTACTCTATTGATTATGCCCAAGACTCATAATAAAATACCTTTAGCGATTAGACCCGCTAACCATTTTAAATTCAAATAAGCGACATTCAATAGCACCATTGTATAATGGAATTTTGCGGCTGGGTTTTAAACGAATTAGCTTCGCTAACCGCAAATCACCGCTAAAAAAATAGCAATTCCAGCCCGAAAAGTTCTTTTTAAGATTATTTCCAATTTTTGGATACAGTTCAGCCAGTCGGTCAAGCTCATCAAGACGAATTCCATACGGCGGATTGGTCACCAAGACCCCATTTGCGGCTGGCGCTGGCTTATTTATGAAGTCACCGATACTAAATTCAACATATTTATCTAGTTTTATTTGTTGAAAATTTTGCCGGGCAATTTCAATTGCCGCACGATTAACATCACTGGCAAAAATTTGCAATTTAATATCTGTTTTAATCGCCTGTTGCGCCTGCTGCTTAATTCGTTCAAATGCAGTGCTCTCAAAATTAATAAATTTCTCAAATGCAAAACCACGATTTAGCCCTGGCGCAATGTTTAAACCATAACAAATGGCTTCGACTGCCAAGGTACCACTACCACACATAGGATCATAAAAAGGCTGCTCTGGAGTCCAACCACTTAATTTGATTAAACCAAATGCCAAGTTCTCCCGGATAGGAGCTTCCAATTTCAATTTACGATACCCGCGCTTAAACAAGGTATCTCCAGAAGTATCAAGATATAATGTAACACTATCTTTGGTCAAAAAGGTGTAAATCCTCATATCGGGATTACTTTTATCAACATATGGTCTAGCATCAACTTTGCTAACAAAATAATCACAAATTGCATCTTTAACCTTTAAGGTTACAAAATCAAGACTCTTTAGCGGGCAGGAAATGGCACTGGTTGCTACTTTAATGGTGTTTCCGACATGAAACCATTTATCCCAACTAATTTTGCTTGCTAGGCGATAAATATCATCTTCATGGCGATAACCACTATAAGCAAGACGAATCATCACCCGACTAGCCAGCCGGCTATGCAAATTGATTTTCATAATATCGGCAAAGCTGGCATTAAATTCTAAACCGGCATTTACAATATTAATATCACTAGCGCCAAGTTCGGTTAGCTCTTCCGCCAATAACGCCTCCAAACCACGTGAAGTAGTCGCAAAACAAGTAAACATATAAGATTCCATTCATTGATATTGGTAATAATTCTCGCGATTGTAGCACAGTTCAGAAGGATACGCCTAAATGCATAAAAAAATTTTCTATCCAGCTCAAATTCAGGCTATAATAGCTACATAGCAGTCGGCATAGATTGGGTCGACTAAAAGATTTTTTAAATGGAACGAGTCAGAGACGAAAGGATCGTAATCATGAAAAACTTGTCAATTCTATGTAAAGATTTTGATTTAACCGAAGGAATCAAGCTCTACGCTACCGAAAAAATGGCAGCATTGAATAAATTCTTTCCTGATAATGGTGCACATGCCGCGTTTAACCTGCGCCTAGGAAAAGTTGCCAACAGCCATCAAAACGGGAAAATTTTTTATGCAGATGTTAGCGTAAAGACCCCGGAAAAAAATTTTGGGGCACTTGTTGAATCAGAAGATATCTACGCAGCGCTGGATTTATTAAAAGACGATCTGGCTCATAATATAGCTCACTATAAAGATAAATCGCATAGCAAAAATATCCGTAGTGCGCGGAAATTCAAAGAAGAACTGCACACCGTTGCAGAATAGTATTTAAGGTAATAAAAATCCGATCCACATTAATGGGTCGGTTTTTTATTACCTTATTGCATAATCAAGTCATAAAATTCACAGTGGAATTGTTATTTTCATCGAGTGCGGCAGTTAATTGAATTTCGATCAAATATTCCGGATTTGCCAATTTAGCTTCAATACACGCCCGAACTGGAGCACTATCTTTAGGAAGCCACTCATCCCAGACTGCATTAAACAAATCAATATCACGAATATCTTTCAAGAATACCGTAACCGTAAGCAGCCGACTTTTGCAACTGCCATGACCTTTTAAATTTTTTTCAATTAGCTGCAATAATTCTTTTGCCTGTTCCTCAATACCTACCGCCAGAGTAACCGGAACTTCAACCATATAGAGGGTATGGTTATAAATTACTACATCAGACCAGCGTTTAGTTGTACCGACTCGTTCAATCCGCATAAAAACAACTCCTTAGAAAATATTCTACCATTATTTTAACTCAAATAATAAATTTGTCCACGCAAATAATTTTGATGCTATAATTTAGATCATTTAAGAGGTAAAATCGATGTCCAATCATGAAAAAATATTTTTGTTTAAATATCCACTCACTGTCCGCTGGCAAGATATGGACGCTTTTAATCATGTTAACCATGCCAACTATTTTATTTACCTGCAAGAATGTCGGATCGAGTGGCTAAAATCGCATAATATCTTTATGGATCCCAGCTCGCGTGGACCAATTATCCGCGAAATTAGTTGCAAATATTTACGACCAATAACCTATCCGGCACAGATATTGGTTGAATTATATTTTAGTCACCGCAGTGGTCGAAAAATAATTTTTACGCAGGAAATTCGTGATGCCGGTAACCCGGAATTATTATATGCCAGCGCAGTCGTTGAAGTGGTCTGGATTAACTTTATCACCGGACGGAGTATTCCTGAACCAGAAGAATATCGCCATATCGTAGCACCTCTTTAATCCGTCTCTAATCGGCTAAAGTGATAGCTAATTGATTAAAAAAGCGGTAAGAAATTTCCTACCGCTTAACATCTAAGTCAAATTCAAAAACATTAATCACTCACCCGAGAAAAAACTTTTCATTTTATCAAAAAATGACTCGGATTTAGGATGATTTTTAGAATTATGTTGTGTACTGACTTCACCAAATTTTTTTAGCAATTCTTTTTGCTCTTCATTTAGCTTAACCGGCGTTTCAACAAAAATATGGCAATACAAATCACCCATAGTTATTCCACGCAGCGATTTGACGCCTTTTTCCCGAATCCGTAAAACTTGGTTGGTTTGGGTACCCTCAGGAATCTTCAGTTTAACAGATTTACCCTCAATTGTTGGAACATCAATTTCGCCACCCAATGCTGCGGTTACAAAGTTAATTGGGATTTCACAATGCAAATCTTTGCCTTGGCGGGTAAATACCTTATGCTGCTTAACATTTACATGAACATATAAATCACCGTTTGGTCCGCCATTTAAACCGGCTTCGCCCTCACCGCTAAGCCGCAGAGTACTGCCATTATCAATCCCCGCAGGAATTGTAACCTTAACCTTGCGATTTTCTTTTACCAAGCCGCTACCACGGCAATCCGGGCACGGATTCTTAACGGTTTTACCCCGTCCATGACAATCAGGACATGGTTGCTGTACCGAGAAGAAGCCTTGCGCAAAACGAACCTGACCAGCACCTTTACAGGTAGCACAAGTCACAACATCATCTGGATTTTTAGCGCCTTTGCCATCACAAGTAGTACATTTTTCAGTCCGTGGGAACCGAACCTCTTTTTCACAACCAAACGCAGATTCCTCAAGGGTTACCTGAATATTATATTCGAGGTCACTACCACGCATCGGACCATTTGGGCTCCGGCCACCACCACGGCGCCCACCACCGAAAATATCGCCAAAGACATCAAAAATATCGTCAAAGCCGGCACCGCCACCACTAAACCCTTCAAAGCCGCCGCTGGCAGAATTACCACCAACACCTGCATGTCCAAACTGATCATACATCTGTTTCTTCTGAGCATCGGATAAGACCGCATAAGCCTCCTGAAGTTCTTTAAATTTTTCTTCAGCTTGTTTTTTCTCGGCATCCGGCAAGGTTGAAACCCGATCCGGGTGAAATTTCATTGCCAATTTACGGTAGGCTTTTTTTATCTCATCTTCAGATGCGCCCTTAGCGACACCCAACACCTCATAATAATCACGTTTTGACATTGTTACAAAACCTTATCTATAAAATATAATTAATATCCCTAATATGGGATTGAATTTAATAATTTCAAGTAATTCGCAAGCATAATTTATTACTTCTTCGTAATATTACGCATGATAAAGGATTTAACGCTAAGTTATTGATTTTTCCTCATGGCACGCTGATTTTACATTAGCTTTTCAGCGTGCAAAATCGTCAAACTCAATAATTTAGCGCTAAAATATAGGCCAGTACGTAATATCAGCTACTTAATTAAAATCCCTTCATGCGCCAACAACCATTGCTTAATTCCCAAATTAAAAAAAATATTCCCGGAGTTAAAGCCCCCCAAGCTCAATTTACTACCAACAATCCGATGGCAAGGAATAAATACCGGTAATGGATTTTTCCCGCAAGCACCACCAACCGCCCGTGGCGCGGAGCCGATTTCACGAGCAACCTCACCATATGACAATGTTTGCCCGGATTTTAAACCTAACATAATCTGCCAAACTTTTTGCTGGTGATCGGTACCGCTAATTGCCAAGGGTAAACTAAAAACAAAATGTCCATCTTTAGCATATGCATCCAACTGGGCAATAATTTGGTTAGTTAATTCAGTTGCTGCGCCAATTAACGGCGGACGCTCCTCATTCAGATTATAAAATTCGGATTTAATTAATTTATTGCCATCGTGTGTTACCGATAATCCAAAAGTAGGAAATGAATAGTTGATAATGCTATGATTAGCCATAATTTTTGCCCTATTGACTACAGAAATTTTTTAAAGTTTTATATGCCACATCTTTGCGGGGTTTGACTAAATGGCGAAACATCACGCAATATTTTTTGCCGTTAGCGCATGAATTATCCATCAATAAAACACCATCTTCATAACAACCATCCGCTGCCGCAATTTGCAATATTTTTGCTGCGGTAAAATCCGCAAACCGCTGCTTGAGCTGTCCCTTGAGATCAACCTCAAGGCGATAAACCACACCATTTTGATATTGATAAGACTCACTAATATCGGCACCAAAATATGGATTATTACGCGGCATAGAAATTTCAATCGTGCTTTCACCGGTTGCCAACCCGGTAATCTTTAAACAACTACCAAAAGCCTCACTCAAATGATGTCCCGTTGGAGTGATCGTCAGAAATTGGTATTGATAATCACACTGGTTTCCACCCTGATTAAAAGAGAATAGTAATACCTGATTACTTTCAATCTGAAAAGCTTTTACTAACGAGATCGGGGAAACCGCCCGCAATTTTAACGCTTTGTCATTAAGTTGTAAATAATATGGTTTGATTGAGTTATTAGGATCCTGAGCACTTTTCAAAATTCCGTCATTGGTACTGATACCCTGCTGCAACATTTCATTTAGCGATGGCTGCACCGTTGTTGCTTGCGCAGCACTACTATTAATCGTTGACTCACTGGGTTGATCAATACCCGGTTGCAATAAATCGCTATAATCACTGATTGCTGGAGTTTTGAAATGCTGCACGGCAAAATATCCCACGACTGCCACGGCAATAATCGCCACACCTAAAATAATTTTCTTCATGGAATACCTCGTTATTTAAGCAAAATCCCCACTAAGAAGTGAGGATTGATTGATTTAGTTGGCTGAATTTGACTTCATGCAATTCGCACCACCTTGACATCCTCCTTGCATCATCCGCTTTTGCATTTTTTCCATGCGCGGGAAGCATTCTGGATGGCTTTCAAACATTTGGCGATTTTGCATCATCAATTTACCCATAGTACACGCATCATTTTTGTGATAAGCGTTATCAATTGCCTGATGATTGGCACGCATTTGTTGATGATATTGTTGGCAGACTGCTGAACTTTCACCAACCGCGGCAGGCGCTGCACTAGCGATTCCGATACTAAAACCCAATAAAGCAACTAATATTTTATTCATGAAGCATTCTCCTATTCTTTCAATTAATAACAGATTATTGTACCATATAAGTAATCGCAACACCAAGTGTTTATTGGTAGCAAACCGTTATCTATAATATCAATGACTACCCTGCCAGCGCTTGATTTCCACTAGCGGCAAATCAAATAAATCCAAAACTCTTTTTGCCGAATGAGTAATAGCCTCTGTCAGCGATTGTGGACGAGTATAAGTTGCAATTAAAGGCGGGGCGATTATCCCACCCATTTCGGTAACCGTCAACATATTACGCAGGTGCACAAGATTAAGCGGGGTTTCACGCACCATTAACACCAATTTACGGCGTTCTTTGAGTACTACGTCGGCGGCTCGTGAAAGTAAGTTAGAACTAACTCCGTTGGCAATTTCGGCTAAAGTTTTCATTGAGCATGGCGCTACAATCATTCCCAGGGTTTTAAACGACCCCGATGAGATGCTAGCGCCTATATCATTAATATCGTGAACAACCGTTGCCAGCGCTGCTAAATCAGCAAAGCTGAAATCAGTTTCGAGACGCATAACCTCACGCGCCGAATCTGAGACAACCAGATGGATTTCCACCGGCAAGCTTTGCAAAATTTCCAGCAAAGCTTTGGCATAAATCGTTCCTGACGCACCACTAACACCAACAATTAAACGTTGTTTGTGATTTTCCATACTCTATCATTTTAAAAAGCCACAAGAAGTGGCTTATATTTTGTTTAAGGTTAGACTAAAGTCTAACATCAATGTTTATTTTAGTATATCGCAACCCATGTATGGACGTAATACTTCCGGCACCGTAATTGAACCATCGGCATTCTGATAATTTTCAAGAACAGCAACCAAGGTGCGTCCAACCGCCAAACCAGAGCCATTTAAAGTATGGACCAAGCGATTTTTGCCCTCGCTGTCTTTAAAACGTGCCTGCATCCGTCGCGCCTGAAAATCTTCGCAATTGGAACAAGAAGAAATTTCACGATAGGTATTTTGTGATGGCACCCACACTTCCAGATCATAAGTTTTGGCAGCACCAAAACCCATATCACCACCGCATAAAGTAATCACCCGATACGGTAATTTAAGTGCTTTCAGAATATTTTCGGCACATTGTACCATTGCTTCTAATGCCGCATAAGACTTATCCGGATGAACGATATTAACCATTTCGACTTTATCAAACTGGTGCATCCGAATCATACCGCGAGTATCACGGCCATAACTGCCCGCTTCACTGCGGAAACATGGCGAATGACAAGTATATTTAAACGGTAGCTCTTCTTCTTTGAATAGCTCACCGGATACCAGATTGGTTACCGGAACTTCCGAAGTAGGAATTAGATACATGTCATCATCACCACGTTTAGTTTTGAATAAATCTTCCTCAAATTTTGGCAATTGTCCGGTACCATACAATGTTTTTGCGCTAACCATATACGGTGCATAGACCTCGGTATAACCGTGTTCTTCGGTATGGGTATTTAACATAAATTGCGCCAATGCCCGATGCAATTTGGCAATTGAACCTTTAAGAAACGCAAACCGGCTGCCGGAAACTTTAACTCCCGCTTCAAAATCGATGCCTTTTTGTAAACCCACGCCCAAATCAACATGATCTTTAACCTGAAAATCAAAATCACGCGCCACACCAACTCTTCGTACTTCAACATTGGCAGTTTCATCGTTTCCTGCCGGTACTGATTCATGCGGCAAATTCGGTACGGTTGCCAAATAAGCATTTAGTTGTTCAGAAACAACTGCAAAATCACTTTCGGCTTGTTTTAAGGCATCGCCTAAACCGGCAACTTCAGCCATAATCGCCGCAGTATCTTCACCTTTGGCTTTAAGCATCCCAATCTTTTTGGAAGAAGCGTTGCGTTTTGCCTGCAATTCTTCCATTGCCAATTGCAATTTTTTGCGTTCTTGCTCAAGGCTTATAAATAATTGTTTATCAAAATTAAATTTCTTGATTTTCAAGCGTTCTGCGACATTGTCGAGATCGCTACGAAGTAAATTGGTATCTAACATTCAGTTATCCTTATTTTTCAGTGACGTAACTCGTTATTTTAACATTTTTCAAGTATCGTGTTGATGACAGTAGCAAAATTATTAAATAAATCATCATCATAATTGATTTTTATCTTAGCATATTTACTTAACTCAGGATGCGTTCCAAACATCACGCTATTGGGTAGATTCTGCATTAATTCCAAATCATTACCGTCATTGCCAAATACAAAAATATTTTCGGCAGCTGGCAACTCCATATGCTGCAACCCACTGAATTTATTCACAGCTTGCGGCATAACATCAAAGCATTTGTCATATACATGGTGTTTTATCACCAGCTCACGCGCGGCAATCAACTGGTTAAATTCACCGAGCCAACTATCTTCCAGTACCAATATTTTGTATGCACCATCGCGAATAATATTATCAACATGCGGATCTTTCGCCATGCCACTGATTTTTACAATATCATCATAAATCCAGTGCTCAACTGGTGGGTGATAATAAGCAGCATGACCATCGACCAAATATTTTATGCGTTTGGTTTCCAGATGCTCAACTAAATCGGTTAAATCATTTTCAGCCAAAAAATGCTGAAAACGGATCGTATCGTCACAAATAACCAAACCACCGCCAAACAATACACTTGGGCGTTGATGACACCACTTTGGCAATACCGGTAAAAAATCCCGCCTTGAACGACCGGTTGCAAAAATAATTTGATGCCCAGCGGCTTCGATCTCACTCAACACCCGTTCAAACCGCGCTTCCAACGGTAGCCCATCATAAATAATGGTTCCGTCCAAATCAAAAATGAAAGTTTTTTGCTGCTGTTTATTGATGTGTAATTTAGTGGTGATTTCCTGTGTAGCAAGTAGCATTGTAGTCCTTTGGCGTTAGATAATAAAATAAGGTAACTGCTCTCACTATATCGAAATAACGTTGTTGCAAGACTCCTTATTTACGCCCTATGTAAACTGCGTCGCCTTGCGCCTAGTTCTTTCCTCATATTGCGGCAGTTCCGATTGTCTTATGAGTGAGTAATTACAAAATAAGAACAGGATTTTACCATATCCGTATAGCCATGCGTGACTTAGCGCTCAATCGGGGAGTTGCGCCACATAGTACCAACGATTATCAATCAATTTAAACAAACTAACTTCATGCAGCAAATGTTTTTTATTTTGAAACCGATAGTAAGCATTAAATTCAACGATGCCGTTTTGTGAATCAATCATGGCGCTGCGGATAACTTCCAGCTTTAGCCATTTGATACTTCGCGCCCATTCCAGTGCATCCTCGCGATCATAACCTTCCGCTGCCGCACCGCTCATCGTCTCTATGATATAGTTAATATCCGCCAACGTGTAGGCACTATAGCGCGAACGCATTAATTGCTCCGGCGTTGCCGGCAAGCTTTGACCGCTAATAAACGGATAACAGCAGTCGCTAAATTCCACTTTACTACCACAAGGACATAAATTTGATTTTGCCATAAATCGATTCTTTGCAAATTAAAGGCTGATGTTACGCATAAGTTTATTTCAGAGCTTGATTTGTATTTTCCGTTCAAATGTTACGAAGATAAGCATTTGTAGTTACGTAGAACTATTTTGTGAAAAACTCGCTGCGCTCAAACAGTTCACAAAATCGCGTTCTTTACGTAAACAAACTCTAACCCTCTCCATAATTCACTCAAACACAAATCAAGCTCTAAAAAATATTATGTTTTGCGTAACATCTGTTCAGGGGTTAAAAAATCAGCAAGGAGGAATTATATTCGAGATCCCAATCATTGCTTACAAATTTCTACCAGATTATTCAAATCAATAATCAATTGATTCATGGTAATTCGTGAGCTGCTGCTATTAATTGTCATACTCATTGAAATACCGGTATTGGCATCATAGGCATACATTCCTAAAAAGCCAAAAGTTTCCCCGGTGTAAAGGTAAATCAACGGTAAATCAGCAAACGAATTGGAGAGGTTCATTGCCATCACGCCAAGAGCAAATGCCCGCTCGCCGGGAGCCAAAGGATAATTAAGCGGCTGACCGGTTGTCATTGATACCGGTGAAATTAATGCCGAGAGCTGAGATGAAGTCAATAAGCCATTGGGGGTAAACAAGGCATGAATATAACTATTCAAATCATTGGCATTGGAAATCATCGCACCACCGGCATTAGCATAGGAAAGGCTATAAGGCGGTAATATCTCAGTTCCGGCATAAGGTGCCCAACCAGCACCGGCATAACCATAAACAATCTGTGCCGGATTGGCGACTGCCGTTGGCTGATTTGGCGGATAATGTAAATTCGTCAGGCCGAGTTTATTGATAATCCGCTGATTGATTTCCGACTCAAACGGATGCCCACTAATTTCAATAATCGCTTCTTCTAACAAAGTATAATTGGTATTGGAGTAATTATAACTAGTGCCGGGAGCAAATTTAAACGGCAGTGATTCGGCATAACCCAATACCTGTGACAACGGCATAAATGCAGTCGGATTATTGAAAGCATCGCTAGTAAACGCGTCTTGTTCCGAATAATCCGGAATTCCACTAGTCATATTCAAGAGCTGGCGAATAGTGACTAATTCCCATTGCGGATAACGCGCGGCCAATAGCGGTGCTAATGATTTAATATTGGAATCCAGACTTAAGTTTTTTTCGCTCAGTAATTGCAACATTACTACTGAAGTGAATGATTTGGTAATACTTCCCAATTGGAAAATACTATTTTGGGTAACCGCCTGCAAATTGGTATGTCCAAAAGTCCCTTGAACCCAAGTAACCGGATTCATATTCGGACAACTGGCATTTAACTGTATCCCTGAGGGCTTATAGCTAGCAGCAGACTCAAGACTCAAATAATAATTGGCAGTTGATTCAAGCATCGTTTGAATTTGTTGAGTTTGCGGATTGGTTGAAGCACTGCTACCACCGACGCTACACGCTGAAATTGCGATGCCGGAAACCAAGATTGCCCCAGCATAAAGAGTTCTAGTTAAGTGTGTCATTTTGGCAACAAATGAATGCTCATGGCTAACTTTTTTCATGATATATTCTCTCTTAATTATGCTTTGAATTATTGTCTATCAGCAATTAGCGCCAATTGTTTCGATTCGCTAAAATGCTATTACTGATTGTAGCACATATTCAAACACAGCCAACAAAAACCATGATTTTTTTATGGATAAATTACCCCCTGATTATAGCTAATGACAAGCTGGTACATAGAAAAACCGGATTAAGAATAATCCAGTTTGCTGCGGCAGAGGTCGGAGCTATTTGGCAGCTGCGCTATAAGTACCGATTGGTTTTAAACCTAATTCAGTTACAATACTGGCACCATGAGGTGATTTAGAAATATTTGGGGTTAAATCAGTACCAGCCACCATCCCTTTATAATGTTTACCATTTGCCCATTCAGGAACGCTACTGACATCATAGACGTTACCGTTTAATGCCACATAGGCCTTATGTCCTTGCTGACCATTATAGGCTTTAAGTGTTGTCGCATTAAAGCTTGGTAGCGCTGCTGTTGCGGCTACAGAATTAACCGAATACAAAACGCCAAGACCACAAAATAATCCCAAAATTAATTTACGCATAAGCTTCTCCCTAATTCGATAAATAGACATTTAAAATAGTTTACCAAGAACACCAATTATATCAATAAACTAACTGCACTGTAAATAACTTTTCAACCAGAAAATCACATCAATTATCACGATTTGCAAAAATGGGAACTAGCTATGCAAAAATGGGAAACCACTATTCAACAAAACCGTCTATAATTCAAGCCATCAATACAAATTAATTTTTGAGTATAAGCCAATGAATAATTTTTCGTTTCCACAACAGGGAATAAATAATCACGAAGCCTACCTGCAAATCACTGCACAACTAGCGCAGGATGCCAAACCCAATCTAAATCTGGCAATTTTTGCAACCGATGAAATGGATGAATACGCAACCAAATTAGTCAATAACAGTTTGGCGATTAATTTTCCCAATGCGACCCAATATCCTAACGTTGCAAACATTAATCTGAAAACCGCTTTGATGCTGGCAGATCTATGGAATATCGGTGAAAATGACAGTCCATGGGGAACTAGTACTGTAGGTTCCAGCGAAGCAATTTTTTTGGCAACCATTGCTGCCAAAGCACGCTTTTGTAAACGTCCGGAAAATCAAGATAAACAGCCAAATATCGTTTTTGGCGCCAATGCCCATACGGCGTGGTATAAAGCCGCCAACTATCAGGGAATTGAGCTGCGCGAAGTACCGGTCCGTGCCGGAAGATATTCGGTTGATGCTCTTGATATGCGACCTTTTATTGATGGCAACACGGTACTGGTAGTAGGGGTTGCCGGTAGCCACCAAACCGGTTATGACGATGATTTGATGGCCATCAATAATCTGCTGGAACAATTGCAACAAACCAATGGCTGGGATATTCCACTGCATATTGATGCGGCTCTCTCAGGTTTTATTTATCCTTTTATCCGCCAGAATTATTGCTGGGATTTCCGTTTGAGTAAAGTAATGTCTATCAATGCCTCAGGGCATAAATATGGTCTGGTTTATAGCAGCGTCGGCTGGTTGGTCGTGCGTAATAAATCCTATATTCCGGAATCAGTAATTTACAAAATCAAATATTTAAGCGGCGAATTTGAGCAATTTTCATTAAGCTTTTCCCGTAGTAGCTCAAGCATGCTGGCACAATACTATAATTTGCTGCATTTGGGCTATCATGGTTATCAGGAAAAAAGCCGCAGTGCCAGCGCCAAAGCACGTTATCTCGTCGAGCAACTGCGAACATTAGATGTATTTGAATTCGTTTACCCGGCAGAGTTTATTCCAATTGTCGTGCTGCGGATAAAATCCGCTTTAAATCTCAAATTAGACGATATAGCTGAATTTATTCAACAAGATGGCTGGTACACATCGGTGTCACAACTGTCTTTTGAGGTTAATGGTTCTAAAATCATGAAAATTGTTATTCGCGACAGCCTGAGCTATGAACTACTGAAAAATCTAACGACATGCTTTAAACAGGCGGTTGGCAATTTGATTAAGCAGTAAAATTTACTCGAACAATGCTAAAATAAGCCGGTGGAATTAAATTTGGTAGAAGGCTAAGAGATGAAACCACTTACATTGTCACGCTATCAGGCGCGCTTTTTCAACACTTGGAAAAATGCACCGGATGATGTCATTAGTAATTTGCAATATGTTTTTGAGCTCAAGGGTGTGGTAAATATTGAGCTGTTAAAACAGGCTTGCGGCTTAGTATTAGTTAATAATGATATTTTTCAGATGCGCTTTGATGCAAGTGGAAAATCCGGCTGCCAGCAAAATTATACTATCGACACGTTGTTTAAAATTATTCGTAACCCCTCTGACCATTTCGCCCAAATTAAGACAATTTTATATTCACCACTAAATTTATGCGCCGATCCATTGCTGCAGTTTTATCTGATTGAACACAGCAACGAAAAAAATTGCTATTTTTTTATAATCAAGAGCCATCATATTGTAATTGATGGCAGTTGTGCTAAAAACGTCTGTAATTTTATCAGTAGCGCTTACAATGCGTTACTAACCGGCAGCAATTTACCGCCACCGTTTTGCCGTTATGCAGATTATGTTGAATATGAAAATCAGCTAATGAACTTGACACCGCCACAGCATTCGCGCGCATTTTGGATTAATTTCCTACAGGATGTGCCACTGTTTACCAAGATTCCGACAAAAACTCAGCCCTTACGCAAGCTGCATCCGGTAGAACAATTATTTTTCACGATTAGCGGAGAAAGCGTCAGCACGTTAAATCAATTTGCTGCTAACAATAATAGCACCACTTTTACTGTTATTGCGGCGCTATATGGTCAACTACTGGCAGATTATTCACAACAGGAGAAATTTGCCATCACCTATCCGGTTAACCTGCGCAGCAAAAATTGCATGACTGCGGCGGGATCTTTTATTAACAATATTTTCCTCAAGTTTGATTTTAGTCGCCAGCCGTCACTAACCGACTTAATTATTGAATTAAATCAACAGCGGCAGGACAGCAAAAAATATCACCAGCAACTGTTTACCGATATTATTGATTCACTTGAACGCAAAGCGGATGATTTCATCAATATTGGCTTGGTGCAAGGCAATATCAATATTGAACCGCTGGAATTATTGGCAACCACTTCCACACCATGGCCAACTTTTACCAAAAGCTTAGCATATCAAATGCGCTTAGTTTATGATCAATCAATAAAAGATTCGATTACTTTTAGGCTGGATTATGCAATTGATGAAATTGAGCTAAATTTTGCCCAAGAATTTATGACAAAACTAGAAAAGAGTTTAATTAGGATTCAAAACAACTCGGGGGAAATTTCGCTAAAAAGATAATGGCAAGCACCTCTCTCATTAGCTGCAAGTTACTATGCAAATTTTGGAAACAGAAAAATATAAGAACACGATATAATTCATTCAGAAACTACAAAATTAGATGAACAATTAGTCACAATTAATATTGTAAATAGACACAACTCTGGTAAAGGAAATATAATGGACAAAAGATTAGTTTTTATTCTAGAAAATCTAAGCATAATGATCATGCTATTTTTTATCCAAGGATGCGGTAGCGGATCTACGGTATCTAATAATCCACAAACATTGTCTTATACCATTCCCTATTCCAATAATATACAAAATCCAAACACTAATGTACTCTCAGATCCGACAATTAATGTGCAACTATTTGGTGAGTCCTTAACCACACCTCTTGATACTGGTTCGCGAGGATTCTTTGTTACTCAAAATTTATTATTCCCTGCTAGTTTTGTTCCTATTGGTACGGTAGGCTCAATCTTCTACTGGAGTAGTGGTAGGCGATTCAACGGTGTTTGGGTTACGACTAATGTTCGTTATTCAGATGCAGTAAACAACAATGGAGAGAGTGTTATCGCATCTGCCACTATTCCTGTTCTTATCGTACAAAGCATTACCTGCGAAAGCGGTAACTGGCCAAATTCATGCGGCACTCCAATGACAACTCCTACTATCGAGTCAACCGATGAACATACCTTAAATATGGGCATTGGATTTGACAGAACAGGATATCAGCAAGTGCCGGATAATAACCAAAATAATCAACAATATAATCCTTTTCTTAATCTTGATGCGATGAAAGCTGGAGAAATGCGGGCTGGCTACATTCTGGGACTCAATAATGTACAATTAGGGCTAACTACTTCTAATAGCGCAACTGGTTTTGCTTTCGGCAAGTTGGCACCTACAGGATTTTCTCAGGTAGCAGGAAGCCCTCCAGATTGGCAACCGGCAACAGGTAATGTCACACTTAGTATTAATGGTCAAGAAAGTGTCTACCCAACCGGAGAAGCCGTGATTGATATTGGAATTTCGGACATGCTTCTCACTCTGCAAAACCAACCGACTTCAGGTCAACTCGCAAACGGAGAGGTAACGGTTTCGTTATTAGGGTCAAATGGTACGGCAATCTATACATTTAATCCTTCAGACAGCACACCTCAGGCGACAGCTCCAAGTAGCGTTAATTGGACAACCGCACAAGAGGGGGTATTTTCACAAAATCAGCCATCTTTTTCCAATAATTTTGTCAATACCGGGCGGGACGTTCTTAATTGTTTCAGCTATCTTTATGACGCGCAAGCTGGATATATTGGACTTAAATTGTTAAATAATCCAAGCGGATGCTCTCAGGCTCAAGTAATACCGGCAACGACAAATCCATTGTGGAACTAATAGATACCAGATATTTTTTAATTGTTAACTAATTATTTTTAGTAAGGAAATTACCATGAAATCTAACCAATTCAATTACGTATTAATTGCATCACTAACCTTGGGGATTATTACTGGCTGTAATAACGGAAATAGTAATTCCTCTAGCCAACCACAATCGGTTAGTGTACCATTGATGGTTTACTCGAGTGATAACCAAACTAAATATTATGCTTACACCTCAGTTGGGGGCGGCACACCGGGCATGACCGTCGTGGATACCGGTTCAGATGTCTATTTTGTAGCGCGCAATATGGTTGGACCGAATGTCACATATACCAATGAATCGGTAGTTCTGTACTATGATTTTGGGAATCGTTCGGTAACCGGTGTCTTAGCTTATGCTCCGGTAACACTGTATTCCGGCAATAATCCGGTAGTCAGCAGCAGCCTAAATACCCCAATTGTTGTTACCGAGTCAGCCAGCGCTCCATTCATCGGACTAATGGGAGTCGGAATGCGCGGTAATTTGTCGCCACAGTTGTTTTTCCCCTCTCCCTACAATCAAGCGATGGCGGTTAATCTACCTGAATCCACATTATCATTTGGTTTATTTAATGGTGTCATTAACAGTGCTGGTTCTTCGTATATTCAACTTAACAGCCAGACTTGCAATAATTATGGAACCTCAATCGAAAGCAACAGTGCTAATTGCTGGAATACTTTTGCAATTCCAGTAAATTCATCTTTTAGTAATGGCGATGGAACATACACCGAATCAACCATGAATGGTGTCCTGGATACCGGGTCGGATAGTGGCTATCAATTACAGCCGTTTCCTAACTATATTGCGGTAACTAACAGCTATGTCAGTAATTTTGCCTCTGCCACGATAAATACTTCGACAGGTGCCCTACCTGTCAACATGACTCCGGCAATTTATGCCGCGACCAGTAACTATAATGGCGGTAATTTTGTTAATGTCGGCAATAATATTTTTAATTACTATCAGATTATCTTTGATCGCTATGATGGTAAAGTATGGTTTAAAGCGCCGCTTTAGAAAAAGATTTGAGCTTAGCGAGCAAAATCGTCAAACTGGATAATTTATAGCAAATATATCGACATCACTTAATAACTAAAACCAACCGCAAGGAAATCACATAGGATTACTATAATGAATAATTTCTCATTTCCCAAAACAGGCATTGCCACTCAAGAGGCATATCAACAAATCAAAGACCAACTGGCAGCAGATGCCAAACCCAACCAAAACCTGGCGATATTTACCACCAATGAAATGGATGAATATGCGACTAGATTAATCAATGACAGTCTAGCAATAAATTTCCCTAATGCTACACAATACCCCAATATTGCGAAGATCAATCAGAAGGTCGGATTAATGCTTGCCGATTTATGGAACATCAACAAAGACGATGCGCCATGGGGAACCAGCACGGTTGGATCCAGCGAAGCAATTTTTCTGGCCACGATTGCAGCTAAAGCCAGCTTTCAAGATAACACGGAAAACCAAGGCAAAATCCCGAATATTGTTTTTGGCGCGAATGCCCATACCGCATGGTACAAAGCAGCTAATTATCAGGGAATCGAATTACGCGAAGTTCCTGTTTCACAGGGAAAATACTCTGTAACGGGTGAAGATATGCGATCATATATTGATGCCAATACGATATTGGTGGTGGGTGTAGCTGGCAGCCATCAAACTGGCTACGATGATGATCTAGAATCAATAAATGCGCTACTGGAGGAATTGGAGCAATACAAGGGCTGGAATATTCCGCTGCATATTGATGCAGCACTTTCGGGCTTCATTTATCCATTTATCCGCACCGATTACCACTGGGATTTTCGCCTAAGCAAAGTGATGTCTATTAACGCATCCGGTCACAAATACGGACTAGTCTATAGCAGCGTTGGATGGCTAGTAGTTCGGAATAAATCCTATATTCCGGAGTCGGTAATCTATATGATAAAATATCTCAGTGGTGAATTTGAACAATTCTCGCTGAATTTTTCTCGCGATAGTTCCTGCATGCTGGCACAATATTACAACCTGCTTCATCTTGGTTATGAGGGTTATCTGCAAAAGAGTTTCAGTGCTCGCAGCAAAGCGCAGTATCTTGTTGAACAACTGAGTTTACTTAATTGTTTTGAATTTATTTACCCGGCGGCCTATATTCCAATTATCGTGCTGAGAATTAAAGCTGGTTGTAGCCTTAACCTGGATGATATTGCAAATTTCATCCAATCGGCGGGGTGGTATACCGCGGTAGCTCAGCTCTCATTTGCAAAAGATCATGCCAAGATAATGAAAATCGTTATTCGCGATAGCCTAAGTTTGGAAATGCTGGAAAGCTTGGCTCAATCTTTTAAGTTTGCCATAGAAAAATTAAGTATCGGATAACATCATGCGAAGCTTGCCAATTTCGAAATATCAACTTAGATTCCTAAGTATCTGGGAACAAGCACCAACCGATGTAGTGTGTAATTTGCAGTATGCCTTCGAACTTAATGGCAAGCTTAATATCCCAATTTTAAAAAAGTCCTGTGGGCTGGTTCTCACTCAAAATGATATTTTCCACGCCAGATTTGATAGCCAAACTAAAACCTGTGTTTACTGTAATTATGATATAGATTCGCTATTTAAAATAATTAATACCACAGATGACTACCATGCAACTATACGTAAGATACTCTATTCTCCGCTAGATTTATCTCGTAACCCGCTATTGCAATTTTACTTGATTAGGAATAGCGACCATGAAAATCGCTATTACTTTATTATAAAAAGTCACCACATCATTATCGATGGAGTCTGCGCCAGAAATGTTACACAATTTATTGAACAAGCCTATAATTCTTTCCTTGGCAATGAGCCTTTACCGACAGCCTTTACCACCTATCAAGAATACATCCGGAAAGAAAGCCTTTCTTCAAAAAATATTAACGTAGAAAAATGTAAACTATTTTGGCAAAATTTCTTATCCGGTACCCCACTATTCACTAAAATCCCTACCAAAGTACCAGTTACTCGTAAACTCCACCCAGTAGAACAAATTTTCTTTACGCTTTACCAACCCGAATTAGACCGCTTAAAAATGC
>JBPOJK010000114.1:0-2625 GCA_052033675.1 Pseudomonadota bacterium
ATGCTATCTGGTGCGCCGCCCTGGGAATCCTTCGCTGTTGGAACAGCGCTTTATCAGCTTTCTTGAAGAGTGCTTTGCCAATCTTCCGCCGCAAATCACTAACTGATCTTAATTGGTAAAATTTTAAATTTTGCTGTCAAAATTTTTATGTAAGCAGACCGTTATTCGGGCAAGAGTTTAATCTGTAGCGCACTTCGTTGTAGTAGCTGGATACATTCATTGATATCATTGTTAATGACAGCGCAATAAGCTAACGAAGTAGGATAGTAAAAGTTATTGTTGTCCATGCGAATGAAATCAACATCACAAAGTAAATCTAGGTGTTTTAAAATTGTTTCACGAGACGCGCTTCCGGGGGTTGCGGAATAGATATCTTCAATTGAAATACCATCATAGATATATTCCAAATTAAATACCTTAGCGGTTATGCTTTTTAATAAATTGAATAATATGGTTGCTTGCATGGCTGCTCCATTATACTAATTAAACGGGTGAATAATGTTATGTAAATATTTGGTTTTAGAGAACGCTGAGAAATATTACCATGAATAAATAGATTTATGGGTATAATTATTATATAATTAGTTTAAAACTTAGTTGTGATTGTTGGGAATTACTTATGCACGAAAATGCTTTTATTCATGATATGGCTCTGGTTATGTTGGTGGCTGGAATTGTTACGCTGGTGTTTAACCGCTTCAAGCAACCAGTGGTGTTGGGGTATTTGGTAGCGGGAGTATTAATTGGTCCGCATTTTTTAATTCAGCCTTTAACTAGTATTCATGATAAAGAAACAATTAATACTCTCGGTGAGCTGGGGGTGATGTTTTTGATGTTTTCTCTGGGGCTTGAATTTAGTCTCAAAAAAATAGCCAAAGTCGGTGCTACCGCATTCATTGCGGCCATCTGTGAAACCAGCTTCATGATTTTTATCGGTTATAATCTGGGCAAGTATTTTGGCTGGAAGCAGATGGATTGTTTGTTTCTTGGGGCAATGATGGCAATATCGTCAACCACTATTATTGTTAAGGCGCTTGGTGAGTTAGGACTTAAACAGCATAAATTTGCCCAATTGATTTTTGGGATTTTGATAGTCGAGGATATTTTGGCAATCGGAATTATTGCCTTGTTATCCGGTATTGCAACCAGCGGTACGGTTGGTGGCGAAAATATTATTGCGACACTTGGGCAGTTGTCATTGTTTATTATAGTTACTCTAGTGGTGGGGTTGTTGGTTATACCGCGGTTAATGAATTATATTGCCAGCTTTCAAAGTCGTGAAATGATGTTGATATCGGTTTTAGGGCTGTGTTTTGGGCTTTGTCTGGTGGTCTTATTATTAAATTACAGCATTGCATTAGGCGCATTTATGATGGGGGCAATTATTGCCGAATCGCGGCAGCTGCAATTAATTGAGCATTTAATTGAACCATTAAGGGATATGTTTTGTGCCATTTTCTTTGTGACTATCGGGATGATGTTTGACCCGCAGGTATTGGTGGTTAATTATATTCCGGTATTAATAATTAGTTGTGCGTTGATTTTAGGGAAGGTAGTGGGAGCTACCGCTGGAACATTTGTGGCTGGTGAATCCGGGCAGAACTCATTACGGGTTGGTATGGGGTTGTCGCAAATTGGTGAGTTTTCTTTTATTATTGCCGGGTTAGGGGTATCACTGGGGGTTACTGATCCCAAATTATATCCAATTGCGATTGCGGTATCAGCGATTACGACACTTACTACTCCGTATATGATCAATTTAGCCGGAGTGGTAATTCCGGCTGTTGAAACTCGTGCCAAGTTGCTGGTGCGAATTAGTCGTCGCTATACTCATTGGGTGCAAGAGCTACACCCGGAGGGCGATAGTGCGCTAATAGTTAAGATTATTTTAAAAATTACCGCTCAAATTATTGTCAATAGTATGTTGGTTGCGGCGGTCTTTATTGCGGCAACTTATCTGGCGGCGCGCTTTAATGGTATATTTCTAAATAATGCCCTAATGGGCACCAATGTTCACCGGGCAATTATTTGTACGATGGCGCTACTTATTTCCTTACCTTTCATGATTGCATCTTATCGCAAATTAAAAGCGTTGAGTATGATGTTTTCTGAGGTGGTAATCCGCGAGCGCCAATTTGGTAATAATATTTATCGGTTGCGGCGAGTTATTTATGAAATATTACCAATTTTAGGAATTATGTGGATTATGAGTTTAATTTTTTCAATCAGTAAACAAATTTTACCGGAACCGTTGGTGTTTGTTGGTATTTCGCTAGCTATTCTGGTGGTTGGATTGATTTTTTGGGGTACCTTGGTGCGTTGGCAATCTTGGTTGCAAATCCAATTATTTAAGGTAATGGAAGATAATTAACATTTTTATAAATATTCTTTAGTTGTGAATGTTCTGGATTAAACACCTGTTTTGTAACTGTATATTTGGTTTGTTTTATTTGGTTTTGAGTGCTAGATGTATAAAAACTGTAAAAAAGTTTTGACAAGGTAGTGTGGTTATGGCATAATAACGTTCTGCCGCAAAAAGGCGGCGTTGAAAAACGAAATCAAAACAGATCTTTAACAATAAAAAACAATCAATAAATGTGAGGCATCTGGCTAATAATCGTAAAA
>JBPOJK010000117.1:0-13595 GCA_052033675.1 Pseudomonadota bacterium
CGATGGCCTTTGCTGCTAAAGTGCAACCGAGCCCAAGTCCGGTTCCGACAGTAGCACCAAGTCCGTCACCGGTTCCTAGTCCGAGCCCAAGTGTCGTGCCTAGCCCTTCTCCATCACCAAGTGGTGTCCAATGCAGCGGTTATGAAAGTTGGAGCAGCAGTACCGCTTACACTGGTGGTGCAATGGTATCCTACAGCGGCTATGTTTACAAAGCTAACTGGTGGACTCAGGGCAACAACCCAGCCTCTAATAACGGTGGTCCTGGAAGTGGTGAAGAATGGTTGAAAATCCAAGCTTGTCAATAATTCTTCTAAATAATGACCAAGGTGGTAGCTAATGCTACCACCTTTTTTATATTGGAAACTAATATCCCGGCCATCTACCATCTTAAAATAAATTGGCTTAAATGCTACAGTAATCGCTATTTACTTCATCGTTGCAAAAACCATTACCAAATTTTATATTGTTCCACATCAGATAATTATGCTAGCAGACTTAAATACTTTAATGGTTTGGTTGAAGATTTTATCCATTTTGGATAAACAATACCTGACTAAATCACTTAGAATTTAGTATTAATCAACCTCAAGGAACCATCATGAATAAAAATCACCACCAATCTGCTAAATTGATCCTACCACTATTGTTAGTAGGGTTACTCACGGCCTGTAATAGTGGTAGCAGCTCTGGAAGCTCAGCTCCCGCAGTTAGCTATACCAAATTCTATTGTCCAGATACCACCAATGTTTCATTTCCTGGCGTTTCCGGTGTCCGCGAGGTTGAAAGTAATCCAGCACAGGTTTATGTGACTGGAGTATATGTTCAATACGGTGGTAATCATGCATTTCTTTATCAGGGACCGGTTACCGGTGGGGGAATATGCAATCAATTTAATTTCCCATCTGCGCCGGGACGGACAGTAACCAGTACTTCGCTCTATGGTCCGGATAATAATGGTCAAAATGTAGTGGTGGTTGGTAGCTATACTACCCTGGAATCAGGTCCAATTGCCCAACAAGGTCTGCTGTATGTCGGAGCACCGGATGGTTCTACTACCGCTGGCTATAAAACTCTTTACCCAGCCAGCTTAGTTAGTGATTCTAATGATTATGTTGTCAACACACTAGGACATAGCTCGATGGGTGGTATGGTAGTTGGAAACTATGATACCCATTTATTAACCGGAAAAGCTTTTCTTTACAATATAGCGACAGATACCTATTATCAGCTAACCAAACCTGGTGATTCAGCCAGCATTACCGCCTATGGGATTTGGTATAATGGTGGGACCAGCTACACGATCGCTGGAGGCTATAGTACTGTTAATGAAAGCGGTGCTTATACCGGTTTCATTGCTGACTGGAATTCCACTAATCCTAATGTTCTTACTAACTTTACTTCATTAACTTATAATAATCTGCCGGAATCAACAGCAGGAACACATTTTGAAGGAATTACCGGTGATGGCAGCGGCGGCTATAACTTAGCTGGCGATTGGAGCTATCTGGCAGGGGGTGGTAAAACTACCCCGACATTTGCTCATGTCAGCCGTAATCCAGATGGCAGCTTTGCTTCTGCCACGTGGATCGGATTTGATTATTTCCCCGGTTCAACGTGGACATCAGCCAATACAATTTATAAGAACTACATTCTGGGCTTATATCAAGCCGGCACACCAACCATGGATTATGGTTATGTAGCAACAATTCCAACCACTTACTAAAGGTAATCACATGAAAAAAATTAATAATTTACTTCTATTGCTAGCTACCGCGGCCGGAATCATTGCCTGTAATTCGGGAAGCAGCAGTAGTTCATCACCAACTAGCGGCTGGACTTGGATTGGCGGCAGCAATCAAATCAATGGCAGTGCCAATTATCAAAACTCTAGCGCTATTCCCGGTGCCCGAGATTTGGCCGTTAGCTGGAGTGATGATTCCGGCAACCTGTGGCTCTTTGGTGGCTATGGTTATGTTGGTAATTCGGAAAGCGGATTTTTAAATGATTTGTGGAAATATGATCCGCAAACCAAAATCTGGCAATTAGTTGGCACACAACAAACGGTCAATGAATCTGGCAACTATGGGACACAGGGTGTTTCTGCACCAACAAATCATCCGGGTGGACGGATTGGTGCAGTTAGCTGGAAAGATAATAGCGGCAATCTATGGTTATTTGGCGGCTACGGCTATGCGCGCGATGCTATTGATCTGCCAGGCAGCTTGAATGATTTGTGGAAATACAATATTGCCAGCAGAGAATGGACATGGGTCAATGGTGCAGACATTATTGATGCCACTGGTGTTTATGGAAACAAAAAAATTGCCAATAACTTAAATACTCCAGGTGGACGCCTGGGATCAGTTGGTTGGAATGATGGCAACGGCAATTTATGGCTCTTTGGCGGTGCAGACAGTATTTCTACCTTAAACGATTATAATGATTTGTGGAAATACGATTCAAATAGCAATCAATGGACATGGATGAGTGGCGAGAGTACGCTTGATAGTTACGGAATCTATGGTGTACAGCAAGTTTCCAATCCGCTGAATACTCCGGGGGCGCGGCTTGATTCGGTGGGCTGGCTTGATGAATCTGGTAATATCTGGTTGTTTGGTGGCAATGGTCGAGATGGAATTGGTTCACCAATTGGCGATCTCAATGACTTATGGAAATACGACCCGGTTAGTGATCGCTGGACATGGATGAGCGGTTCAAATATGACCAATAAATACGGGATTTATGGTCAATTGGGTACTGCCTCACCTAATTCAATTCCAGGTGCCCGCGAACATCGCATTCCGCTGGCATGGACTGATGGCAATACCGGCGTGTTTTGGATGTTGGCTGGCGATGGATATGGCAATAGCACTAAGGGCATTCTTAACGATTTATGGAGTTTTGACCCAGCAAACAATCAATGGACATGGGCTGGTGGAAATATTGAAAGCAATGCCTTTGCCAACTATGGTTCTTTAGGTGTAATTGCAAGTAGTAATCAACCGGGGGCGCGGCGCGACAGCGTTGGTTGGGTTCAGAATAATGGCACAGTAGTCATTTTTGGCGGTTACGGAAATACCGCCACCCAGACCGGACTACTTAATGATCTGTGGCAATTAACGTATTAAGCGATGTTAGGCATGATAAAAAATTTAGCGCTAAGAACCTCATTGCCAAGTCTAATATAAGCAAGAAATCATGATAAATGAAATATAAAGTTATTACTACGGGGCGAATAGTTATTCCATTTAAGCGAGTAGTAATAAGTTTCTAGCCATTTGGTCATATTTCGTAACTGATTGGAGCTTAGCAATGAGAGATAAACAGTAGCTGAATCTGGATTGCACAATAAAAACCTCACAGGTAATGTGAGGTTTGGCAATAACCGATCAAATTTAATGAACAAAAGAGAACGTATCTGGTGTCGCTGCCTCCCAAAAACGCTGATATTGTTTAGGTACCGTAGTTGGGTCAAGTAAGCACAGCGGTTTGACAAATTCATAAATTTCATCAAAATAGCGCACTTCGTGATCGCTAATCCGGCGCATCACACTGGAGGGTAAAATATCACTGGGATTTTCCAAGCCCATGGCACCAACCAACTCGGTAAAATTTTTTACCGTGGCTTTATGATAGTTATAAACCCGCTCAGATTTATCGGTAATATCCAATTGCTTATATAATCGCGGATTTTGAGTTGCAACACCAACCGGACAGGTATTATTGCCACATTGTTTGGATTGGATACATCCCAGTGCCAGCATCATCGCTCGTGCTGAATTGATAATATCCGCCCCCAGCGCAATCATCCGCACCATATCAAAGCCGGTAGCATTTTTGCCGCTGGCAATAATGCGGATTTTTTTCCTTATGCCACATCCAACCAGGGCATTATGGACAAACACCAGCGCCTCCTGCAACGGCATCCCGATCGAATTGACAAATTCCGATGGCGCCGCTCCGGTACCGCCTTCCATACCATCAACCACAATAAAATCCGGATAAATTCCAGTTTTGAGCATCGCCTTGCAAATTGCAAAAAATTCAGTTTTTTTACCGATACACAGTTTAAAACCAACCGGCTTGCCATCCGATAATTCGCGTAATTGGGCAATAAAATTACACAAACCTTCCGGCGTTGAAAACGCTTTATGCGTCGGCGGTGAAATCACGTCCTTATCCATCCCAACTCCGCGAATTCTGGCGATTTCAGGAGTAATTTTTTCTTTGGGCAACATCCCACCGTGTGCCGGCTTAGCGCCTTGCGATAACTTAATTTCAATTAGTTTAACATTGGGCATCATTGCTTGCTGACGAAACTTTTCCGGATCAAAATTCCCATCTTCAGTACGAAAGCCAAAATATGCTGTTGCCACCTGCAAGCCAACATCACCACCCAGCAAGTGATAATCAGTCAACCCACCTTCACCGGTATTATGCAGAAAATTACCCTGTTTAGCGCCCAAATTTAATGCCATAATCGCATTTTTGGATAGCGCACCAAAACTTATTGCCGAAATATTTAAGCGCGATGCAGAATACGGTTGACGACACTGTTCATTACCAATAGTTATCCGCGGATCAACATTGGCATGGTGTTTCGGCGACAATGAATGCAGTGCCCACTCATAACCGGCTTTCATAATGTCTTTATCATTACCAAAAGAAATGGTATCTGGAATGCCCTTGGCACGTTCATAGACGATGGTGCGGGTCTTGCGGTCAAATGGGCGTTCGCTGTCATCACTGGCAACAAAGTACTGCTGAATTTCCGGGCGAAAAAATTCCAGAATATAGCGCATATGCCCCAAAACCGGAAAATTACGCAATAAAGTATGTTTCCGTTGCAACCGATCATAAATAGCAACTGCCGCCAAAATTCCAACGACCCCAAAAATCCAATACCAATCAACCTGAATCATGACCAATAAGGAAAAGAAAAATATCGCAAAAATCCCAAATCCGATGTACCACTTCCGCC
This sequence comes from Pseudomonadota bacterium, assembly GCA_052033675.1. Lineage (GTDB taxonomy): Bacteria > Pseudomonadota > Gammaproteobacteria > Burkholderiales > UBA11063 > Aquella. The sequence goes on from JBPOJK010000117.1 coordinate 4,982, forward strand.
GTTCGGTTACCTGCATGATAAATTACTCACAAAATTTAGATGCGTTATTTTATCATTATAACCAGCAATATTTATCAACTATAACCTACTAAAAATTACTATCCTTAAGGACAAATAAATAGTTTTAACCAATTAATAAAAAATCCCCCTGTTCTACAGAGAGATTTTATAACCAAGCCGGACTACCCTTAGCGGAACGCCCAAAATTTACTGATTAAGAACGTCACAAACGGCGCAATAAAAGTTGGCAACAACCCCCAATCCGGCGCCAGCAACAACACTTTGGTAATAAAGCGCACCCCGCCGACATTAATCGCCATTCCAACCATTGACGTCACCAGAAATTTGACAAACTCACGTTTGGAATAACGATGTTTTTTGAACGTATATTTAACATGCCCGATATAGGCAACCACCATCCCTGCCAACGATCCCAAAATCATTGCAACAGAGGGGAAAACCCCAAAATAATGATGGCAAATCCAGTATAAAATATCTTGTACCACCAACGCCGCAATTCCAACCATGCCATAGACCAAAACTTCGCGAATATGTTTGCTACGCTTTTTAACGTGATCTTTAATCATGACGAGGAAATCCTTTTTTGGAATAGATATGCAATAATGAAACTGCCGCCGGAGTTATTCCGGAAATCCGGGCAGCCTGCCCCAGCGTTTCCGGAGCAAATTTAGTTAATTTCTGAATTACCTCGGATGATAAACCGCTAATTTGGCGATAATCAATGTTATGCGGCAACCGAATATCATCCAGAAATGCCTGCTTACCAACTTCGTCCTGTTGTCTGGCAATATACCCGGCATATTTTATCTGGATTTCGACTTGTTCCTGCGCAATTACATCGTCAGTCAGCGGCTCACCAAAATTCGGCAGTTGCTTAAGATCAGCATACTTGAATTCCGGACGTTTGAGAACATCATGCAGCGAATACTCACGTTCCAATGGACGACCAAACAGCGCTTCGGCAGGTGTAGCATTAATATTTTCAGGATAAACAAAGATTTTTTTCAGGCGTTCAATCTCGCCAAAAATCCCATCCCGTTTGCGACAGAATGCCTCCCACCGGGTATCATCAATAACCCCCAACTCCCGCCCAATTTCAGTCAAGCGTAAATCAGCATTATCTTCGCGTAATTGTAAGCGATATTCGGCACGCGAAGTAAACATTCGGTACGGCTCGCTGACACCTTTGGTAATCAGATCATCAACCAACACGCCCAAATACGCCTGATTGCGCCGTGGACACCAACTATCTTTTCCCTGCACCAATAAACCGGCATTGATACCGGCTAACAAACCTTGCGCCGCAGCCTCTTCATAACCGGTAGTACCGTTGATTTGTCCGGCAAAAAATAAGCCATGGACGCGTTTGGATTCTAGCGAGGATTTAAGATAGGTTGGATTAAAGTAATCATATTCAATTGCATAGCCCGGGCGGAGAATATGCGCATTTTCTAGTCCCTTCATCGAATGAACCAATGCCACCTGAATATCAAACGGCAAAGAAGTCGAAATCCCATTCGGATAATATTCATGGGTAGTCAAGCCTTCCGGTTCGAGAAATATTTGATGGGAATCTTTATCGGCAAAACGATTGACCTTATCTTCTATCGATGGGCAATAACGTGGACCAACCCCTTCGATTACGCCGGTAAACATCGGCGAACGGTCAAATCCAGAACGGATTATTTCATGAGTATTGGCATTGGTATGGGTAATCCAGCACGGAACCTGCCGCGGGTGATCACTGAGATTGCCGATAAATGAAAATACCGGCACTGGCGTATCGCCGGGCTGCTCTTCCAACACTGAAAAATCAATGGTTCGTCCATCAATTCGCGGTGGGGTACCGGTTTTTAAACGACCAACCGGTAATTCATAATCGCGCAAACGTTCGGATAAGCGAATTGCCGCCGGGTCACCGGCACGCCCACCGGAATAATTTTGCAATCCAATATGAATACGCCCACCAAGAAAGGTTCCCGAAGTCAGTACTACCGCAGCGGTCTTGAAAATAATCCCGCTTTGGGTCATGACACCGGTAACACGATCCTGTTCAATTAAAATATCGTCAACGGCCTGTTGAAACAGGGTTAAGTTCGGTTGATTTTCAAGTGTATAACGAACATAGGCTTTATACAGCAAGCGATCGGCCTGTGCACGAGTTGCCCGCACTGCCGGACCTTTGCTGCTGTTTAGCGTTCTAAATTGAATCCCGCCATGATCTGCAGCTTGCGCCATAATTCCGCCCAACGCATCAACTTCACGCACCAAATGCCCTTTGCCAATTCCACCAATTGACGGATTACACGACATTTGTCCCAAAGTTTCAATATTGTGCGTCAATAACAACGTTGCCAAGCCCATCCGGCTGCTGGCTAATGCCGCTTCGGTTCCGGCATGTCCACCGCCAACCACGATCACATCAAAGTGTTTATCAAAAATCATTCCGCAAAAATCCCATCATTTCAATGCAAGTAATTCGCGATTTTACCACACCCAACGTTAACTCCGCAGACGACGACAAAAATTATCATAAATTGATTCAGCCAAATGTACTAACCGTAAAATATACGGCCATCAGTGCATCAAAGTATGTATTCACCTTTTATCGGCTGCAATGGTTGTGGAATATTTTTGGCACCGATTTCTTCGAGAAGATTTATCTCAATATTGCGGGTAATACTTGAGATAGGAACACCTGAAGAGTGATATTCAAACGGATTCATTAAATTTAATCCATTAAGATTAATCGTATTGAAAACAAAACCCATTACCCATCCTAAAATTACCGAATACCAGCCAACCTCGCTATTGGTTGACATGGTAATCAGGGCAATAAATAACCAAATAAACAGCTTGGTAAAAAATAAGTAGTTAATTGGAAATACCGTATTATTTATTCGTTCCGATTTACCCATTCCATCACATAAATTTACCAGCAGTGAATTAATACCCATAAACTCAAAATCATTAATGCTCTTATTTTCCAGCAAGATCTTTAATTCTTGAGATTGAATTGCCAATAGCCCATTGGGAATATGCGAAACCGCTTGTAATTTGGTTAAATCAGAGCTGGGGATATAGTTACGGTAAGTCGTATCATCTTTAAATCTGCGTAATAACGCCGTAAGCGCATACAAAAAACCGATATGTCGATAAATCATTCGCTGTGCCGCTTGTTTATCAAGACTGCAGGCCTTCAAACTCCGAGCCAACGATCGCGAATCATTTACAATTCCACCCCAGATAATTCGCGCCTCCCACCAGCGGTTGTAGGCCTGATTATTGTTAAAACCAATAAAGAATGCAATCGCAGTACCCATTAACGCGGGAAATGCTATTGGTAATTTGAGTGAAACAAAAACATATTTATCAACCAAAAAAGTAATTGAACAAAAGACTATCATCAATAAATCAATTTTCCAGGTTATTTTCAAAATCCGAAATAGACTGAGATTATTACCGATTAACATATTATGTTCCTTTTGCAGATGTTCGTAAACTATTTAGTCAGATAATTCAAACTACTTATTTATCCAATGTAAATATTAGTCAACATTAAAGAATTGCCGGATAAACTGGTTATCGGCGAGCTTTTGCGGATCGGTTTCACCATTGAGATTCACTACGGAAATTTTGCCATACCCATGCCCAAGCGAATTATCAATATCCAAAACCATACCCAAAACTGCGAGAGTTTTATTATTGCGAAGATCCGTAAAATCTTTAAGTGCCAACCCAACTTGCTGATTAACATTATTAATCACCGCATCACGCCATTTCTGCTCATGGCTGCACTTCGGATCTATTTCAGCTTTTTTTACTGAGAGTGCCAAATGGTCGATTTCACGAATAATGCTTGAATGCAAGTTACTATAATCATCTAACGCGGCATGAACTGCGCCGCAGGCGGTATGTCCCAAAAACACCAGTAACGGGGTATTCAGAACTCGAACTCCATATTCAACGCAGCCTTGATTTAGAATATATTGATTACCAATATTGCGAACAATAAAGAAATTATTTTCCGGACGATAAGTAAAAGAAGTACTATGTGCCCGCGAATCACAGCACATAACCAACGTACAAATCGGGTTTTGACTTTTAGCAAAGTCTTTAATGTGCTCCTGATTATCCTGACTGTATGATTCATTGGTCTCTTTGATTGCATTTAGCATTTTTACCACATCATCATTTTTTAATACCAATTCCATTTTATCCTCCTATAATGTACATAACTCCAAGCGAGTTGGTTTAATTTTACTTCCAGCGATATAATATCACAATATAGTTGTAATTACAACTATTTTACATTGTGTTAAAATAAGGGTCTTAATTGCACAAATTTTGGTAAAAAACATGCTTCATAGTACTATTTTTCGGGATATTGATGATTTATCCAAGCACATAAATAATGTTTACGAGTCAATTTTCAAAAGATACGGATTACATCGTGGTCAATTTGCATTTATCACCCGAATCGTTGAGAATGAACAAATTAGCTTAAAAAAATTGGCACAAAATTTACGGCTGGACAAAACCACAGTAACTCGCGCTATTCAAAAACTTGAGACGGCCGGATATATCACCAAAATTCAGGATAATAATGATTACCGATTATTTCACCTCTGCGCGACCAAAAGCGGCATCGATCTTTATCATAATATCATAACTGAAAAAAACCAAATTATTGATAAAATTCTTGAAAATTTCCCCGTTGAACAGCTTGAGCAATTAAGTCTAATCGTCAAAGATATGAATACGCGGTTAGCAAAAATAAAATAAAACTGCTCCTTGTGCTGCATTGCAGCATTTTTAAAGACCACGTTTTTAAAATGTGGTGTTATAATTTTTCCTCAATTAATTTTTGGAGGAATTTGTAATAATGAAAAAAATGCCCCGCTTAAGCATGGGACAGATATTTAATATCAGTTTCGGCTTTCTCGGTGTCCAGATCGGTTATTCGCTGCAAAGCGGTAATACCAGCCGGATTTTATCGGCGCTGGGTGCCAATGTTGATCATCTAAGTTATTTCTGGTTGGCGGCTCCCATTGCCGGATTGGTAGTACAACCAATTATCGGAATGTCCAGTGACCGGGTATGGACGCGCTTCGGACGTCGGTTGCCGTTTATCTTTTGGGGTGCGGTAATTTCCGCATTGGCAATGTTTTTCATGCCCAATTCTGAACACTTTGCCAGCTGGATGGTACCGGTACTGTTTGGCGCATTTATGTTGTTATTTATGGACTGTTCATTTAATGTAACCATGCAGCCATTCCGCGCCTTGGTTGGTGATATGGTTTCTGAAGAACAGCGTAATATCGGTTATTCAATCCAGAGTTTTCTGATTAATGCCGGGGCGGTGGTTGGATCATTATTGCCGTTTATCCTCAATTGGGCAGGGGTGGCCAATGTACCATCGCCGGGTAATAAAGTCGCGCCGACTGTGATTTGGTCGTTTTATTTTGGTGGTGCCTGTTTGCTATTATCGGTTTTATGGACGGTATTTTCCACCAAAGAATACGAACCAAAAGAATATGCCGAATATCATGGCTTTAACAAAGATGAACAACCTAAAATGTCATTCATGGAAATTGTCAAAACCACGCCAACGACCATGTGGCAACTGGGGGTAGTGCAATTTTTCTCATGGTTTGCATTATTTATGATGTGGGTATTTACCACTCAGGGCTTGGCAGAAAATGTTTGGCACACCCTGCCGGGAGATTCAACCTCGGCGGCATTCAATGATGCCGGTAACTGGGTTGGGGTGATTTTTGCTGCCTATAGTTTGTTTGCCGCAATTTATTCCGGCTTTATGGGCAATATCGCCAATAAATTCGGGCGTAAACCAACTTATTTATGGTCATTATTGCTCGGCGGCTTGGGCTTATTGTCGATGGTCTTTATTCACGATAAATACACCCTCTTCATCTCGATGGTTGGGGTAGGAATTGCATGGGCAGCAATTTTGGCTATGCCGTATGCAATTTTATCAGCCGTATTACCCGCTGATAAAATGGGGGTTTATATGGGGATTTTCAACGCCACTATTACCATTCCGCAAATTGCTGCCGGAATATTGGGTGGCGTATTACTAACTTTAGTACATGGACACGCAATTGCTATGTTGGGAATTGCTGGCGTCTCAATGATTATTGCGGCTTTCAGCGTGATTATGGTAAAAGAAAAACTTCAGTCATAGATTATTTGCTAGGTAATTAACAAGGCAGCTATTTAAAATAGCTGCCTTTAAATTTTATTCACCATAATTAATGTGTCGGACAATTATAAACGCTATAAGTTCTTTGTCCATCTTTGATTTCACCATTCGCCATTACCGTATTACCACCCATGGTTGCCGCCTGATTGCGGGCTAAAGTATCCAACTGGCTTTCAGCAGATTGCTGACTTTGGAACGTTGAAGCTTTCGACCAAATTGAAACATCGGTACTTCCCAGCAGTTTACAATTGGCTACCGTAGTAGCCTTTGGCAACACCATCACATTTTGCGCCTGCGGATTAAGACTGACAAAAGAACAGGCACTGACAATAGCCGCCAGCCCCACCAACGACAATTTAATTCTTAATTTTTGCATTTAATTTTAACCTTGTATAATATTGAACGGCGTCATAACTATGTGTTTTTGTTAAAAGGACACCCTTTTTATAACACCACAAACGAGATTCCGGACACCATTATACTATTTTTCAAGAGCGGTTAAAACATTGCCGATTTTAACAACATTACCATTTATTATTCCAGCTAAACTATTACTGAAATTAGAAATTAAACTGTCCACCAAACATCAGCAAATTCGGGTTGGCTCCACTTACGGTAAAATCTTCAATATGGATTTGCCAACTTGGGCTGAGGTTAAACGCCACTCCACCACCATAATATAATCCAACACTGGAATTAGAGAACATTCCGCTATAATTATTAATACCCACCCCAAGTTTACCGTATAAATCAACAACACTGCTTAATGGTAGCACCCCCTTGACCGCGCCATCATAGAGGAAATAATTATCCGTTGCAGAAATACCACCTTCCAATCCAAGGTAGCGGCTAAACATATAACCGACATCACCACTAAATGCAATATTACTGTTTCCGGTATCCAACCCGACATTGGCATCGACATAAGTCTGTGCTGATGCAACACCAATTAACGCCAGCATACTTAATGCAACGAGAATTTTTTTCATTCTAACCCTTTCTAAAAAAATGCCATAAAATGCAATGAGCTTACCCATTGCATTTTAACTACATAAAGAACAATTATTGTTGAACACACATAATATGCGTTTGCGGACCTGTCCAATATGAAGCGCTCACCCAACCAGTTTGCTGGCTGCTTGAGACTAACCACCGTGATAATGAATCAAATAGTGTTGCATTTTTAGTTGCATAACCAAAACCAGATTTAACAGATTTATGCTTATCACCAAATTGAGAATCTGGGTAATAACCATTGTCGCCAATTCCAGCTGAAGAAACACTACTAGGGAAAGTCCAATCATTAGCAGTCAAATCAGCATATTTGCTCCACGCACCGCTAATAGTTGACGTTGACTTGCCATTAACCACTTTAGTCCAATTAGCATCCTGATTGGCATATGACCACCCCACCAAAGTCGAGCTTTCGCCGACCAAAACACCGTTAATTCCAGTCCAGAATAAACGATTTTGTGGATAACCAAATTCATCACGAATCAACATCGCTGGATAATTCTGGAATACACCGTTGCCATTACTGGTAATTTTTCCGTTATTTCCCACAGTAGTGTATGTTGTATCCGGTTTTACCGGCCAATCATTAAAACCACTCATACCACACACACCGCTAGCATTACACGGATAACGGTTACTCGCAATTAATAAGGCTTTAAAAACCGCTTTTTTATTAATCAGACTACTAGTCTTTTTCGCCTCAGCATTACAGATTGCATCTGCACTACTCACACCATTAAAATTACTATAGCCATTTTGGGTAATGAAAATCACTTTATCCGTTGCGGCGGGTTTAATTTGTGCAGCTGGTTTAATGGTTTGACCACCGGACACCAATAAGGCATTGCGCAAATCGCGATTTTTCATAACACCTTGATCACCACCATCACCCTCATCACCAGTAAGATTGGTATTTAATTGTAAGTCCCATGCTGAAATTCCAACATTACTTAAGTTAGTCGAACGTGGCCCTTTATAGGCAAATGGCGTAGAGGTAAGATACGAGGAACCAGTACGGCTAAGGGTATCAAGGCTAAAGCCACTAGCATTTAACGCAGCCGTATTGTCGTTTGCGTTATAATTGTACAACGAACGAGCTTCACGAATAGTTGGTAAGCGCCAATTGCTTAGTCCGCAGCGTTTTTTCTGGTTAGCGGATGGAACGCCATATTGATTCATATTATCCCAGATAATTCCATTCGCCTTAACGCCAGTTCCCATCGCATCATAAGCATTTTGGAGAATTGGAGATTGTGAGGTGCCATCACTAGTCCAAACCAAACCAGTTAGGCTATCTTTGATACATTCGCCACCTGAAATACTAACAAAGCGATTTTGCGGAATTTTTTTACCCAT
>JBPOJK010000196.1:0-19421 GCA_052033675.1 Pseudomonadota bacterium
TTTCAGTTTGGCGCACTCTTTACCGATATGAATGTATTTGATAATGTAGCTTTTCCACTGCGCGAACATACTAATTTATCCGCCAACCTCATTCAAAAGATGGTGGCAATGAAGTTGGAAGCGGTTGGATTAACCGGTACTCAGGGATTGATGCCCAATGAATTATCTGGCGGAATGGCGCGTCGGGTAGCGCTTGCTCGTGCCATGGCAATGGATCCTGAATTGATGCTTTATGATGAACCATTTACCGGTCTTGATCCGATATCGCTTAACACTACCGCAATGCTAATCAAACGCTTAAATAATAGTTTGGGACAGACTTCAATATTAGTCACCCACGATATTGCTGCCACCATGGAAATTGCAGATTTTATGTATTTCATGTCCAATGGTGAGGTTATTGCAGCGGGGACACCGGAAGAAATTCGCACCCACGGTAATCCAGCAGTAAGGCAGTTTATCAATGGTGAAATAAACGGACCGTTTGCCTACAAATATCCAAGCCAATTTGATTATCAACATTATTTGGGAAATTAATGAATAAAATAATAAATTTGATTCAAAAACTCGGACATCCGGTAAGCAGTTTTATCTTTATGCTTGGCGAAATGGCACGTTTATTTTTGTATATCGTAAGCGGGATTATTTATGCCTTAAAAAGACCACAACTGATTATCAAAGAAGTTTTTTTCTGCGGCGTGTTATCACTACTAATTATCGCGGTATCGGGATGGTTTGTCGGCATGGTTCTTGCTTTGCAGGGTTATAATACCTTAGCACGCTTTGGGTCAGTCAGCGTTCTTGGTACGTTGGTTGCACTATCCTTATTACGCGAGCTAGGTCCAGTGCTGGCGGCGATTCTCTTTGCTTCGCGTGCCGGTTCGGGGATTACCGCTGAAATCGGGCTCATGAAAGCCACCGAACAATTAGACGCAATGAGCGTTATGGCCGTTGACCCGATCAAGCGGGTAATAATCCCCAAATTTATTGGTGGGATAATCTCAGTTCCATTACTAACTGCGCTATTTGATAGCTGCGGCATTTGGGGTGGTTATTTTGTCGGAGTTCCGTTATTAAAACTAGATCATGGTACGTTCTGGTCACAAATGCAAAGCAGTGTCAATTTCCATGACGACATTTACAATGGTTTGCTTAAAGCCTTTTTATTTGGAATAATTGTTAATTTGATTGCCGTCTATCAAGGCCTGCAATCAAAGCCAACCGCCGAGGGCGTTTCAAATGCTACAACCCGCACGGTAGTACACTCAGCTCTAGCTGTGCTGGCATTTGATTTTGTTCTAACCGCATTTATGTTTTAGTAGCTTTTACTGGAGTAATTACACGCAATGAAACGTTCAACAATTGACTTTTGGGTAGGAATTTTTGTTATAATCGGCATTGCCTGCGTGGTATTTTTATCATTTAAGGTAGCAAACATTGGCGGTTTGGGTAGTACCTCGGGTGGTAATTATACGCTTTATGCCAACTTTAATAACATTGGTTCGCTAAAAACTGATGCACCAGTTAAAGTTTCTGGATTTACCGTCGGTCGAGTGACTGCGATTGGGCTAGATCCGAAAAACTATCAAGCACGGGTAACAATGCAGATTAATAACAGCTACCAATTTACCACCGATAGTTCGGCGCAGATTCTGACCACCGGGTTGCTTGGTGAGCAGTATATTGGACTGCAACCAGGTGGTGATATTGACAACCTTAAAAACGGTGACACCATTACCCTAACTTCTTCAGCTATGGTTTTGGAACAATTGATTGGAAAATTTATGACTAATTTTGGCAGTAAATAATTTAAGGAGCAACTCTAAATATGAAGAAAATTGCATTATTAATTACACTTGCTTGCAGTTCAGCTATTTCATTTGCCGCATCCGCAGCTAGTGCCACAGTTACGACTAACGGTAAAACTAGTGTTATTGTTAGCGCTAAAGACTGTAGTGAACAAACTCCATGTTATGTAATCAAAAGCAGCGCCAATGTACTAAGTCAAGCAATTAATCAAAACTACAGTGAAAAACAAGCTTATAATATGATTCAAAACAGCATTATTCCGCAAATCGATTTTACGTTGGTAACGCGGATGGTGATGGGACAAAACTGGAAAGCTGCCAACGAAGATCAACAGGCTAAAATCACCAGCCAATTTAAAGATATGTTGGTTTACTCTTATACCAGCGCAGTATCTAAATTCAAAGGGGCTCAAGTAACTATTAATAACAGCACGATCAGCCCAAATAATCCTAAAAAAGCCGCAGTCGATAGTACTATCACTATGCCGAGTAACGGCAATAGCAACAATCAGCCGATTAATGTTGAATATGATTTAGCTAAAATCGGCAATAGCTGGAAAATTTATGATGTAAAGATCGAAAATGCCAGTATCGTGATGACTTATCGTGGACAATTTAACGATATTATCCAAGCCAACGGTATTGATGGTCTGATTAGCCAATTACAGACTAAAGTTGATAAACTGAAAGCCGCTAAGTGATAAATTTTGAGTTGCCAGCCAGTCTAACCAAAGACAATGTTATGGCAGTTAGTCAAGCGCTCCGCAAAACGATTGCCAGCTCTCCGGAAATAATTATTAATTGCCAACACGTTAATAATATTGATTCCGCTGGAATTGCATTTTTGCTGACGCTAAAACAAAGTGCGACTGCGGTTAATTATCAACTGGTAAATCAAACTCCAGTTATTCGTAATATCTGTAATCTTTATTCAATAACAATCTAACAATTGCGTAAATTCTTTAATAAAACCGCCCCAGTAGTGCTTGCCGTTTCAGGTCTAGCACTTTCTGGCTGCGCTACCGGTAAAAACCCAAACGACCCATACGAGAACTACAATCGCAAGGTTTTTACGTTCAACATGGTAATGGATCGCTATATTTTGCGTCCAATTGCAGTTGGTTATGTGAACTATGTACCTGACCCCATTCGCTATGTAATAACCAATTTCTATAATAATTTACGTGATTTTGTCTCACTGGGTGATGATATTCTCCAACTAGACGGAATGGATAGCATGCAAACCACCATGCGAATTGGCTTGAACTCAACCTTTGGATTATTGGGAATGATTGATATTGCTTCAAGCATGGGGCTACCACAACATAAAAACACCTTTGGTAACACCATGAAACGCTGGGGTTGGACCAATAGCAGCTATTTTATGATTCCACTTTATGGACCGGGAACGATTCGGGATCAATTAGGTTTAATTCCGGATATTTGGTTTAATCCGACCTGGTATGTCATAGATGATTATTGGATTTCCGGCAGCTTATTTGCAGTTAACTTAGTTGATGCACGAAGTAAATATCTAGGACAAGATCAATTATTAGAACAAGCTTTAGATCCGTATGCAACCGTTCGCGATATTTATTTGCAGCATACTGGCGAATATATTTACCCAACCGCAAGTAGTGAAAGTGCTACCGATAGTGATAATGTTGACTCACTGATTGCCGAAGAAAATGGGCAACCTGCTACAACAAGCAAATCAAGCAACGATGATATCGATGCCTTGATTGCCGACGAAAATGCCAAAGTACCAGCAAGCGTTACTACAACAGCCACTCCAACGGGGACAGAAGCCGGAACCGCGGCAGCTATAGGAGCAGATGCAACTGTTTCGCCACCAGTGAGGACAGCATCAGGCGAAATCACTACCGACACCACACGGGAATCGGCTAGCGATAGCCGCACCACAAATGGAACCGATGAAAATAGCCCAACAGCGGAAGTTAAAACCTATTCTCCACGCCAAAAAACCAATTTACGAACTTTTGACGGAAAAACCATTTATACTGATTAGGTTAAAGCCAAAGACTGTTTTTGTAAGCGAATAAGTTCCGAGATACCAACTTCAGCAAAATCCAGCATCTGATTCAAGCTTTGGCGCGAAAAAGTGGCGCCTTCTGCGGTTCCCTGAATTTCAATGACTCCGCCGGCCTCATCCATCACAACATTAATATCACTATCACAATTGCTGTCTTCAGGATAGTCAAGGTCTAGAACACATTGTCCTTGGTAAACGCCAACCGAAATCGCGGCAATAAATTTCTTTAACGGGTTAACGGCTAATTTCTGCTGCAGTAACAAGCTGGCAATCGCATCATAAAGCGCAACCATCGCGCCGGTTATTGAAGCCGTCCGCGTGCCCCCATCGGCTTGAATAACATCGCAATCAATAATTATTTGCCGTTCACCCAATAATGTCAAATCAACTGCACTACGCAGACTCCGTCCGATTAGGCGCGAAATTTCCTGCCCACGAGAATTAGGTTTACCACTATTAATATCACGTTTATTCCGGGTATGAGTTGCCCGCGGCAGCATGGCATATTCTGCGGTTACCCAGCCCTGCCCGCGTCCTTTTAAAAACGGCGGAACATTTTCTTCTACTGACGCCGTACAGATTACTTTAGTCGCACCAAATTCAATTAATACCGCGCCCTCGGCGTGACAAGTAAAATTACGGGTTATTTTTATTTCGCGAAGTTGATTACTGGCACGCCCTGAGGGGCGAAATATATTTTGCATATCGAAAAAACTTTCTAATAAAATCGTTATTAGCCGCAAATTGTACCGAAAATTAAGCAATAAATGTAAATATACACAATCTATTTAATTTGACGCCATAAAAAAACTATAAGCCCCAAAAAGCACAAGAAGGCTATTTATCAAAGAACTTCAATGTTGCTATATTTTTATCATAGCAGCTATTAATAAATATCGATAACATATCAAAAGATTAGTTTTAACCGCATTAAATTCATTCGTTTTACTGTTAAAAATATTTGCATAAATACGGTTAACTCTGGCATAATACGGTTCTCGCAGCGCAAACACATTGCGCGAAAAAGCGGGCGCATAGCTCAGTTGGTAGAGCATCTGCCTTACAAGCAGAGGGTCATAGGTTCGAATCCTGTTGCGCCCACCAATACGGAGTGGTAGTTCAGCTGGTTAGAATACCTGCCTGTCACGCAGGGGGTCGCGGGTTCGAGTCCCGTCCACTCCGCCATTTTAAATCTTACTTCTCTTACTTAATTAAAGATTCCCGATATTCCATCGCTTCGTTAAAATATAATATAACTTTATGATCATAGCCTGCAATTAAGCCAGCTGGAATATCACCGGCTTTCATTAATTCCCACATTTTATTTGCTAATTCCGGATTATTCGGATATTGTTTTTGGGATAACTCAACCCATAAATCAATCCCCTTTTGAGCTAATTCCTGCATCTCATCAGATAAGGGATCTTTTCCTTCAAGCATGAAGCGCTTAGCATCGGCAAAAAGTTTAGCCCACGGCTGCTCATAGTTGATCTTGATTTTTTGAAATCTTTTTGCACCAAAGAATTTTTGTTCCTCAATTGTAAAATTTCGCTCCTTCCAATCTTTACCTAAATCACTGTGAGAAATTTTAAATGTTTTAAGTACTCGACTAATAGTTTGCCAATCAATTTCTCCATGTGTCGAGTAATGTTTAATACTTTCCTCAACAACAATAAGTCCTTTATTCAATTGAGCAACGCTATCGCGCAAGGCACTTGCCTGTAGTCGCAACGAACCCAATAAATCAAAATTAGGAATTGCAATAATTTTTTGGATCTGCTTCAGATTAAATCCGACATATTTAAGTGTAATAATTTTCTGGGCTGTCAAAAAATTCCCATGCGAATAAAAACGAAACCCATGCTTATTTTTATGATGCGGTTCTAAAATGCCTTCTTCATCATAATAGTGTAGCGTCCGAATCGATAATCCAGTTAATTTACTAAATTCAGCAGTACTCCACTGTTCATTCATTACTGCACTCCTCGTTAACAATATTGCAACCTTAATAATGACAATCATAGCATAGTTTATAAACTTTAGCTCTAATTTTTAGTGTCGCAATAAAATACAATTTTCACCAATCAAAAAATAAACCACCCGAATATGGACTTAAAATACATTTTCGGCCTGCATATCACGTTACGTGATATCCTATAATTAAGTTTTCCGTAATACAAATCAAAAGGAATATCTTATGCTTAAGCATTTAATACCAACAGCCGCTATAACGGCAATCCTTGGAGCAGGTATAACCGCCTGTTCAAATTCAGGAAGCAGTCCTTCAGGCAGCCAAACACAAAACCCACAAACTTATGGCGGAGTCAATCAAGCTGCGCTCACGGCTTATAACCTAACTGATGGCAAATCACTTAGCGGAATTATTCGCCTAACTACTAATGAATCCGGAATGATTTATCTTAACTCCACTGAAAGCAAACAATTATTTAGCTTAAAAGGCTTAGTTGGCAACTTTAATCCACAATCAGCAAACTGCTTACCAAGCACTAACCTTAGCGGAAATATAAATTCCTCCAGCATGAATCCAACCGCCACTCTGACCAATTGTACCGCAAATGGTAATAACCTGACGGCAACTTTGCAAATTAATGTGGCAGGTAGTGCTCCAATAATCTATAACTCAATCGCATTAGGCTCTGTTAACATCGAAAGCACCAATCAATTTATTGCATCGGTAAATAATCTTCGCGCAACCGACCCTATTAATTACAATCTTGTTGAAATATTGTATGGCAATTTTACCGCCACTATATCCGGCGTTGCCTATAATTCAGGGAATAGTGCATTCTTTGGTGGACTATCTTTAGGTCAACTAATGATCATACTTGGTAGTGAATCTAATATAACAGTTGATATCGGAGATGGAACTATCACTACGACTATGATAGATAGCACCTCAATTAATTTTACTTTAAGTAATGTTAGTATTCAAAATTCAGCTCCAGCTAATTTACAATGTAATGTTTTATTCACCAACCTAATTGTAAATGGTAGTCCGTATCATAA
The DNA here is from genome assembly GCA_052033675.1 of Pseudomonadota bacterium. Classification (GTDB taxonomy): domain Bacteria; phylum Pseudomonadota; class Gammaproteobacteria; order Burkholderiales; family UBA11063; genus Aquella. The sequence continues at coordinate 6,889 of JBPOJK010000196.1, forward strand.
TTTTACTGGCTTTATGACTGGCTGTACAAATAATCTATCTATCCCAAATTTGGGACAAGTACAAAACATAACTGGCACTATTAACGCGCAGTAAAGAAAGGGTTTTAAAATGAAGAAAAATATAATTAGTTTATGTGTTAGTTTGATTCTAGGTTTTCTATTAACTGGATGTGATGAAAATATTTATGCATGGAGCAGCATCAAACAAAGTAATACTAATTCACCGATTAGGGATGGAGAATCTTTTATCGTTACGGGGCACTGTGCTCGCACTAGTGGTAGAATTGCTCCAGATTGCAGTACCTTTAGAGACAGCTTTGTTAATAATAATGACTATCAAGTTTCATCATCTTGCATTGATAATGGTGGTGATTCTCTCGATGTTGTTCTGTATCTTAAACCTTCACCGATAGAATCTCAGTTGATGGTGGAAAATAAGACTATAAAATTGATGTGTGGACATACTGGTGATTTTACTGAATATACATTAACCGTACCATTTGCGCGTCCTGTCACAATTGCACCGTCTTCAACGATAGAATCAATGATTCAGTTGGAGCCTGGAGAACAGCAGAAATTAACCTTAACGCTGCCTGCTAATACTAGATCACCAGTTGGTAGTAGGTTTACTATCCTAGAATCACAATCTTATATCAGCTTTGTTAATAATCAAAACTCTTGTGTCGTAAATGCAAATCAGTCATCATGCTCAGTAACAGTGAAAGCCAATAGTAACATTACAACGCCAGTGCACCAAACACTAAAAGTAGTAACTTCAGGTTACCCAACTGAAAGTGTGTTTATCGAGATAGGAAATCATGGTTACTCTGGGAAAGTGATATACGTAACTAATGGTTCATATAGTGGTGTTTTCGGTAATTCAGCAGCGGACGCTTTAATAAATGCTGATAATTATTGCAATACTGATACGGCTAAACCATTTTCATCTGGAAACTTTAAAGCTATTTTAAAATCTGCACTTCGTACACCATATAATAATGGTTCATGGGTTTTAGAATCAAATACGGTTTATTATAATATTAACAATGAATCAATAGGAATGACAGATGGTTATAAATACTTTATTTTTCCATTAAGTCATGCTATAGAGAGTATAGCCGATAATGTTTGGAGTGGTACTGATGGAACATGGTCATTATTATATAATTGTAATGATTGGAGTAATGCTTCAACAGGGACATATGGTGTATCCAATGCAATTAGTAGTAGTTCTATTTATTCAACGTCTCAACCATGCACACAAACAGCGCATTTATATTGCGCTCAACAGTAGGAGTGAATTTAATTCAGGTTGTTAAATTATTTATACCTATTAATTAATGTTGAAATAAGCACATTTTGGTGCTTATTTCAATTGGTGGTAGTAATTATCATGTTTGGATTGAAGATAGTGATTAATGAAGTAGTGGATTGATAGTGATGTTTATCTCCAGCAAATTCATTAATGTTGCATTACTTATCATTAAATTGAATTATGGATATCTAGTTTTATACAGATGATTTGGTGTAGATTATAGAATATGTCCAGATAATATTAATATCAGATCAATTCATTAGTTCTAATCTGGTTTTTGTTGTTAAAAAAAGATAAAAAATACTTGCATAGTACACATGTTTGGTGGCATAATACCGTTCTCGCAGCGCAAACACATTGCGCAAAAAAGCGGGCGCATAGCTCAGTTGGTAGAGCATCTGCCTTACAAGCAGAGGGTCATAGGTTCGAATCCTGTTGCGCCCACCACGTGGAGTGGTAGTTCAGTTGGTTAGAATACCTGCCTGTCACGCAGGGGGTCGCGGGTTCGAGTCCCGTCCACTCCGCCATTTAATTCAAAAATCATTTCACCCAATCAGCACTCAAATTCGTCAACCTTAATAACTTCACGCTAAAGTCTAGACGCACGTACCATCAGATTACAATCACAACCCAAAAATAATAGAACGCATTAATTGACTAAATTACCCAGCCACATAGTTCGCAAAATGATAAAATAAGCGCTCAGATTTTAATTTAAGAGCAATTATGAGTAAGAAAAAATCAGCAGCGGACAAAAGCAACAACGAGCAAAAACATGAAATTCGTGCCGGACAATCGGAAGAATTACTTAAAGAATTACATATTCTCACTCGGGAAGGCAAACTTAATCAAGACAGTCGCCGCAAACTCAAGCAAATTTACCACCTCTATCAATTTATTCAGCCACTGCTGGAAAAAATCGTAGCCAACAATTCATCATTGACGTTAGTCGATCACGGTGCCTGTAAATCATACCTAGGTTTTATTCTTTATGATCTATTCTTCAAAAATTTGGAAATTCCAGCGCAAATCTACGGAATTGAAACCCGCAGTGAATTGGTTGACCGTTCGCAGCAATTAGCCACCAAATTGGGATTCACCAATATGTCATTTGTTAATTTAACGGTTGAGGAATCAATAACCTCAGCACAGTTGACAGAGCAAATTGACATCGTAACTGCGCTACATGCCTGCAACACGGCTACCGATGATGCAATTTCATTTGCCCTCAGTAAGCAAGTTCCACATATTGTACTAATCCCCTGCTGTCAGGCCGAAGTTGCCGCCATTCTGAAGAAGAAGCGCAGTAAAATTGCCGAAACTAATGTCTTAAGTGAAATCTGGCATCATCCAATCCATGCCCGCGAATTTGGTAGCCATATTACCAATGTCTTGCGCTGCTTACAATTGGAAGCCAATGGTTATCAGGTTACTGCTACCGAATTAATCGGCTGGGAACACTCGATGAAAAATGAATTGATTATCGCCAACAAACAACGTGCTGGCAACGCAAAAGCCAGACAGCGATTAGAAGCATTATTGAAAGAACTTGAATTGGAAGAGTTGGCATTTAGATTTTTAGCAACTCCAACATTAGCATAAGGTACCGCGATGAATAAACCACTACATCATGCGATTTATCAAAAAGTAAACTGGCGGTTACTACCGATTTTATTTAGCGCTTATATTTTTGCTTATCTGGATCGAATTAACGTTAGTTTTGCCAAATTACAGATGTTAAGTGATCTAAAATTTAGTGAAACCATTTATGGTTTGGGTGCAGGAGTATTTTTTATCGGCTATACACTGGTAGAAATTCCCAGCAATATTTTATTGAATAAATACGGCGCCCGACGCTGGATTGCCCGAATCTTAATTTCATGGGGTATCATCTCCATTGCGATGATTTGGGTAAAAACGCCAACCATGTTTTATCTGTTAAGATTTCTACTCGGGGTTGCCGAAGCTGGATTTTTCCCGGGCATAATTTATTACCTCTCGCGCTGGTATCCTGAATATTATCGTGGACGAATTTATACAGTATTTATGACCGCAGTGGCAGTCTCGGGAATTATTGGTGGTCCGGTCTCGGGCGCAATTCTTAATTATATGGCAGATACTGGCGGGCTTCATGGCTGGCAATGGTTATTTATTCTCGAAGCCGCACCAGCGATATTAATTGGTATCTTCATTATCTTTTATCTTGATGATAATATCAATGCCGCTAACTGGCTAAGCTCAACCGAAAAAAAAATTTTATTGACCAATTTAGCTCCAATAAAAGATATACCAAAAGCGCATATTCCATCGCTGCAATTATTGAAAAATCGCAGCTTGTGGCAACTGGCATTAATTTATTTCTGCCTTTCCACCGGCTTATATGGGGTTGGATTTTGGCTACCGACAATTATTAAGTCATATGGAGTAAAATCGGATTTTTCAATTGGGCTATTATCGGCATTACCCTATTTATTAGCGATGATCTCAATGTTACTATTGGGTAAAAGCTCAGACCGCCACAATGAACGAATTTACCACTTGAGTATTACCGTCGCGATAGCCGCGTGCAGCTTAATCGCGCTATTAACCATAAAGTCAAACTTAGCGCTTTCAATTCTTTGTCTAAGCATTGCCAATGCCGGAATAATCAGCTCAATTGCGCTATTCTGGACTTTGCCGACACGGGAATTTAACGGGGTAACCGCGGCAATTGGAATTGCCTTTATCAACTCCTGTGGTAATATTGCCGGATTTGTGGCACCCTATTTATTTGGTCTGCTCAAAGATTTATATGGTTCAATTATCGGTGGTATGCACTATATCATTAGTATGTTATTTATCGGCTGTTTATTGATTTTGTTAAATAAATTCATTAAAAAACCAACTTAACAATTATTTATTGTAATATTTTACCTAGCTCATGATAATGCTACCAGCCATTATTATGTCCACGAATTAGTCCACGGGTAATTTATAATCCAATATCCGATAAGTCAACCTTTAGACGGCCATAATCAGAATATACTAATCGGTAATTTTTACAAATTTACAACTACCCACCAACAATCTAAAGCCAACTACCCAAAATCGTTTTAATATTACATTAATAGCTGTTATAATCCGCATTATTTTTCACGGGGGACAAAAATATGTTGGCAAAAAAGTTACGCTGGTTTCATTTATGGGGAATTGGTGTCGGGATTGTTATTGGTGCAGCTTATTTTGGCTGGAATTATGGATTACAACAGGCTAATTTATTTACTTTTATGCTCGCAACAGCCATTGCCGGCATTTTTTACCTCTGTTCAATTCTATGCAATCTAAAACTGGTATTACATTATCCCAAATGCGGCGGGCAGTTTGAATACGCTCATCAACTAACTCCACAATGGTTTAGTTCGGCGGTTTGTGTTGCCGGAATTATTGTTTTTGCTGTCGGCAGCGCCTCATTAGCCGCCGCCTGTGGGGCATTTTTTCATAGCCTAAATCCAGAATTAAACTCTAAATTGATCGCGGTAGTTACAATTCTGGCATTTGCCATTTTGAATCTGACCCGGGTTACAATATCGGCGGCAATCCAGTTGATTATTACCATAATTGCCCTATTACTGGTTATCGGCTTTATCTTACTGGTAATACCTTATGCCAATTTTACCCTGCTGATTTCGCAATTGCCAGCAGCCACTGCACCGCATTTCCGATTAACTCCACTGCTATTTGCAATTCCGTTTGGAATCTGGTTATTCTCCGGCGTTGAATTTATTGCCATGGGGAGTGAAGAAACCACCGTTGCCAAGAATGAAATCCCTATTGCTTACATCAGCGCTATCGTATCACTGTTAATTATCAATATTCTGGTAGTATTATTTTCTGCTGCGGCATTACCGCTCAAGCAACTGGCAATCAGTGATACGCCATTGATTTCGGTATTACAATATCACTATCGGCATCTGCCATGGCTAATAAATTTATTTGTGTTATTAAGTCTTAGCAGCATACTATGTTCACTAAACGGTGATGTTTATGCCGGATCACGCTGTATTGTGTCGGCTGCCCGTCACGGCTATTTACCACAATTTCTGGCAACCAGCAATCGCCGTAATCAAGCTCCGGTTAATGCGGTGGTATTAGTTACTATAATGCAATTAATCGGCGTTTTATTTCTCAACCTTGATCAATTAGTTTATGTGACAGTTTTTTGCGTAATCTTTCTCCAGTTTTCCAATTTGCTGTGCATTATAAAAGTAGCCATCAGCAAAGATAATCGTGATCTGCGTTTGGCAATCGTTCCACCGCTATGGTTACTGACGCTGACGTTGCTACTATTTGGGATTATTTTTATTAGCCTACTGACCCAGCAAACCCGGATGTTTTGGTACACCTTACTAATTATATTGGTTGGCAGCATAATAATTTCAGGTTATCGCAAGCGCCGCAGGCTCGGCAAACTATTGGATTAGATTACCTAGTTTTATGCTACAATCACGACTGGAAACTAGCCAGACAATCGCGGTGCTATTGCATCGAGGAAAGTCCGGACACCAGATGGATAGAAGTGCTGGGTAACGCCCAGGGATCGCCTAGCGATTACGGAAAGTGGCACAGAAAATATACCGCCGGATGATTATCCGGTAAGGGTGAAAAGGTGCGGTAAGAGCGCACCGCGCAGTTAGTGATAACTGTGGCAGGCAAAACCCCACTTGGTGCAAGACCAAATAGGCGCAACTCGTATTTATCCTCTACACTTAGTTGCGCGGGTAGGTTGCTTGAGCTTCTTGGTAACAATTAGCCTAGATGAATGATTGTCTAGAGTTGCAAAGTCTTGACTTACCAAGTCTCGACTTGTAAAACTCGATACAGAATCCGGCTTACCGGCTAGTTTCCTTTTTCTTTCCCAGCAAAAAAGGCTAATCATGAATGATCAAAATCTAATCGAAAATCTACTTACTTCCGAGCAGGTATTTCAGGGAAATTTCATCAAAGTTTACCGCGATAGCGTTGAGTTACCCGGTGGGAAAACCGCCACCCGTGAATATGTCAAACATTCCGGTGCGGTCGCCGTTTTAGCCTTGGATGACGACAATAACCTGATCATGGAACGTCAATACCGCCATCCGGTAGGGCGGATTATTTACGAAATTCCGGCGGGAAAACTTGATGTACCCGAAGATGAATTAACCTGTGGTCGCCGCGAATTAGTAGAAGAGACCGGTTACGTTGCCCGTGAATGGATACTGTTGGGCGAATGTTTGCCCTGTATCGGCTATTCCAATGAACGCATTGTTTATTTTTTAGCACGGGGATTGGCTTATACCCAACAAAATTTGGATGACGGCGAGTTTCTTGAAGTTATTAAGCAGCCGCTGGATGAAGTAATTGCGATGGCATATCGCGGCGAAATTCAGGATAGCAAAACCTTAGCCGGATTAATGCTCTTACAAGGATATTTAATGCGCAATGCTTAGTTATCTAAGCTTGAGTTTGGGGATAATTGCAGCATCACAAATGCAAATTATTCCATTAATTAGCTGGCTGTTAATAATAGCCGCTATCATTGTATTTTTCCGCCTGCGAAAAATTTATCTCACCCGTGGTTATTACTGGTTATTTTGCGCGACATTAATAGTTGCCGGATTGGCGTATGGCGAATTACGCCAGCATTTTCGTGATCAGCAATTATTGACCGCACCACTATCGAATATCATGCTTGAAGGCTACCTAACCTCACCGCCGGATAGCACCGGCAATTGGGTTCACAGCGAATTTAAGATCACCAGCGGTAGTTTTGCCGGACATAAAATCATGCTTTATTATCCACCGGAAACTACTCTAACCGCCGGTTATCGCTATCGGTTTGCGGCTTCGCTCAAACCATTAAATTCAGCTGGAAATTTTGCGGCGAATAATTATAGTGATTTTTTAATCAATAACTCAATTAGTGCCAGTGGCTTCGTAGTTGGTAAAACACAACGATTAGCCCGAGATTATTCACCGGCCGCCGTCTTAAACTACTATCGCAGTAATTTGATTGAATATCTGGGTGCGACTCTCAAACCCTACCCGTATGGCGGCTTGGCGATTGCGCTAATTAGCGGTTATCAAAAATTAATCCCACCGGAACAATGGCAAGTTTATAAAAATAGCGGTATCGTCCATATCATCAGTATTTCGGGCTTGCATATTACGCTGGTTACTACTTTGGTAGTGATGTTGCTGGGACTAATATTGAAATTTATGCCACCATTGACCATCCCCAAACAAATTTTACTGCTGTGGGGCGGGATAATTTTTGCGTTTTTATATTCATTGATTGCCGGATTTAGCATTCCCTGCCAGCGAACTTTTTATTTGATTCTGATAATGGGTTATCTGACTACCCGCCGGATTCATTTACCACTGCTGCAAAAACTGGCAATGACGCTGGCACTGGTATTGGTAATTGATCCATTTTCAGCACAAAGCATCGGTTTTTGGTTTTCATTTATTCTGGTTGCAACCATTTTTAGTTTTCAGACACTGCATAAAAAACAATTAGGCAAAATCCGCTTATGGATTTATCTGCAAGTCACTATGGCATTGGTTAGTCTGCCATTAAGTCTGTATTTTTTCAGCTATTATCCGCTGACTTCAATTCTTGGTAATTTATGGGCGGTACCGCTATTGGGTAATCTGATTACGCCATTGCTGCTCTTGGCGGGGATTAGTCACTGGAGCTGGTTATTAATTATCACCACCAAACTAACCGCCTATATTATTGTCCCACTCAATTATTTGGCGCAAATCCCGCCCTATTGGCAAACTGCGCCCAATCTCGCGAGCGTACTACTGGCTTTTCTTGGATTAGGGTTATTGATCGTCCCCAAATTATTTCATTTTCAGCGCAGTTGTGGATTAATTTTTATTGGGTTATTATTGCTACCCCAAACTCAATTGCCGCCGCTTTACCGACAAACCCGCTTGATTGTATTTAGCAATGATAAGGTTGGCTATAGTTTATTGCAGACAGCACAGAATAATTTACTACTAATCACCACTAACCAACCTGAACAAATCGATAAACAAATTACTTATAGCGCATTACCCTATCTGCAAAAAGAACATATTACCCGGATTGATTATCTGCTAAGTAATTATCCGGCAGAATCGGATTTAGCCGACCATTTACAACGCGAACAAATTAAGATTGTCCATAAAAATTTAGCGCCGGAAATAACACTGGATGGGGTTAAATTTCATTATTGGCAGTCGCAAGATCATCATTGGTTAAGCTATGGAGATGCCAATGGTACCAATTACATTGGTGATGGCAGTCAGCCGGATTTCACTACCATGCCCGATTTTGCAACGGTAGCCATAAATTTCCCATTAGCAAAAGCAAATTGGCTCTACACCATCGCGGGGAATAATTTACTACTAAACTACCCCTCCGCACAAAGCCATTATTGGCAGGGTTTAAGCGATAATATCAATCTGAGCTTTAAGCATATTTATGATTTAGCCACTACTGGCAGTGTTATGATTTTTGAATCTCAGATCATCACAGTTGAAAAACCGCAAGGGTTAATTTAAGAATTTACATATTTATTTATCTGGTATTCATAAATTCCATTACCAAATAAATTGGCAAATAATGTTGCTACTAATGCTGCAACAATTAGCGGCAGGCTAAATATCTGTGATGAACTAACTTGAATCACCATCATAATTGCAGTTGCCGGTGCACGGGTAAGCGAAGCCAAAAAGGCCACCATTCCCAAAAGGTAGTACTGCTGCGGATTGGCAATATTCCAGATAGAATGAACCAATCCACCAATACCATTACCAATCGCCAATGAAGTAGCAAAATACCCGCCGGGAATTCCAGAATTGGTGGTAAATAATGCGCTAACCAATTTATAAAAAACATAGCTTGGTGGTAGGACTATTTCACCAGATAGCGCCATTTTACTTTCGTGATAACCATTACCAAATGACAAGCCATGTGAAAGCATGCCGACTACTGCAACAATTACCCCACAATACAATGCATTTTTATAGGGATTATTCTTGCGCCACGATACCAACGGCGATTTATCAAGCATAAATAACCGCACAATCCGTGCAAAAATCACCGAAATACCACCGGCAACAATGCCAATCACAATTGCGGCAAAAAATATACCATCTTTAAAGTATAACAGCTCACGATCAACCCGCCCAAAATAGGAGTAATTACTCAATAACACAATTGAAACAATACCGCTGATGGCGATTGCGGTCATCTTCAATAAACTAAATTTTAGCCGCCGGCTTTTAACCAATTCTTCAAAAGCAAAAACTATTCCCCCTAGCGGCGTATTAAATGCCGATGCCAACCCTGAAGCAGCACCGACAATCAACATCACTTTCCGTCGCTGCAAACTGAGATTTTTACCCAGCAAATTCATCAAGCTGGCACCAATTTGTACAGTTGCCCCCTCTCGCCCAAGCGTACCACCACATAAGGTTCCGAGAAAAATCAGCAAAATTTTGGAAAAAATTGCCCGCAACATAAATATTTTATCCATTTGCGGCGCATCCAGATGGCTAATTGCCAAAGCTTGGGGCATCCCACTACCCTCAGCCTCCGGAAAAAATCGCCGCAATAGATAGACAATCCCCATCATCATTAGCGGAATATAGACTACCAGCCACCAGCCCAATAACGGTTCCAAATACAGAAACCCTCTAAATGCCAGCTCGACAACTTTGACAAAAAACACTGATACTAAGCCGATTAGCACTGCCAGCAATACAAAAATCAGGTTAAATTTGAGATAGCGCAGCTTAAAATAATGTCTGAATTTCATAGATTACCTATCACAATCCTCAGGCAATAACCTGATAATAGATGTTTTGCGGATGATTAGCCTCGGCAAAAAAATACCAGCGTTCGGCGATTAAACCCAGATATTGTACTACAATTCCAATTATTAATAACCAACTCGCGTGGCTTGCGGCATAGCAGAACATCAACAATAGCGGAAGCACAAATACCGCCACTAAAAACAGCCATTTAATGGAGCGGATAAAATAATAGCTTTTACCGTGATTAAACTGATGGCGGTTAAATGTTGGGGCAATTGCTCCTGATGAAATTTGACGAATTTGCGGATTATTAATCCCAATTGCCGATTGCACCGTAGAAATCGGACGTAGGCGCCGATTGCGCGACAATAAATAACCGCGGTTTATTAAAGCAACAACCAAACCGCCAATCGCACAATTAAGATATACTTCGGTAGCGGCAAATTGAAAACAACTGCTTAGCAGCGCCGCCAGCAAAAATCCTGACGAACATCCCAACAAGATAAAATTCAATACTACCAATGGACTGTGCCATTCCTGCAAAAATTTGAGGCTGGCATAAATCATCCCGGTACAGATAAATAATAATAATGCAAAAACTATTCCAGCAATGGTAATGGCAGTCATAAATTTAGCTGGAAAAAACTGCATGATAAATTGCGGGAACAAATTGCCGACACTATACACCGCAACCAATCCAATTAAAATTGGTAAAACAATCACTTCACGCGAGAGCCACGAGGTACGCCAGCGACTAACCGCACGCCAAGCGCGCTCGGGATGCCCTAGGTGAAAGATTGAAGCAATCATCCCGATAAATAATAAAACAAACGTAATTACTCCGCCCCAGCCAAAAATTGGCAAGGTTGGATAAGTGCCGGTAGTTAATAATTGAGTTACAGCCAATAACAAGAACAGACCTTGTCCCATTCCGGCAAGCGTGGTAAAGAATATTACAGAAAACGGTGGCTTCATTAGTTATTTTCCTTATCGTCTTTGGCAACAACTTGATCTTTGCTGCAGTTTGAACCACATGAATTACAAGATTGACGTGGTAGATAGTGGTTGGATGGATTACTGCCCCATTCCGGCATTACCTGATAACCATTATTATTGGTAATCGCCTGCGAAATTTCCGATTTGGGATCATGGATATCGCCAAATAGCCGCGCATTGGTCGGACAAGATAATACACATGCCGGTTTACGATCTCGCTCATCTAAGGTTTCATCATAAATCCGATCGACACATAAGGTACATTTGGTCATAACTTTTTTATATTCATCAAGTTCCCGTGCACCCCAAGGACACGCCCAACTACAATAATTACAACCGATGCATTTATCATAATCAACCAAAACTATTCCATCTTCCTTACGCTTGTAACTAGCACCGGTCGGACATACCGGCACGCAAGGCGGGTTTTCGCAATGCATGCAGGATTTAGGAAAATGAACCACTTCAGTATTAGGAAAGCTGCCCACTTCAAAGGTTTGCACCCGGTTAAAAAATGTTCCACTGGGGTCTTTATCATAGGGGTTCTTATCGGCCATACTACCGGCACTCCCGGAGGTATTCCATTGTTTACAACTGGTAACACAGGCACTGCACCCAACACAAACATTAAGATCGATTGCCAGCGCTAACTGTTTACTCTTTTCTTTACTCATTATTTACTTCCTTTCCCGGCAAAATAGGTTAACCAGCGCGGTTTTACTTTAGCTGTTCCTGGATAAGTCTTGGGCGAGTTAAATTGCGGATAACTTTGTTCCGGATCGCTGGCATCGGCCTTATAAATTCGCACCTGCACATCATACCACGCCGCTTGCCCGGTAATTGGATCCGAATTGGAGAATATCCGCTCTTCACCGACCTGACTTCCCGCTGCATTTAATTTTATTTCTTCTGAAATTAAATGGTTGAGCAAAAATCCACGCTGTGATTCATTAGCTTCCGCGCTTAAATTCCACGCCCCTTTCGCCTTACCGATGGCATTCCAAGTCCAAACAGTTCCCGGTTCAACCGCCTCGCTAAATTTACACTGACAGCGAACTTTACCGTGCTGCGACTCAACCCAAATCCAGTCACCATCGGCAATTGATTGGGCAGACGCAGTTTGTGGATTAAGATACAGATAATTATGCCCATGGATCTGGCGCAGCCACGCATTTTGCGAATCCCAAGAATGGTACATTGCCATTGGTCGTTGAGTTAGTGCATTTAACGGATATTTCTGGATATCTCGTTGCTCCAATGGTTGATAAAAAAATGGCAATGGATCAAAAAATCGCGCAATTCGTTCACGCAAATATTCTGGTGGCTGACGCCCTTCGCGCTTACCCTCCGCCGCTAGTTTAAAATGCTGGAGATCTTCGCAATACAAATTTAAAGT
>JBPOJK010000139.1:0-3409 GCA_052033675.1 Pseudomonadota bacterium
TCGGTAAACATCGAGAAGACTTTTTTCTTCAGGGTTTCGCTATCATCAGCCAGATAAATACAATTTCCCAGCGATTTACTCATTTTAGCCTTACCATCTAAACCAGCTAGGCGAGTGTGGGTTGATAGGACACCTTTGGCTTCAACTAATACCTCACCGTAAATGCTGTTAAATTTGCGGACAATTTCATTGGTTTGTTCAATTACCGGTAATTGATCTTCGCCAACCGGTACAAACTGCGCTTTAAAGGCGGTGATATCGGCAGCTTGTGATACCGGATACATTAAGAATCCAGCCGGAACATCAGCGCCAAAACCTTTTTGCTGCATTTCGCTTTTTACCGTCGGGTTACGCTGCAAGCGGGCAACGGTTACCAAATTAAGATAAAACATGGTTAATTCGGCAAGCTCCGGCACTGCCGATTGGATGAACATGGTAGTTTTTTGTGGATCTAAGCCTACCGCCAAATAATCCAGCGCGACTTCGATTACATTATTACGAACTTTTTCGGGATTATCAGCATTATCGGTTAATGCCTGCATGTCGGCAATCATTACAAATTGTTGATGGCTATCTTGTAGCTTAACCCGATTTTCCAATGAACCAACATAGTGTCCAAGGTGTAGTTGTCCGGTCGGGCGATCGCCGGTTAAAATAATTGGTTTTGTCATCGTTTGATCCTAATTAAACGTGTTGATCTATTAAAATAGTATTACCATCTGGGTCGGTGAGCATGCAGTGTGCTGGACCATTAGTATTTTCATCGGCTTCCACGCTGAGCTTTATTCCTTTGGCTTTTAACTCTTTTTGAATTTCTCGCACATCGGTGTAGGTTTCAAGTTTTTCAGCATTGCCATCCCACCCAGGATTAAAAGTTAAAATATTATTTTCAAAAAATCCTTCAAATAAGCCAATTTTAGTATTACCATTTTTTAATACTATCCATTTTTGTGAATTATCGCCAAAACCGGCGGATGTGAATCCCAATTTTTCGTAAAACTCACGGGAGACCTGAATATCTTTCACGGCAAGACTAATACAGAAATTACCTAGTTCCATAGTCACTCCTTTAAGCATTTATTTTAAGTGTAATATTGTTTCATCATCGCAAATATTATGAACTGGTGTTATGCACAGGATGGTTTATTTTTTCCAATTCCGATTTCGCGGTTTGACGATGGTGCTTTCCTCACCATCAACGACCGCTTCCGGCGGTTCATCTTTATCGGTTTCCTGCTGTTCTTCTTCAACAAACTCACTAATCCATTTTTCCCATAATTCAGGAGTTTCTAAACTGATTTTACCGATTCTTTCATCGCGGAAATCCTGAATTAAAATTTCGCTAATTCGTTGACGGTCAACAATTCCACCCGGTAGGATGCAACCGCGTTTATTTGCCAAAACATCCAACAATTTATCATAATGCAATTCTAATTGCTCGGGTTTAAGTTTGTAACGAGTTGCAAATAATTCACGGTAAGGGCTATTTTGCAGAAATTCAATCAAATATAGGGCGACTAGTTCTTCATCCAGCGCGTTACGCCCAATGCTATTGCAAATGGCTAAATTGTAACCAATTTGCGGATAGCGGATTTTTTGCCACATCATACCCGGGGTATCAAAAATTACAAAAGTATCATCAACGTATAAGCGCTGATTGGCTTTGGTTACCGCTGGAATATCGCCGGTTTTGGCGGATTTTTTACCGATTAACTGATTGATTAGTGTTGATTTACCAACATTGGGAATACCGGTAATCATTACCCGCAGTGGTTTTTCAAAGCTGGTTCCACGGGCTGGCGCGATGTCACGGCAGAGGCGAATGATTTTCTCGCGTTGCTTTTTATTGTCTTTATCGCCCAAAATAGCCTGGCTATTGCTTTGTTGGTTAAAATAGGTCAACCAAACACTACTGATTACCGGATCGGCCAGATCGCTTTTATTGAGGATGCGGATGGTGCGTTTATGACGAATAATATTTTGAATTAACGGATTGCAACTGGAAAAAGGTGCGCGGGCATCAAGTAATTCAATGACCACATCGATTTCACTGTTTAAATCCTGTAAATCTTTTTTTGCCCGGTTCATGTGCCCAGGGAACCATTGAATCGCCATAATATTCCTTTTTTAAAACGGACATAATTGTAGCATATCTAGGCTTTTTGCAGAGAGTTAGCCACTAACAAAAAACGACATTTTTACTAAGCTATACTCAAACAAATTCATTATCCTAGGTTGTTATTTTGCTACTCACTTACGTGTGTAAGCTTCACAGCAAAATGCCTACTAGTATTTCCACACGCGTGTGTTCGAATTTGATTGAGTACATGAATAGCAAGCCTTTGATGGCTGTCAAGAAAAATATTTACTTTTTTGGACTAAATATGTTTGTTTTTTAGTAGTGACTCTTAGTATAATATCTTGTTTAAAAACACAATCTATAGTGTTTATGCTTAGTATATGTCTATATGTAGTGTGCGGAGTCTTAGCTTTAATATAAAGGAAAACCTATGCATTTGAGTAATGAAGCCAGTATGCTGGCAACCCAATTGGGGCAGTCAATGGCACCAGTTGGTGATTTTTCCCGTTATCATGTGGTACGTAGAAATGGTGAAGTAGTTGAATTTAATCCAACTAAAATTGCCGTGGCAATCACCAAGGCGTTTATTGCGGTACATGGTCACAATAGTTTATCATCCGTCGGGGTGCGTGATCAGGTGCGTCAGTTAACTAATATGGTAATCATGGCATTGCAAAACCGTAAACCAGACGGTGGTTCAATCCATATCGAAGAAATTCAGGATCAGGTGGAATTAGCATTGATGCGTAATGGCGAACATGAAGTTGCCCGCGCCTATGTCTTGTATCGCGAAGAACGCCGCCATGAACGGGATTTGGAGGGCGTGCGCCAGCCGGATTCACAAATAAATGTGGTGCATGATGATGGTCAACGCAAACCATTAAATCTCGGTTATCTTTATGGCGTGATTCAGGCTTCTTGTGATGGACTTTTAGAAGTCGATGCCAAATTAATCTTGGATGAAGCACTTAAAAATCTTTATGATGGCGTTAATCAGGCGGAAGTGTATAAATCAATTATTTTGGCAGCGCGTCAGCTGATTGAAAATGAGCCGGAATACAATGCCGTAACTGCGCGGTTATTGTTGCATACTATTCGTCACGAAGTAATCGGGCGTGAATTATCACAAGCTGAAATGAATGAGCACTATGCCGATTATTTTGGCGAATATATTGCCAAAGGGATTAAGGCTGAATTATTGGATCCGCGTTTAGCAGAATTTGATCTGGCTAAATTGGGGCAAGCTTTGGATGGGCGCCGCGATTACCAGTTCAAATATCTAGGTTTACAAACCTTGTATGATCGCTATTTTTTGCACATCCACGGTAC
>JBPOJK010000186.1:0-2934 GCA_052033675.1 Pseudomonadota bacterium
GCCGGATTGGGTAAAGATGTTGCTTTGATCACTGATGGACGTTTCTCCGGTGGTTCGCATGGTTTCATTATCGGTCATATAACACCCGAAGCACAGGTTGGTGGCAATATCGCCTTGGTGCGTGACGGTGATATCATTGCAATTGATGCCTCTAAACGTACAATTAATGTCGAAGTTAGTGATGCCGAATTAGCCGAACGCCGCAAAGCATGGGTTGCGCCAGCCTATCGTGCGACATCTGGAACACTATACAAATTTATCAAAAATGTTCAATCTGCCAGCCTTGGCTGTGTAACTGATGAATAATAAAAATGGGGCTATATCAAGCCCCATTTTTATTAACTACTATTAATGAATGGCAATTCCACCCGGTAAATTTAGTATCCCAGTTGGCAAAGAAATAGTATTACAACTTGCCGCATCAATCCCCGAATTATTAACGTTGCATTGGGTATAATTACCTCCAACTGGTGGATAACCAGCATCGTTCGCATGATTAACCAAATACACATACGATCCGCTAAAGGCAATTCCCACCGGAATCATCAACGCACCGGGGCTAAGTGGAGTTACCGTATTACAACTGGTTGAATCAATCAGACCATTAGTAACACTACATTGAGTATAACTAGTTTCCGGCAGCATACTAAATCCATTGGTAAAATACGCATAACCACCATGAAAGGCAATTTCATAAGGACCATGCAGTGCTCCAGTTCCGATTGGTGTAACCTTGGTACAACTAGCTAAATCAATGCCAGAAATAGCCACATTACATTGGGTATAACTATCATCACCACCGTTGACAAGATAGGCATAAGTACCACTAAAACCAATACTGCGCGGCATATTGAGTGCTCCACCACCACTTGGTGTCACGGTATTACAGTTAGCAATTTGCAGCATACCACTGCTATCAACTGCACATTGGGTATAGCTATTACCATTAACATTGGCAATATAGCCGTAATTACCATAAAAGGTAATCCCGCCCGGTGCGTTCAAAGCCCCCGATCCAGTTGGCGTTATGGTATTGCAGGTTGCCGATTCTATACCTAGCGCCCCAACATTACATTGAGTATAGCTATTACTGCCGATATTATTGATATAGGCGTAATTGCCAACAAAGGCTATCCCAGATGGAATATTTAACTGGCCGGCTCCACTAGGGGTTATATTTATGCAACTCGCCGATTCAATTATACCATCACGAGTAACTGCGCATTGAGTGTAATTATTACTTTCATTATTGGTAATATAGGCATATTGCCATGCTGTCGTAAAGTTAAATACACTATTAACCAACGCATTTCCCGATAAATCAGTGATCGCATTGTCAGCTACCACATAGTAGTCGGTGCGATTAATCAGATTTGTGCGCGGTGTTAAATAATAATCGCGCTGATTACCACTGGGATTGGTGATATCTGCAATAACTATTAAACCACCAGTACTCTCAGCGTGAAGCGTTAAACTAGAAGTGCTGACATTTTGCACCGATTCACTAAACTGTAAATGAATAACTGTCGCCACCGCCACTCCAGTTGAATTATTTTGTGGATTTATCATAACCGCCTGTGGCGCAATAAAGTCTCCAGTAGTAAAATTGAATACCGTGGTTGCCAGTCGATTGGGAGGATTTGCCGCGTCACTAATAGCACTTTCCACTACCAAATAATAAGTCGTACTGCTAGCTAGTGATTCAGCTAAGTTTAAAGTATAAAGATTACCAGCACCCGAGGTAACTCCACTAATAATCACCGGATTACCATTGCTAGAGCCGGCATGCAACGATACATTTTGCGGATTGACCCCAGCTACCGACTCGCTAAATAGCATGCTGATGGCTGGAGTTAGAGACACTCCGGTTGAATTATTTTGTGGAGTAAGCAGCGTTACCTGTGGTGCAATAAAATCACCGGTAGTAAAATTAAATACTGTGGTTGCCAGTCGATTGGGTGGGTTTGCGGTATCACTGATAGCACTTTCCACTACCAAATAATAAGTCGTGCTACTGGCTAATGATTCAGCCAGATTTAAGGTATAAAGGTTATTACCAGCGCCAGCAGTAATTCCACTAATAGTCACCGAATTACCATTGATAGAATTGGCATGTAATGATACATTTTGCGGGTTAACTCCGGTCACCGATTCGCTAAATAGCAGGCTGATAACTGGCGTTAGAGACACTCCGCTACTACCATTAGTTGGCGTTTGCAGACTAACACTTGGTGCAACATCATCGCCGGTAGTAAAGTCGAATTGTCCGTTTACCGTAATATTCGCCATGGTTTTAGTATCTTGCACAGTAATATAGTACTGCTTGTTTTCACTTAGGCGCTCAATTGGCGAGAAACTAAACGTTTGATTATCGCTAGTTGTTGGTGAAGTGATGGCAATTAACTCACCACCACTCTGATTTTTAGTTAGCCCATTACTTAACGGTCTTGTTGATAACAAAATTGTCGTGGTATTAACCGTGACTGGATTCATAACTGTAGTAAATTTAAGTTTAATCACTGGCGAAACTGAAACATTTACCTGACCGTTGCTGATTCCTCCACCATTGGGGTCTAAATAAACTGTTTGCGAAATATCCTGTGTAAAACAACTTCCACCACCGCTACAAGCGGCTAACATAATTGCAGCGGTCAAAATCATGATGCGAATTAATAAAGTTTTCATTTTGCTTGTTTTTCCTATTTAATTTAATTTTCTGCTCTTTAAACAATAGACTCCTGCTAAAACAGGAATGACAAAAAATCACCATTATTCTTTAGAAGTTATATTGAACACCACCAGTTACGACATTGGCAGTTCCGGTATAAGTGTTTTGGAAGGGAACTAAAGCATAATCTTCAACCCGTAAATCAAAGTGTTGGCTTAATTTAAACGATGCGCCAATCCCGGCTAAACCTACTCCATAAGTACTAC
>JBPOJK010000065.1:0-7274 GCA_052033675.1 Pseudomonadota bacterium
CTCATCATTATTATTTGAGTTGGTATGGACAAGTTCTTTATTCTGAGGATCCGAGGGATTGATATCTTCCGAAGGATTATAGTTTGTTGGTAATTTAAGCAATATCTTGCTCCTAAAAATTTGCTAAGTTTGTATGACCAATAAGCAGGTCTTCTCAGGTCGTTATAATAGTTCAGGCTAAAAAATGCTTGAATATTAATAATATTTTAATGATGAAAAAATATTATAATAAATAAATACAAGTTGTTATGCTGTGAGGTGATGCGTAATAATGCTAAAATCAGTCAAAATTGACTGAATGAATAGCGGTAGCAAGCATTAGAGAATGAATGTGTTTGTGAATAAAATAAACCTTGATTAATTAATGGGTAAATTTATAGATGCATTGGAATTACTAGCGATTGGAGTCTATTTGTTTTAAATGAGATTGGTTGCTAAAACGTGAATTATGTGATTTTTACAGGCAAATGATTTTGCCGGTGCGTTTTGGGATAATTCACTATCCATTTTTGCATAGCTGGTGACGGTTTATCTATTTATTTGAAACTTGTGTGGTATAAGATACAGATATAAATCAATATATTGTTAAATTAGTGAAGATGGAAACCGTCGCCCTAATAATGGCGTAATAGATTCCGCTGGATTGTTAATGTTGTTTTTTTAAACACTAATCAGAAACTGGCTTTTTAAATATTTTAGATATTCTTCATCTTCACACATTCCTTTGGTGCCGTTGCCATCGGCGATTTTTGCCACCGGCATGCCATTGCATGTGACCATTTTTATGACAATATTGAGCGGTTCAACCCCAACATCATTGGTCAGATTAGTACCGATTCCAAACATGACTTTTAAGCGTCCGTGAAAACGGTCATATAGCTGTTTGGCTTTATTAATATCCAAGCTGTCGCTGAAAACCGCAACCTTAGTTGCCGGATCAATCCGTAATTTTTGATACATCTGAATAATTTTTTCGCCCCATTCAAAAGGACAACCACTATCCTGACGGCAGCCATCAAATAATTTAGCAAAGTATAAATCAAAATCGCGGATAAAGGCATCAACACCAACGACATCACTAAGCGCAATCCCTAAGTCACCGCGATAAACATCGGCCCACTTTTGAAACATGAATTTTTGACTATCGCGGATGCGGGTGAGGGCTTGTCCAGCCTGCAGCCATTCATGCGCCATGGTTCCAATCGGAGTGACTTGAAATTCTTTGGCAAATAAGACATTGGATGTTCCCAGAAAATTGCCCGGTAGTTGCTCAACGATTTGCCCAATTACTGAATGATGCCAATCCTTGGTATAGCGCCGGCGGGTGCCGAAATCCGAGAATTTAAAACTCTCCGGAAAGGTCTTAATGATTGCAATTTTACGACTTAGTTGCCCTTGGGCATAATCCAAATTATTTACTGTGTGATGACGAAAATAAACTTCATTGACAATTGCCAATACCGGCACTTCAAATAAAATCGTGTGCAACCACGGTCCGCTAATTTCGATATGTAGTTCATTTTGCTGCTGGTAAATATTGATATAACGCTTCTGTAGGCGAAATATCCGCAGAAAATCAATATAATCAGCTTTTAAAAAGCGCAGGGTTGCCAAATAGGCTAATTCATCTTCCGTGAAATTTAAACTGGTTAAGGCCTCAATTTGCGCGGTTATCTCCGCCACGATTGCAGGGCTCCAAATAATGCCGTCATTGCGACACTTGAATTTCAAAACTACTTCGGCAGCGGGAAATTGATGCAGCACGGCTTGATGCATACTAAATTTGTATAAATCATTATCCAGCAAACTGGTAATAATTGCTGGTTGTTGATGGGTATTGATCTTCATATTAATGTTCTTTAATGAGTAATCTTATAAAAATAGTCTTATATTTAGCTAACTGAGGTTACGCACGTATCCAGATTCTAGTGCTGATTAAAATCTAAATTCTAAATCCGGGACGATATTTTTGTACAATCGGCAGCCGTCGTCCGGCACCCCATGCCCGGGAATGCACCCGGATGGTTGGCGGTGCCTGCCGGCGTTTAAATTCGGCTTTGTCAACCAGTGCATAAATTGCTAAAACCTGTTGTTCGGATAGTTGTTGACTGATATATTCTTGTAAGGCGTGCCGTTCGGTATTAGTGATTAAATCACCTTCCAGATAGAGTTTCAGTACTGCATCAAGAACATGGTAAGGCGGTAATGAATCGCGGTCTTTTTGACCGCTGGCTAGTTCGGCGCTGGGTTCTTTATCAATAATCGCCACCGGAATCAGATTAATCTGCCGCGCCGGAAAATGTAATTGATTATAATAACGGGCTACCTCCCACACCTCGCTTTTATAGACATCGGATAACGGCGCCAGACCGCCCGACATATCGCCATAGAGCGTAGTATAACCCACTGCGGCTTCGGACTTATTGCTGGTCGATAAAACCAGATAACCGCTATCATTGGAATATTCCATCAAAATATTACCGCGGATTCGCGCCTGAATATTTTCAATGGTTAAATTATTGTGAATTTTACCGATGGAATTTTCAAAACCACGGCGATAATTATCAACCAAATCCTGAATCGGATGAGTATATAGTTTTACTCCCAAATTTTGGCACAATTCGGCGCTGTCCTGCCAGCTACCGGTGCTGGAGACTATCGATGGCATGGTAATTGCCAGCACCTTTTCGGCACCTAGTGCATCGACTGCCAATGCAGTTAACAAAGCGCTATCAATGCCGCCGCTTTCACCGATTACGACGCCAAGACAACCAACTTTAGTAACATAATCACGAATACCGCAAACTATCTGCTGGTAAATAAATTCTGCTACTGGTGGTGATTTAAATTGGCTGCCAGCTAACGATGCTAGCTTAGTCGTTGCGGCAGTAAGGTCACGCTTGACATATTTCAATTCGAGAGTATCTTCCTGAAAGGCTGTGGCGCACAATAATTGTCCCTGCGAATTTAGGGCGCAGGAATTGCCATCAAAGACAATATCATCATTACTGCCAACTTGATTAACGTAGATGACTGGAGCATGTAATTGGCGGTTAATGTGTTTAATTAAATTAACCCGTTGGTGCATTTTATTAATTTCAGAAGGGGAGGCGTTGATGCTGACAATTAAGTCCGGATTAAGCGCTGCCAGTTGATTAAGCGGGTCAGTCAGATAACGCAGCGGTTCATCGGCAGTACCCAATTGATTCCATGCATCTTCACAAATCAGTAAGCCGATTTTTATGCCGTTAATGGTGTAGCAACCACAAGTGTCGCCTGATTCAAAATGCCGGCTTTCATCAAAAATATTGTAAGTCGGCAATAATTGCTTATTGTACTGATAGCGAATTTCACCTTGTTCAATAACCGCCAAGGCATTATAAAATGGTTTGCCGCGCCCACTATGATTATCGGCAATAAATCCCAGGATGGTACTGCAGCGGTAATTGCGGGAGAAGGTACAAATCTGTTCCAGATGCTGCAGTTGCTGGGTTACAAACCCGGGTTTCTCAATTAAATCCAGTGGTGGATAGCCACTAATTGCCAATTCTGAAAAAATCAGCAAATCATAGTCATTGCCATTTTTTTTAATTGCGGTAATTATTTTTTGGGTATTACCGGTTAAATCACCGACGATAAAGTTTAGCTGTAATCCAAGAATCGCTAATATTGGATTATGGTTTTGATGATTATTCATAGATTATTTGCCATTAATGAATTTTTTATAACATTTTTTATTAAGGTTAATCATGTGGTTATGAATTATTTTGCCGGTAACCACAATATGGAACCTGATTCAATGCTGTACTCATCAACATGCCCGGACATCGTCTCCGATTCATTGATGTAATGAAGATGATATTTTTCATCAACATGTGAAATAACCCCGGCTAATTTATCGCCACTATAAAAACCGACCAATTCGCCACTAGCGTTTGCCTGATCAAAAACGCGCATGTTTGCCATATGGTTATTATGTTCTTCTTCGTTAGTATTTATTGTCTTGTGGCGAGGTATTCCTGACACTATATGCCAACTAAGATTCCGGTATTTACCGGTAACTCTGAATGCAAAAGGTTTATTTAGATCGATCTTATTTTTTAATGCACTTTGTTCAACAAATTGCTCAAACTGTTCACTATCCATATTTTTTGTTATCTTGATATTTTGCCATTTGCTAACTTTTTCGCTCATCCATAAAGTTGCCGATTCGTTGGCACCAAAGCTATTGGTGACATTGACTTTATTGCCATAAGAAACTAAAAGCTTGCCATCGAGCTGAATTATTTCACCATTTAATCCTGCCAATGCACCGACGCCCCAATAACCGGATTTTTGTTTTAGCTGGGATAATTTTATTTTTCCGCTAATATCGCCGGTATTTATCATACTTTCAAAATTACCCGCATAGAAAAAGTCACTCGCTAATAATTTACTGGTAAATAATGCAAACGTTAGACTGTAAATTAATGTTTTTTTCATGTGCTTAACTTTATAAAGTGATATTAGGTATGTGCTAAAACATAGATCCGCGCATAACGTCTGTTACGAATTAATTGTAATGCAAAATTACCAGCATAATCAGTAAATTTACGACTAATAGCGTAAGATCTTTGGCAGTGATTTTATCACGGCGCTGGTAATAACTCCGCTCTTTATTTAAGCCGCGAATCTGCATGCTTAATGCCAATTGCTGGGCGTAGCGCGCAGCGGCAATTAGTAGCGGCAGGATAATCCGCGGTGAATAGCTGCGTTTTTGAAAGCGCATCTGGTAGGCAATTTGAATCCGGAAAAACTCCTGTTTGAGATAACTCAGCGCATTATTTACCGCAATTAGCGCAAAGCCGATATTTAACGGTAGCAGGCGCTGTTGTAATAAATTGTAGATTAGGCGCAGCCGCGGCATATGCAAGGTAAAGGCAAAGGAAATTATTGCCAGCGTATAGAGCCGCAAACACAATAATAGTGCCAGTTGGTTTTTAGTTACGCCGCTTTGCGCTAGCGATTGTGCGTGTTCGGGAATTTGCCCAAAAAAATAACTACCGGCAAACATCGCCGCTAATGCCGGAAGCAATAATAATGAAAATAAGGCTAAGCGCTTAAATTGCAGTTTGCGGCTAAAAAATCTCAAATTGGCAAACATCACTAATAGAATTAAACCGTAAGCAGATAATGATGCGGCACCAAATACGCCAATGATTCCGATCACTGGAATTATTACAAATAGATAGGGATGTACCCGATAATTAGTTGCGGCTGACAAGTTGTCCATCCTTAAGCTGATATACTCGTTGACATAGCGAGTGAACAAAATCTTCATCATGACTAACCATAATTATTGCAGTTCCACGCGCTGCGCTATTTAATAGAACTTCTGCCAACATTTGCTTATTTTGATAATCCTGTCCAAAAGTCGGCTCGTCCAATAATAGCAGTTGGCTATTTCCGCTTAAACCAATCGCCAGTGATAGGCGGCGTTTCTGTCCTTCAGACAGGTTGAACGGGTTATGACTTTTTAGCTCGGCTAAATTAAATTGTTCGAGTAGTTCTGGTTGCAAGGCTAATTCGTCCTGCACTTTTGAATAAATAAAATGGTTCTCCGGATTTTGCCAAATTAAGCGCAAATCGCGCCATAATTGTGAGCGCTTTAGTTGTGTAATATCCTGTTGCTGCCAAAATATCGCCCCAGAACTGCCAATTATTCCAGCAATTAGTTTTAACAAGGTTGATTTACCGCTGCCATTACTACCGCAGATGGCAATAATCTCACCAGCATGGAGCTTTAGCGAAATATTATTAAGCAGTTTTACGTCCGGTGAATAGCTAAAATGCAGATTGTTTATTTCCAGAATAGTGGGGGAATCTGCAGCTAGAGTTGCTGGGGTATTAGTTAGCGATTGGTGCCAGTCAATTTGCTCGCGCTCAACCATGTTAATTTGACCATCAGCGCCAATCAGCAAACCACGGTTAATCATTTTTTCAAAATAATGCTGGTTGTGCTCAATGATAATAATGGTTTTATGGTGGAGGTATTCCTGCAAAATCTCGGCAATCTGCCATGCCGAATCCGGATCAAGAAACGCGGTTGGTTCATCCAAAAGAATAACCTCTGGTTCCATCAATAAAATCGCCAGTAAGTTAATTTTTTGTTTTTCGCCGCCAGAGAGCGTCGCAGTTTTTCGTGACAAGAGGTGACTGACGGCAAATTTTTGGCAAATTGCTACAATTCTTGCTTGAATCTCTTCTGGCGCAAACCCAAGATTTTCCAGCGCAAATGCTAATTCAGAGAAAACATCGGGACAAATTAGCTGGCTATCCGGATTTTGCTGCAAATAACCGATTGCCAGCATCTCCGAACTATTCAATTCGCCAATTGAGCGCCCGCAGAACTGAATTTCACCATCGAGATGACCATTGATATAATGCGGAATTAATCCCTTTAACGCTGCTAATAGTGTTGATTTACCGCTTCCGGAAGCACCACTGATTAAAATACATTCGCCGCGACCAATTGAAATTTCTCCCGGTAAACTAATTGTCTGTGAGCTAAACGGATAACTAAAGCTAAAATCCTTAATGGTGAAAATTGGTGTGGTCATTCTTTGGCTAGCGCAATTCGATAATGATTGAGAACTCCCGAATGTGCCAGTTGCCGCGCCAGATACCACGAAAATAATCCACCCAGCAGCGCGCCGGAAACCAGATTACAGGATAAATTCAAAATATTAAACCATAAAGTGAAATGGTTATAGCCATACCAGTAATAAGTTACCAGATAACCACCCAGTGCCGAGGCGCAACCGCCTAACATACAGGTATATTTATTCCACAAGCGATAACGGCAGAGCAAAAAGACGATTTCAACCGGAATTCCCTGACAAAGTCCGGAAACGATTGCCGAAAAGCCCCATTGTGAAATAAAACCTTCAACTCCGGCGGCAATGGTTTCGCCCAATACCGCACTGCCGGGTTTACGGATAATAAAGGCAAAAAATATGCCGCCCATATGCCAAAAGCCTTCGAGTAAGCCACTGATGCCAAAAGTTTTCAAAAGCGGCGAGACAATGTCGTAGAAAAACGAATACGCCCACCATGCGATGCCGAGAGCTGATGACAAAATTGCGATAAAGATGGTTTCGCCCAAAGTCAGGCGGTTAGAATTGTTCATAGTCGATTCCTTATAAGGGTTAATTCTTATAAGGGAGGGTGGGATTCATTGGAAAACTGAATAGACACACTCCCTTGCGCAGGTATTAGCCTGATCAGGTTTAAAG
>JBPOJK010000124.1:0-6406 GCA_052033675.1 Pseudomonadota bacterium
GATGGAATTACCGGTGTGGCAACCCACTATACTGAATTGGATGGCTATACCTCGGGATTACAACGGGGTGAGCTGATTATTATTGCCGGACGTCCGGGGATGGGGAAAACTTCGTTTGCCCTGAATATCGCTGAAAATATTGCGCTCAAAAACAAAATGCCGGTGGCGGTATTTTCGCTGGAAATGCCCGCAGTGCAATTGGTACAGCGGATGCTAAGGTCGTGTGCACGGGTTGATCAGAGTATTATTAAACGTGGGGATGTTACTCATGATGATATGGAAAAAATCTTTATCGCCATGAATGAACTCAAAAGCGCTCCGATTCATATTGCCGAAACTTCAGGAATCAATGTCATTGACCTCCGTGCCCGCGCGCGGCGCTTGAGTGACCGGGTGGGTAAACTCGGGTTGATTGTTATTGATTATGTCCAGATTATGAGTGGTATCAATAGCGGACCAAATTCCAACCGCGCTCAGGAAATCGCTGAAATTTCGCGCTCGCTGAAAACTCTGGCGTTGGAATTGGATGTGCCGATTATCCTGCTATCTCAATTGAATCGTGATGTTGAGAGCCGTACCGACAAACGTCCGAATATTTCAGATTTGCGTGAATCCGGTGCGTTGGAGCAGGATGCGGATATTATTTTACTGTTATATCGCGATGACTATTACAACCGCGAGGACAGTAAAGACAAGGGGCTTGCCGAAGTAAATATTGCCAAAAACCGGAGTGGCTCGACCGGTTTGGTAAAACTGGCATTCCTAAACCAATATACCCGTTTTGAAAATCTCGCTTATCAGTGGGAGTCTGAGTATTAATTATGGTTTCAAAAGTTCAGTTAGCTAAACGCCGGCAACAGGCGCAGCAAATTTTTGCAATTTTACGGGAAGATAATCTTAAACCAACTACCGAATTGAATTATAGCAGCAATTTTGAATTGTTGGTGGCAGTAATTTTGTCGGCACAAGCAACTGATGTCGGTGTCAATAAGGCAACCGCCAAATTATATCCGGTGGCGAATACTGCCGCGCAGATTGCGGCATTGGGAATCGACGGGCTGATTCCATATATCCAAACAATCGGACTTTATCGTTCCAAAGCCAAGAACGTCGTGGCAATGGCACAAATTTTGCATGAGAAATATAATGGTGAAGTTCCGCATACCCGTAGGGAATTGGAAGCCTTGCCGGGGGTAGGACGGAAAACTGCCAATGTTATTCTTAATACCTTGTTTAATCAGCCGGTAATTGCCGTCGATACCCATATTTTTCGGTTAGCCAATCGCTTGGGAATTGCCCGCGGCAAAGATGTGCTTGAAGTTGAACAAGGCTTGATGCAGGTTATTCCCGAAGAGTTTTTACTTGATGCCCATCATTGGCTGATTCTCCATGGTCGCTACGTATGTAAGGCGCGCAAACCGGAATGCGAAAAATGTAACATCGCTGCATATTGTGATTATTTTCATCGCGGATCAGCGGAATGATTTTTTATTATTATTTTCACTTAGTCAGCCTGAATGTTTTTGATGATGTTGATTGGATGCATTTATCTAAAGAACAGCAAAATTTACCGGTAGTTATGGAGGTTGGTTATGGACGCTACTAAATTTGTGCCTCATGTGTGCCGGCTAACACAGGGACAAGACCTTAAATCAGAATTGCTCAATTTATGCCACCAACATAAAATTGAGGCCGGAGCAATTATCAGTTCAGTGGGATGTTTAAATAATTTGCATTTGCGCTTGGCTGGTGGTAGTACTTATCTAAAACGTGAGGGGGATTTTGAAATAATCTCGTTGAACGGAACTTTATCACAGCACGGGGCTCATTTGCATTTGAGTGTTGCCGATAATCATGGACATTGCTTTGGCGGTCATTTACTGGACGGGTGTTTGATTAATACCACTGCAGAAATTGTAGTGATAGAATTTAAAGACTTATTATTCAAACGTGAATTTGATGCCGCTACCGGCTATAAAGAGTTAGTTGTTGAACATTTGTGATGACTAGTCGAATATTTGATGCTCATTGCCATCTGGGCGCGCTAAATGAAAAAACCGCAGATTTTCCCCGGGCGGTAGCCGCAATTACACCAGCAGATTTTATGACTCTAGTTTCATTGCGCCAGCAAAAACCACAGATTAAAATTGGATTTGGCGTGCATCCGTGGGCAGTCAGTGAATATCCAGACTTAATGTTGCTTGAACAATTATTGCGTGAGCAGATTGAGCAATCTCGTCCGGATTTTATTGGCGAATGCGGACTAGATTTATTAAAAGACAATTTCGAATATCAGCAAGCGGTATTTGAATTGCATCTACGCTTGGCTGGTGAATATCACAAACCGGTAGTTATCCATTGTGTCCGTGCCTACAATCAATTGTTAATGCTGCTTGCCAAAGCACAATTACGAGTTCCGCTGCTGGTGCATGCATATAATGGTAATAGCGAGCTGGCGCGTCAATTGATTAAAAAAGGGGCTTATTTGGGCATTGGTAGCATTATCATGAATGCCAATAGCCAATTGCTTAAATCGATAATGCGAATACCGCTGGATAACATCCTGATTGAAAGCGATGCCCCATATATGCCGATTAGTACTAAAGAATTATCGAGTTCTGATGATTGTGAAATTTATCTGCAGCAACTGGTGCGGCTATTAAAACAGGATGTTGAAACAACGCGGGTATTGATAAATCGTAATTGGAGTAGTGTGTTTGCTATTGTTTCTTAACCATCTTGCAAATTTGCAAAGCTGTTATGCAAATTTGCAGCTATTAATTTAAGTTACTTTAATGCTAGAATTATTCCTGCAAGTGCCGAGACTTGCCGGTTCTTTCTGGTCCAAAGAACCACGGATTGTCAGTATTTCCGAAAATAAGCTAAACAATCTAATATTGTTCCTTTAAATGAGTGATTGTTTCCTACTGAGCAAAAACCCCAGATAAATATATCTGGGGTTTTTGTTTTATTTGTTGTGAAGCACAATTCTGTACTCTTAAATTCCAAGCATAGTGTTAAAATAAGCGCCTGTCAGTTATTAATTTTGAGAGGAATAAATTATGCGTAAATTTTTAGTGATTGCGTTGGCATTGCCGGTTTTATCATTTGCTTCATCATTGGATATGAGTACGTTGAAATGCAATAGTTTATCGATTACTAGTGCTACAACTTTGCAACAAGTTCAAAGCAGTTGTACGATTAAAAAACAAGAAACTCATAAAGGTATGTATCAAGTTGAATTTACCAATACCACTACCAATAAAAGTGTTAGCTGCGATTTTGCAAAAAATGATCCTGCCGCAACAGTCAATGGATGCCACTAGTCTTATTAAAAGTGCACCTTCGCGGTGCATTTTTTAATTCTTTACTCGGTAAGCTTGGATTTGTAGTTGAAAACCAACATGATAAATTATCTGCTCCGGCCCAGCCGTTAAATTGATTAAGATTACAAATCTCCGGCAAACAATTGCCCAGAGGATAGTTGCGCTGATTATACTATTAACCTAGTAATATATTGTTCGGTGATTTGGCTGTAATCTACTAATTTATTAACTGATTTCAATTAATTAAAGTTCACACGGGATAGGGTATATCGTTTAAAATAACGTATGTTAACGTAAACATTGTTAATGCCGGATTAGTTTACTGCGGTGCGCAGCAAGTAGTGATTGATATCCGATTGATATCAATATCTGTTGGACAGGTGGAAGCGCTTACCAACAAATCAGCGCTGCAAGATCTGCTTGTATCAAGCGAGCATTAACATAGGGAAAACAAATTTTTTTAAGAGGGATTAATAATGGCCGCATTTATGGATGAAAATTTTTTATTAAGCAATTCGACTGCCATTCACTTATTTCACAATTACGCCAAAAATCTACCAATTATTGATTATCATTGCCATATTCAACAACACGAAATATTGGAAGATAAACAGTTTAGCAATTTAACGCAAATGTGGTTAGCCGGTGATCATTATAAATGGCGGGCAATGCGCAGTGTCGGGATTGACGAAAAATATATTACCGGCGAAAGCAGTGATTTTGATAAATTTTTAGCGTGGGCAACCACATTGCCGCAACTAATTGGTAATCCGTTATATCATTGGACTCATTTGGAGCTGCAACGTTATTTTGGGATTTATGATATTCTTAACCCGCAAAATGCCGCGAAAATCTGGGATGAATCACAACGTCAGATTCAATCCGGTGAGCTAACCGTCCGCAAGATTATTGCTAAATCCAATGTTGAAGTGATTTGTACTACCGATGATCCGATTGATGATCTATTGATTCATCGCCAGTTGGCTACTGAGTTAGCAACCAAAGTATTGCCAAGTTTTCGTCCAGATAAAGCGTTAGCGATTAATAATCCTGAATATTGTGCTTATCTGGATAAATTAGCGGCAGCTTCTGGTATTGCAATAAATTCATTGACGAGTTTCTTGCAGGCATTGGCGGCACGGGTGGAATTTTTTAATACCAATGGCTGTAAAGTTTCGGATCATGGGCTGAATTATGTTCCGTTTGCCACCGCATCAGTCGTTGAGGTGGAGGCGATTTTTGCCAAAGCGTTAACCAGTCAGACAGTGACAGCGCTTGAAGAAACCCAATTCCGCAGCTATGTATTGATTTTTCTGGGTGAACAATACCAAAAATATGGCTGGGCAATGCAATATCATATGAATTCAACTCGTAATAATAACAGCACGATGTTTACCAAATTGGGTGCCGATAGTGGATTTGATGCGATTAATGATACTCCGGTAGCTGAGCCGTTGTCACGCTTACTGGATGCCATCAATAGTAACAGCGGTTTGCCTAAAACCATACTCTATAGTCTGAATGGCTCCGATAACTATTTGCTGGCAACCTTGATGGGATGTTTTCAGGATAGTACTGCCCGCGGCAAAATTCAATTAGGTTCCGGCTGGTGGTTTAATGATCAGCGCGATGGTATGGAAGAGCAATTAAAAGCCTTTGCCAATCTTGGTGCATTGGCGACTTTTGTTGGCATGTTAACCGATTCGCGCAGCTTCTTGTCATATACCCGCCATGAATATTTCCGGCGAATTTTATGCAATCTGATCGGGCGCTGGGTTGAAAATGGCGAATATCCGGCAGATGAAGACACTTTGGCTAAACTGGTTGCCGATATTAGTTATTACAATGCCAAAAACTATTTTAATTTCGGATAACTACTCAGAATACCGCGAAATAACGTTGTTACAAGGCGCCTTATGTACGTTAATTGTACACCTCTGTGCCTTGTGCCTAGTTCTTTATTTGTATTCAGTAGTTATTAGTTTGTTATGTATAAGCTATTTTAATTTTGGATAGGATGAGCAAATGGATGTAGTTACACTGGGTGAAGCGCTGGTAATTTTCAGTCCGGAGCATGCCGGACCGCTACGCTTTGTCAATACTTTTTCCAAATCAATCGGTGGTGCCGAAGCTAATGTTGCGATTGCCTTGTCGCGGCTGGGTTATCGCTGCGGCTGGATTTCGCGTCTGGGCAATGATGAATTTGGGCGCTATGTCAAATATGCTCTCCAAGGCGAGGGGATTGACTTATCGCAGGTTAGTTATGATGATAATCTGCCGACCGGGTTATTGTTTAAAGAACAATACCACAATAGTAACCCAACCGTTTATTACTACCGTAAGGGCGCGGCGATTACCAATATGGATGAAGCATTAATAAATGATGATTATATCGGACAGGCAAAAATTCTTCATGTTAGCGGAATTTTGCCGGCACTGGCTGATAATTGTAAAGCCGCCAGTTTTGCGGCGATAAACAGTGCCCGTAAGCAAGGGGTGATGGTTTCTTTTGATCCCAACTTGCGGTTAAAACTGTGGGATGCCGAGAGTGCGCGTAAAACTTTATTGGAGATCGCGGGGTTGGCAGATATTATTTTTCCGGGATTGGATGAGGCTGAATTTTTATTGGGCACCTCTGATACTAAAGAGATTTTTGCCCGCTTTCATGCTATGGGTTGCACAACTGTCGTGTTGAAATTGGGTAAAGATGGTTGTTTAATCAGTCATCGCGGTGAGCAAACCCGGGTTGCTGGTTATCCGGTTCATAAATTGGTCGATACCGTTGGAGCTGGTGATGGTTTTGCGGCCGGCTTTCTTGCCGGGATTTTGGCTAACAAGCCAATGGCTGAATGTGGCGAATTGGCTAATGGTGTTGGAGCGATGGCTACTTTAGTCAAAGGCGACTCTGAAGGTTACCCGACCATGAACCAATTATTGGAATTTACCGGTAAAGCAGTGGCGGTTGAAAGATAAATATCGT
The DNA here is from genome assembly GCA_052033675.1 of Pseudomonadota bacterium. Lineage (GTDB taxonomy): Bacteria > Pseudomonadota > Gammaproteobacteria > Burkholderiales > UBA11063 > Aquella. The sequence continues at coordinate 6,307 of JBPOJK010000124.1, forward strand.
GCCTGATTCTATACTCTTCGTCTTTGAGCTCTGGACTTTGTCGTATTTCAAAAAAGACTCCTTATGTAGTTAGCCTACACCGCGTCGTCTTTTTTATCAA
>JBPOJK010000194.1:0-14355 GCA_052033675.1 Pseudomonadota bacterium
AGGGATCGGGCTCAACTGCGGGCATGCTTAGATTCGGTGCCACTAATTGCATTAATTTTACTGCCGCAACTGTTAGAAAACTAAAAATTGGATTAATAAAATTTGCCAGCACAACAATGGCAATAATTGCGATGATGATGGTAATAATCAGCTGCTGCGGTTTTAGCCAGCGGATTTTGAGTCCATCATCACTGGCGGCTGGTTTACCCCATGCGTAAAGTCCGTAAACATTCATCACGAAGAAAAATATTTGTAGTAATAAATTGGCGTATAATTGAATTTGGTAAAAAATTATCGCGAATAAAGTTACATTCAATAAACCAAACCAGAAATTAATAATTTTTTCCTGACTGGCATACCAAATACATAATAGCCCAAAAACTGTTCCAATTGCTTCAATATATGACAAACTATAACCACTGCCGATATTGAAATGGTAAAGAATAGTTTTAATGCTAAAAGCCTGCGTTAGAAAATCGAGCATTTGTTCATATTCCGTAATAAGTAACGTTACACACGATAAAGACTTTAGCGCTAAATTATTGGTTTTTCCTCATGGCGAGCTGATTTTATACTAACAATCAGTGCATAAAATCGTCAAACTCAATAACTTAGCGCTAAGATCTAGGTGTGCGCGTAACGTCAGGTAATAAGTTAAACCGGAAAATTTTAGCACATTTTTAACTGGGCCCGCTGGATTTGATGTTTGGGCGCACCCTAAATAATTCGCAGCAGTTATTGGTTTTTAATGGTTGGGATTTACTGTTTAACCAGCACGGCAGTTACTTGAGGTTATAAACAAAATTTTACACTGTTTTAGGATTTAAAATGTTTCTTTGGCGCTTACGCGATTACTTCATCAATGGTGCTGTGGTTACCATGATAAAATAACGTTGTTTTAAAATACCTTGAGTGTATTTAAAGCGCGCTATCTTTTCTAGGATGATAAACTGTTTCTAAAATAAAAGACTGACGCAACAATCAGATAATAGAATTATCTACAACAATGGAATAAAATATGGCAGTAAATAGCGGGATTTTTACAATATTAAAGCAGGCAAGCCTGATTTCCGATGATGAAATTGAAAGTGTAATTCGAGTTAGCGGCAAAGAAAATATTTCAATTATCAGTGCGGTTAGCAATATTAAGCCGGAATTAACCTCGGCCAACATCATGAAAGTGGTATCGCGGTTTTATGGAATTCCGATTTTGGATATGGATTCCTTTAATCTGGATTTTATGCCCAAGGGGTTGCTGCCGGTTGAGTATATCATTGAAAATAAAGTTCTCCCATTAACGCAACGCGATAAGCGCTTGAAATTGGCGGTAACCGATCCGACCAATAAAGAAATGTTCGAATCAATCGCTTTTAAAACTGGTCTAGCCGTTGATCTTATCTTGGTTGATGAGGCTATTTTAACCAAGGTGATAAATCAAAACAGTAGTAATTATTTTAAAACTATCCAACTGGATGAAGAAGCGCTGGCGGGGATTGATTTTGCGGGTGATGATGACGGTAATGCCGGAGATATGGTTAATTCTGGTGATGATGACCAGCCGATAGTTAAATTTGTTCACAAAATGATTTTTGATGCCGTTCAGTTAGGCGCCTCAGATGTTCATTTTGAACCATATGAAAAAATATATCGAGTGCGTTATCGGATCGATGGGGTGCTAAGCGAGATTGCCAGTCCGCCGGTCGCGCTTAAAGAAAAAATTGCGGCACGGATTAAAGTGGTTTCTAAGCTGGATATTTCCGAGAAACGTGTTCCGCAGGATGGGCGCTTGCGGTTATCGTTATCGCAAAATCAAATTATTGATTTCCGGGTCAGCACACTGCCGACCAGCTTTGGTGAGAAAATTGTACTGCGGATTTTAGACCGTAAAGCCGCAACAATCGGCGTTGAAGCATTGGGGTTTGATCCCAAGCAAAAACAGGCATTGTTGGATACCATTGCTCGTCCGTATGGGATGATGCTGGTAACCGGACCAACCGGGTCAGGGAAAACCGTTACCCAGTACACCTGCCTAAATTTATTAAATGATAATAGCCGCAATATTTCTACCGCCGAAGATCCGATAGAAATTCCATTAAATGGTATTAATCAGGTGGCGATTAATGAAAAAACCGGGTTAACCTTTGGGGTTGCCTTGCGGGCGTTTCTGCGTCAAGATCCGGATGTGATTATGATTGGGGAGATTCGCGATAAAGATACTGCTGAGATGGCGATTAAAGCGGCGCAAACTGGGCATTTGGTGTTATCAACACTGCATACCAATAATGCTGCTTCAGCTTTGACGCGCTTGGTGAGCATGGGAATTCCGACTTATAATGTCGGTGATGCTATTTTGACTATTATTGCCCAGCGTTTGGTGCGTAAACTTTGCCCGCAGTGCAAACGTCCGGCAAAAATGAGCAAAGAGGTTTTATTGGAAGCTGGTTTTACTGCCGAAGAGGTTGAAAAAGGCTGGCAGCCATATACGGCAGTCGGTTGTTATGCTTGCCATAATACCGGTTATCGTGGACGGACTGGGGTATTTGAAGTGATGCCGATTTCAGAAACTTTGATTAAAATGATTTTGGCGGAAGCTACTGCGATTGAACTGGGCGAACAAGCACGTCGCGAAGGGGTACTTAATTTGCGACAAAGCGGCTTGCAAAAGGTTCGCGAGGGAATTACTTCGCTCTCAGAAGTCGAAGCAAATACTAATGAATAGCGGAACAACCAACCATGGCTAAACAGCGTGAACAGCAAAAGTTAATTACTTGGTCTTATGAGGGACGTACCAAAACTGGCGACTTGGTTACTGGTACAGTTGAAGCTGAAACGGCGATTGTTGCGCGGGTAAAACTTCGCAAACGGGATATTATTCCGTTAACAATTAAACGGCGTAGTTCTTTTTCTTTTTTCTCGCGTTTTTTAAGTATCGGGAGTCCCAAATCTGAAAATGTCGAAAAAAAATTGGGGTTGTTTGCCAAAATGGCCAATTCCAAAGACATTCACGAGTTACGCAATAAAGCCGAAGATGAGCGAAACGCCAAGCGGAAGGTAAAAAAACCGGTAAAAGACAAAGAAATTACAGTGTTTATTAAACAATTTGTGGTGGTAATTAAATCTGGTGTACCGCTGCTAAAAGCATTTGACATTGTTATTCACGGCTTGGAAAATAAACGCTTTTTGAATATTTTGGAAGATATTAAATTTGGGGTTGAAAATGGTCTGAGCTTATCGGAATCATTTGGAACCTATCCTAAAGTTTTTGATCCGTTATTCATCAACTTTTTGGCAATTGGTGAACAGGGCGGGATTTTGGAAGTCTTATTAACCCGTTACGTAGAATATCGTGAAAAGGTTGATGCGATCCGCCGGAAAGTAAAATCAGCTTTAACTTATCCGATTATCGTGGTGATTGTATCAATGCTGGTACTAAGTGTAATTTTGGGATTTGTAGTACCGCAGTTTCAAAAAATCTTTGAAAGTGTCGGTGCCAAATTACCGGCACCAACGTTGATTGTGATTGCTGCTTCGCATATTGTGACCCATTATTGGTGGTTGGTGTTGTTAATAATTGCCGGGGGAATTTATCTCTTTCGGTATTTTTATCGAACCATGGCTAAATTTCGCTTTTTTGTCGATTCTTTTATTTTCAAAATCCCGATGTTTGGTGAGTTGGCGCTTAAATCATTGGTATCTCGGTGGACACGGACTTTGTCGCTGTTATTTTCAGCGGGAGTGCCATTGAATGACTCATTGCGTTCAATTGCTTTATTGGTTGATAACTATTTATTTGGCGCGGCAACTTTAAATATTCAGAAAGATGTTGAAGCTGGGAGTAGCCTATATAATTCAATGCTCTATACCGATATTTTTCCGAACATGGTGAATCAGATGGTGGCAGTGGGGGAAGAAGCCGGTTCGTTGGATTATTTATTGCAAGCAGTGGCGGATTATTATGATCAGGAAGTGGAAATGGTAATTGAGTCACTGTTATCAATGATTGAACCATTAACTATTGTGGTTTTGGGGGCGGTATTGGGATCCATTATTGTAGCGATTTATTTACCGCTATTCCACTTGGGCGATGTGGTTGGCTAATACTCTTGTCTTTGAATCTTGGGCGTTGTCGCATTTCAAAAAAGGCTCCGTATGTAGCTCTATCTACACGGCGTTGCCTTTTTCAAAATGTTCCTAGTCCAAAATCCAAATATTACGAGTGTCTTATATCTCATAACAACGCTCATAAATTGAGTTTTCAGGTAACGGCTCTAAGCGATTACAATGAGTTTTTTAGCACTAGAGTTGTGGGCTCAATGAGTATAAAATTTAACGAATGAATGCTTTAAAGATCGAAGATAGATGATAGAACTATTTATTACTAATGAAATATTTCGGGTAATTGTCCTGCTTATTTTAGGATTATGTATCGGCAGTTTTTTAAATGTTGTGATTTATCGGCTGCCGATTATTTTGGAACGCAACTGGCGCAATGAAGCAATTGATATCCTCGGTGATGACTGCCATTTAAATAAAGATAATCAACAGTTCAATTTGATGTTTCCGGCATCGCATTGTCCGAGCTGCCATAACAAGATTCCGGCATGGACCAATATTCCTGTAATCGGTTATTTTTTGATTGGCGGTCGCTGCTATTCCTGCCGGCAAAAAATATCGCTGCGTTATCCATTAATTGAGTTATTATGTGGAATATTGTTTGCTGCGGTGGGGCTGGTTTTTAGTCAAGCGTGGGTTATTGGCGGGAGTCTGATATTCATTAGTTTATTGATTAGCATGGTTTTTATCGATCTGGATACCTATTTATTACCGGATGAATTAACACTGAGTTTATTGTGGTTGGGGTTATTATTTAATCTACAGGGCTTATTTGCCGGTTCGTTGGCAAGTGCCGTGATTGGCGCAATAGTTGGTTATGCTTCATTATGGTTATTATACTGGGGCTTTAAATTATTGACCGGCAAAGAAGGTATGGGTTATGGCGATTTTAAATTATTGGCAGGTTTGGGAGCGTGGTTAGGTTGGCAGCATTTATTAAGCATTCTATTGATTTCTTCGATTTTGGGAATAATTTATGCTGTTGCGCTCAGGGTTAGCGGTAAATTAGCCGCCGGCAATCCAATTCCATTTGGTCCGTTTTTGGGTGGTGCCGGCATTGTGGTACTATTTTTTGCCCAGCAATTGTTTCCAATAATTATTCCAAATTAGTAGGAGATAACCGATGTTAGTGCTTGGCTTAACCGGAGTTATCGGTAGCGGAAAATCTAAAGTTGCGCAGATGTTTGCCGATTTAGGTGCCGGAATTATCGATTGCGACGTTATTGCTCATCAACTAACTCAAAGCGGTTCGCCGGTAGTCTCACGGCTAGTAGCCGTATTTGGTCAGCAGATTGTCGATGAGAACAATAATCTTCTGCGCGATAAGTTGCGCCAGATTGTTTTTGATGTGCCGGAATTACGGGCAAAATTGGAACAATTATTGCATCCGCTGATTTATCAGCAAGTTGTAGCGCAACTTAATTCCCCAGTTAAGGTAAAATACTGGATTATTGTGGTGCCACTATTATTTAAATCACCAAAATATTTGCAGTTAATTCAGCGTAGTATTGTGGTTGATTGTGATTATTCGCTACTAGTGGAACGATTGCAGCGAAGAAGCAAATTATCTCCGCTGGAAGTAGATGCTATTTTAGCTACGCAAGTGCCGCGTGAAGAGCAATTGGCACTGGCGGATGATGTTATTGAAAATAATCGTGATGAAGCCTACCTTTATCAACAGGTAAAACGCTTACATGATGATTATATTTCTAGGTATTGTAATGCAGAATAAAACTAAATTTAAAATTACTCGCAGCCAGCGACGGATCATTGGCTGGGGTGGCTTTGTGATCTTTTTTGTATGCTTTTGTTTGCCGCTATTATTTTTTTACTATCTTTTTGATGCAACAAAAGTTAAAGCAATGGTCATTGAGCAGTTCAATAATGACAGCTATTCGGTGGTGATCAACGGAAATGTTGAGCCCCGTTCTTGGCATGGTCTGAGTTTATTTATTTCCAACCTGACGGTTGAAGATAAAACTCACCATAAAGTATTGCACGTAAATACCGCCAACTGTCAACTATCGTGGCTGGATTTGATTGTCGGTCATTATCGGGTTAAAAGAATTGCGTTAAATGGACTAACCTTTTATCAAAATGCATTAGCTAAAGGCAATGTTGCAACCCTCTTTAACTATAAAGCGATTGCCAATTCTGAATTTAAACACCTGCGATATTTGTCGGTGACCAATCTCAATATGGTAAATTTAAACGGTAAATTTCTTATTCGCGATGGTGGATTGCAGGTTAATGATCTTGATACTTTGCCACAAATAAACGTTAATTTTCAAGCGATTAACTATAATGCAGATATTAAGGTTTTAGGTAATGTCAATAAAATTGATGATAGTGGATTGAACTTTAAAGATATTTCAATTTCATTGCATAGCCCTAAACTTAATGGTGAGTTCCATAGCTATGGTCGTTATGATTATAAAACCCAGCAACTATGGTTAAATAAATTTAATGGCAATGCCAAAAGTGTGGTTTATGATGTCAAAGTTAACGTTGATACCGCTTTATTGTCCTATTTCGGTATGTCGGTTAATCAATTAAATGCCAGTGTAACTAAAAATAATGGTACCCAACGCGAAATTGATTTATCGGTGAAAGACCTTAAGACTGCCAATTTCTCGCAGTACGAAATGGATGATTTAGTCACTAAATTAGATAGTGTCAATGAAAGTAACCATTTTTCGGCTATCCTTGCGCTAACAAAGCCTAAATTTGATAATGGCTTTGATTTGAAGAATGAGCGTTGTTCATTACAATTTAAGCAGTCGGTTAATACTAGTGAAAGCGCAATTTTTGATGGTGCTTTGGCGGGAAACTGTAGTTATAATGAGTCGTCCGGGTGGCTTAATTTGGCATTAGACGGAATGATTAATAAGTCGCCGGCAAAATTAGCGATAGGTTATTGGTATAATGTTAAAAAACCGCAAATTACCATTAATGGTAGTGTCGATAAGCTCGATGTTAATCAAATGATGAGTAATGCTAATAAAGAAATTATGCCGTTTTATTTTGATGAGCGCCAATTACCATTTGGGTGGTTGAAATTGTTTGATATTAGTGCAACGCTTAAATTAAAAGAGTTTAGCATGAATCACCTTCAGCTTAGCAATGTTAAAACTGTGCTGCAGATGAAAGATAGTAAGTTGGCGTTATCGTCTTTGACCGCAAATATTTATGATGGTACTTTATCTGGTTCCGGCGTGATTACTCCAGCAAGCAATGAGAGTGGCGGCTATGATATCGCAATTCAAAATACCATCAGCAAGGCTAATTTAGAAAAAGTTTTCCACGAGCTATTTAATGTCAATGCCATTAGCGGTCAAGCTGATTTGGCAATTGATATTAAGGCGTTAAACGCAGTTAGCTATCAAGATATCCATAAAAATTTGAGCGGCAAAATTGCCTTAAAAGTTAGTAACGGTGGCTTTAATGGTGTTGATTTTAGCCTCTTTTTAAGCCCGGAAAATTTGGCAGCGTTCCAAAATCGTAATGCGATCATGACCAAATTTACCAGCTTGAATGCGAGTTTTAATTTTACTAATGGTGTTTCGAGCCAAAGCCCAATCAAATTTAGTTCACCATCGATTGCTGCCAGCGGAAGTGGCGTGATTGATTTTAAGAATACCAAACTCGACTATGAATTAATAGTTAGTAGTATTTTGCCGCAAAATGCGCAAAACATCAAATCAGTGTCAATTCCGGTGCAGATCAATGGTGATTTATTTAGTCCCAAAATCAGTATCCGCAATATGACTCTTAATTCGCAACCGATGTTTGAATTGTATAAAAATAAACATAAAAAATCTGGAAAAAATAATGAATAATATTTTAAAAATCAATGTAACTTCATTGAGCGATTTAGCCAAAATATATATTCGCCAGTTTAAATTCGGCGGAGTGTTTGTTGGTGGCAAATTTGATTTCGGTTTAGGTGATGAGGTGTTTTTGATCATTTCTCTACCGGAAAATAGCGAGCCGTGTGCCGTTGGTGGTAAAGTATGTTGGATTGCTCCAGCCTCAGCAGTTGGTTATCCCGAGGGAATTGGGATTCAGTTTAATAATGACAAGGCTGGTACCGATGCCAAATCTCGCTTGGAGATTATTTTGGGTGGCTTACTACAAAAAGCTACCGGTAATTTTACATTTTGATAGTGATTTTAGGAATAGGAATAAAATATGTTAAAAGGTGTTATTACGGCGATAGTTACGCCAATGAATGTCGATGGACAAATAGATTTTGAAGAACTGGATAATTTGATTGAATGGCAGATAGAGAGCGGTGTAAGTGGAATCGTTGCCGTGGGTTCAACCGGAGAAGCTGCAGCATTAAGTACTGCAGAACATCTAGCGGTAACTAAGCGGATAATTGAGGTCGCCCGTGGGCGCGTAAAAATCATTATCGGCACTGGCATGGCCGCAACCGTGCCAACCCTCGAATTTATTCGCAAAGTTAATCAACTAAGCGGGATTGATTATTTAATGTGTCTTACACCTTATTATGTCAAACCAACGCAGGGTGGACTTTATCAGCATTTTGCCAAAGTGGCGGAAGTTTCAAAATTTCCGGTGATTCTTTATAATGTTCCGGGACGAACTGCTTGTAATCTAAGTGATGAAACCATTTTACGGTTGGCACAAGATTATCCAAACATCGTTGGAGTAAAAGATGCTACCGGTGATATTAGCCGTTGTTTAAATCTGGCGGCCAAACGACCGGCGGGCTTTCATTTATTTTCTGGCGATGATGGCACGGCCTTGGCATTTTTATTGTCCGGTGGCGATGGAGTGATTTCGGTAGTCAGTAATTTGCGTCCACGGTTATTTAGCCAGTTATGTGAACTGGCGTTACGTGGTGAGCGTGAAGAGGCATTAAAGCTTAATAAACAGCTGCAGCCATTATATTTACAGCTATTTTATGAAGCCAATCCGATCCCGGTCAAATGGGGGTTATTCCACGAAGGGCGAATCAAAACGCCGGAATTACGGTTGCCGCTTACGGTATTAAGTAGTGCTTATCAGCAGGATCTTAGTGCATCATTAGCTGCGGTTGCTGACTAAGTATGGGATGTGTGTTTTATTGTTGATTAGACATTATCTGTAATTGATGGGGATAGTTATGTTAATAAAAAAAATTAATCTGATTTTAGCGTTAATTGCCAGTGGACTAGTGATAACTGCTTGTAGTACTGTTGATTCGCAGGCAGTCTATAATTCAGCTGCACCGCGTAGTACCGATACATTAGCAACGCCGCCAGGATTAAGTTCGCCGGATCTAAATTCTAGTTATAAAATGACGGTAATTCCGGGGCAAAATAGTTACCAAGTACCAAATATTACCGGAATGGCAATAAAATCTGGTGGTTCACAACGCTGGTTGGTGATAGAAAGTCAGAATGTAAATAAGATTTGGCCAAGTATGCGTGCGTATGTAACTCAATTGGGTTTGGCGGTCAAATACCAAAATCAAGCAATTGGCGTTATTCAAACCGATTGGGCTAGTCGCAACACCAAAGTACCGCAGGGCGAACCAATTCGTGATTTCTTTAGTTGGGTTGGCTGGGGTAGTATGTATTCGCTGGATGCCCGTTATATGTACCGGATAACTTTATGGCAGGATGGCAATAACGTGGTGGTAATGGCAACCAATTACGAGATGGATGAAACTTATGAGGGGTGTTCCGGAAAAGCGATGAGCAATACTTCAACCTTTACCCCATCCAGTTCGCAGCAAACCAAATGGATTCCGGTTCCGTCCAATCCGCAGCTGGAGCTGGAGTTCTTAACGCAGTATATGGTATTTTCGGGAATGTCAACTGAACAGGTTAAAGAAATTAAACAGCAGGTGCAAGCCGCACCAAAAGAGGCTACCTATGCCAATAACCAAATTTTGGTTAGTGATAACTTAGAGCGTGCGTGGTGGCGCACCGGGTTAGCATTAGAAAGAACCGGTTTGGGTGTTTTAGATAAGAACCGTACTTTAGGCGAATACTATGTTTATCCGTTGCAAGCGCAGTTGAATAATCCGGATCCAAGTTTCTTACAGAAATGGTTTAGCAATGAATCTTCTGGAGCAACACCGCCAAAACCGGTATATACTGTAAAATTAACGGCACAAGGGAATGCACAAACAGTGATTACCTTAAAACTTTATGATGCACAAAGTGTTGATAAAGACTTTGCTGCCAATCAGCAAAAATATTTAACTGGACTGGCAACCCAGTTGCAATAGTTCAACGGAAAAATAATGAAGTTGTTGAATGGAATTCTTAGTCAGCTTTACGAGTCTCGAAATAAGACACCACAACAACAGCTGGAGTTGGTCGTTGATATTTCGCGGCGCGGATTTTTAAAGCAGGTACTCAGTGCTACCGCGATGGGGGTGGCAATGGGTACTTGTGCCCATCGTTCTTTTGCCGATGGTATTAATGGTTTGCCGGATTTGGGCGATAATGATCGCTCCAATCTTACACCATATCAAGCTGACTTGCTTGGGAAACAAATTGTTCTCGATATTTACTCCAGTGGCAGTATGCTTGATGACTATGATTGTTTGGATTACATCAATACGCTGGGTGATGATTTAGTTAGTTATTCACCGCTGGCTGGGCAGCCATTTAATTTTTATTTGATAAAAGACCGTGAAATCAACGCTTTTGCCTTACCAGGCGGTTACATCTGTGTTTATAACGGTCTGATTTATTATACCTTATCGGAAGCCGAGTTCTCTTCGGTTTTGTCTCATGAAATCGGTCATGTAGTTCAACATCATATTTTTCGCAATATTAGTGTTCAGAATCGCGGACAGTGGTTAGGGATTGCCGGTATTATTGCCGGGGCATTATTGGCGCCATTTAGTGCCGGGGCTTCGGTTCTAGCCATGCAGGGCGGGCAAGGAATGGCGGCGCAAAATATGTTGTCTTTTTCGCGGGATTATGAACGCGAGGCGGATCGGGTCGGTCAACAATTAATGTATCAGGCGGGTTTTGACGCTCATGCGATGCCGGAATTTTTCCAACGAATGGAAAATGCCTATAAATTTAATTCCAATGATGCCTTGGCTTTTTTGCAGACTCATCCAGTAACCGTCGAACGTTTAAGCGAGGCTGAAACCCGTGCCAATCAGTTACCGGTTAAAATGCGTCAGGATAGTATCAGTTTTTTATTGATTCGTGAGAAATGCCGGATTCGTCAAATTGGGGTAAGTGAGAGTGTTAAATTTTATCAATCGTCAATTGCCTCCAAACGCTATGTTAGTCTGGAAGCGCAGGAATACGGCTTGGCGCAAAGTTATTTTATGAATAAACAACTGGCACAAAGTATTGCTACGCTCAATAAAATTTCAAATCCAACCTATCAAGCGCATCCGATTGTAATCGGACTAAAAGCGCGCCAGTTGATTGCTGCCAAAAATTATCCATTAGCCGATAAGTTGTATGATCAGGCACTTGGTGATTTCCCTAATCATAAGGGTTTATGGATGGGGCAGTTGGAATTTCTGGTTGCCAGTAAAAATTATCCTAAAGCTGCCGGACGCTTGAATCTATTGGCACAAAGCAATGCCAGTGATCCGGATGTATGGGATCAATATGCAATTCTTTATGCCGATGATAAGTTTGATAATCCATTGCGCTATCATTATGGCTTGGGCAGTGAATATTATGTTTTAGGTAATTATCCGGCGGCGATTGATCAATTTCAATCGGTGCTAAAAGCTAAACCCAAAGAATATGGTGATAATGATATTCAAAGTAGTGCCAGTGCGCGTTTGAGAAGTGCAACGGCTTTGGCGGTGCGTAGTTAATTTGAGATTTTAGATATTCTAAAGCAAAAATTTGTAATATCAGGTATAATTTGTAGCATTATCGATACATTTTTATGAATATATTACCAATCAAGGGGTTATTATGACTCATTCATTTCCAGCAGATAATTTTTATTCGGCTATCGTTAAAAATGCGACAGCCTCGCCCAGCAAAACCATTATTTTTGAAGAAGATCTTAAAATTTCCAATCGTCAGTTGGTTGATTATGTTGATAAAGTCGCTGGTTATCTCGCTTCGATTGGTATTGCTCCGGGAAATAAAGTTGCATTGGTAATGAGTAATTCGTGGCAATTTGTCGTTAATTTTTTTGCGATTAGTAAGCTTGGTGCGGTGGTCGTGCCGGTAAATAATTTTCTCAAAGAAGATGAAATTGCTTATATTTTGAACGATGCCCAAGCCAAAGTGCTTTTTTGCAGTGCCAAATTTGCCAAGGAAACCCATGACTTGCTGATTAAAACCAATATTTGCAAGATAATCTGGGTTGATGGGCTGCCGATTGAAAATGATAAAAATATTAGCCATGAAAAAATTTTGGCAGCACCAACATTACCAGTTGCTACATTTGCGGCGAAATTGGAAGATTTGGCGGTAATTGTTTATACTTCGGGAACTACCGGCAAACCCAAAGGCGCCATGCTGTCATTTAAGAATATCTTTTCTAACATCTACTGTGCGTTGACACATTTGCGAGTGAAATCCGGTAAGTTGAATATGGTGTGTTATTTACCGATGTTCCATGCTTTTACGCTTACGATTACCGTATTGTTACCGGTTATTACCAATAGTAATGTTACGATTATCCGCTCAATTGCGACTAAGGGTGATTTTGCCAAATTATTAAAACAAGTTTTGCTCAAACGGATTCCTTTTTTTGTAGGTGTTCCGGATGTTTATAGTGCATTAGCCAAAGCCAAATTACCGTGGTATTTCCACTGGTTTCATAATATCAAAGGTTTTATTTCCGGAGCGGCGCCATTATCGGAAGAAACCATGCGCCGGTTTGCCGAATCTTTCAAGCGAGGGGTCATGATTCAGGGCTATGGGATCAGTGAATGCTCGCCGGTGGTATCGGTCAATGTACCATGGGCGAATCGCGTTGGCTCGGTTGGTAAGGCGTTGCCGAGTTATCAGGTGGCAACCTTTAGCGATGAAATGCAGCAATTGGGCGTTGGCGAGATTGGCGAAATTTGTGTCAAGGGTGACTGCGTTACAATGGGCTATTTTAATCGTCCTGAAGATACCAAAGAAGCAATTATTGATGGTTGGTTTAGAACCGGGGATATCGGCAAGGTTGATCAGGATGGTTATATTTATATTGTTGACCGCAAAAAAGATTTGATTATCAGTAAAGGGATGAATATTTATCCACGTGAAATCGAGGAAATTATTTATACCAACGAAAAAGTCAATGCCTGTGCAGTGATTGGGGTAAAAGATGCCGAAGCCAATGAAACGCCAGTTGCATATATCGAATTAAAAGAAGGTGAAAGTGCTACCGAAGTCGAATTTAAAGCCTATGTCAAACCACATTTAGCGCCATTTAAACAACCGCGCAAGATTTATTTTGTGGAGAAATTACCGCGCAATGCCACCGGCAAAATACTTAAACGTGAATTGCGTGAATTGAATAACGGTGGAGTATAAATAAAAAAGCAGATCTTAAAGATCTGCTTTTTTATTAGTGATGATACTATTGACCAATTTGAAAGTTTACAAACATGTTGGATACAAAATTGCTTCCTGCTATTAATGCTACGGCTTGAGTTGTGGTAGAGGCGCTTTCAGTTGCTGTAATGGTGAAATTACATGATTGTAACGCTGTACTCGCGTTCGGGCATGCTGAAGAAACATTTGAAACAAAGCCTGAAGTCTGCTCATAGGAGGTATTATATGTTCGCATATATAGTGGACCGTTATATATACTTCCTCCTGAAGTTTGATACGTCAAGGAAACATTACAACTGTTACCAATTTGAATGGTTTTACAGCCGGTTGCAGTATAGTTATAAGTAATAGTACTTCCATTTAAACTAGCCGAACCATCGCCATTTTGCACATCAGCTGAGCCACCGCCGCTGCTACCGCCGTTACATGCTGTAATAATCATTGATGTCATAAGTAAGGTTAATAGTTTATTGATATTTTTCATGATAGAATCCTATAATTAATTTGTTGTGCAAGAAGCATTTTATCTTAAATGGCAAATAGCTAATGAAATGAAATATTTCATATAATAAAGTGTCTTTTTGCTACGTTTTGGGGTAAACTAGCGCATAGATCTAGATAGTGTCGTCATGAGTTAATATTGTTATAATATAGCTTTATATTTTAACTTAGAGATTTATTATGACAATTCCAGCACACAGGAGGCACGATATTTCCGATCGTGTTTGGGCAATTCTAG
>JBPOJK010000035.1:0-14961 GCA_052033675.1 Pseudomonadota bacterium
GCAGTTCCGGCAACTGATTTCTACATTAGCGGCAGTGCTACCGGCTGGACTGTCGGCGGCGATTGCGGAACTGCGGGTAGCAAAATCACATTACCAGCTACTAACGGCAGCTGTACCTTGACGATGAATTTAAGCAGTACCGCTACTACCGGTGCAGAAAATCTTGATCTCGCTGGTTTAACCATGCAGTGGGTAGATCAGGATAGTCCTAGTGGACAAACGCAAGCACTGAGTGGAACGAGCTATGTCAATGTGTTTACTCCCGCGAGTATTGCGGTTACCACCAATCCGGCGAGCAGCATCAGTGTGGCACCGGGTGGAAGTTTCACCATAACCTCAACTTTAACCGGCGGCTATAATGTTCCAGCGCAAACTATCCATGCGACAACAACCAATAGTGATATTACTTTCAGCACTAGCGGTGCGTGCCAAGTTAGCAGCACCAGCAACACCTGTAGCATTACCGCAACGGCATCAGGGACTGCCGCAACTGCTAGCGGCAATACGGTAACGCTAAGTAATAGCACTACTCCAGCAGTCGCGCAACCTAACCCAAATAGTATCAGCTTTTCAATTGCGCCGCCTAGTTTTTTTGATTTTTCAACTCCCTATGGAATTACCCTGAATTCTGCCGAAACATTTGCATTTATTGTTAATAGCGGTAATAACACCGTAACACAGTGCAATGTTAGCGGCGGTACTTTGAGTAATTGTAAAGATAGTGGCGCAACCACTCTTTCAAGCCCTCGTGGAATTACTTTAAATGCCGCAGGAACATTTGCGTTTATTGCTAATAGCGATGATAACACCGTAACGCAGTGCAGCGTAAGCGATGGCACTTTGAGTGCCTGTGCCGATAGTGGCGCAACTACTCTTTCAAGGCCACGCGGGATTACTTTAAATGCCGCAGGAACATTTGCGTTTATTGCTAATTATCAAGGTAGTACCGTAACCCAATGTAGCGTTAGTGGCGGCACTTTAAGTACTTGTTCTAGTAGTGGAGCAAATAACCTTTCAGCTCCTCAGACGATTACCCTAAATTCTGCCGGAACATTTGCGTTTATTGCTAATAGTGGTAGTAACGGCCCCATAACGCGGTGCAGCGTAAGCAATGGCACTTTGAGTGCCTGTGCCGATAGTGGTGCAACTGCTATTTCATATCCCTTTGGAATTACCCTGAATTCTGCAGGAACAATTGCGCTTATTACTAATTACATTGGTAATACAGTAACGCAGTGTAGCATGAGCGGTGGCACTTTGAGTGCTTGTGCCGATAGCGGCGCAACTGCTATTTCATCGCCCTATGGAATTACCCTGAATTCTACTGGAACATTTGCGTTTATTGCTAACAGTAATGGAACAGTAACGCAATGTAGTGTGAGTGGTGGTACTTTAAGTGCTTGTGCTAGAACCGGTACTCAATAGTATTATAATTTAAAGCCGCTGGATAAAACCAGCGGTTTTTTATGCAAAACTACATCTATCATGCGAATAAAAAATTATACCGAGGTAAAAAGTCAACCATATATACAGCCATCAACTCACAGGCTGCTCACTAATGCTTAGCTCCAATAAATAGTTGTTGATCATTTGTTGCCAGCTGGCTAATGACATAATCTTGACTTCCAGCAATGGAAATGTAGAGCTTGCCACCAATAATAAATTGCACCTAAATATCTGGGATATTATACAGATGCGACTTAATGCCGCATCTTTTTTGCTACAAATTTTATGCTGAGTCTTGGTTAAGCACAATGATATACGGACGATATAAAGACCGAGGTATTTTCTGGTGCAAATCATACTGCACCGCTATCTTCATCAACTCTTTGGTATTGGAACCGGCTCTTCCAAATTTAACACATAACTGCTTGGCAATAATATTGGCAATAGTACTCCGGCGAATATTTAAAATTTGTGCCATTTGTTCCTGTGTAACTCCATTTGCCAGCAAAAACATTATTTCCTGTTCGCGCTGAGTTAGGTTATATTTTTTATCCCCCAGATTAACTTCATTTCCATCTAAAGCCTGTAATAAAAACTCTTGAGGACTGAAGAAGTGGGCTGCCACCGCAAAGCTTTGGATAGCTACAATCTCGCCTGAGGGGTGGAAAATTGGAGAGTAGGTTATCAAATAAGATAAAAATCTGCCGCAATAGGGCATTAAATCCATAAAACTAATTACTTTTCCCGAGCTAAAAACCCTGTCTTGCAATTCACATACTTTATTTGCGTAGTGGTGAATAGATTTGGCGAACTCAGGAGTATATGCGGCACCAAAGACTTTGCGAACAGCAGTACCATCCACATGATCTTTAATTGATAATCCACGGGCATCTTGCCAGCAGTCAAAACCAACCGATGCAGCAGATAGATTTGTACAAATAACAAATTCGTGATGACGGTTGAAAATAACCGAATAAATATCCCGCTCCAAAAGTGGCCAAAAATTGGGAATAATACTCTGCCATAAATATTTCTCTATTTCTTCATCACCCAATTTTGTAATCCCCCAACTCAAATTCATATTTTTATTCTTATCATAGCTAAAAATAAACAAAACCACCATAAAGGCGGTTTTGTTTAAGTTTAATGTTATTCGCCGCTGGCGCCATAATTCGGCAAATGGCGCGCACTTGGATCAACCAAGTCACAATTCGGCCACTCACGATTTGGCAGCCAATAACCGCAAATAACGTGATCCTGATTTGGGAAAAATTCGCGGAAGATTTCGCGATACATCAAGCCCTCTTTGGTCAATGGTGGATTTTCGGTATAACCGGCAACTTTAACCGCAAATTCTTCATCGCTATACAGTTCTTCAGCCATTTCGATCAGACAGTCAACCATGCCATGACCAACCGCATCCGAGAATGCCGCCTTATCACGCCATAAAATCTCATCCGGCAATAAACCGCTGCCATCAAAGGCCTTGCGCAATAAATATTTACCCTCACCATAAGTATTTATTTTCAATTCCGGCTCAATTTCCATTACGTATTCAACGAAATGTTTATCCGAGAACGGCACCCGCGCCTCCAGACTATTACCGGCGATTGAACGATCGGCACGCAATACGTCATACATATACAACTCTTTAATCCGTTTTTGTGCTTCTTTCTGGAATGCTACTGCCGTCGGTGCATAATCGGTGTATTTATAGCCAAATAACTCATCGCTAACCTCACCACTCAAAACCACCCGAATGTCAGTTTTCTCACGAATATATTTGCACAACAGGAACATCGGGGTACTGGCACGAATGGTAGTAACGTCCCAAGTTTCGGTATGCCAGATAATGGTGCGGAGAATATTTTTAATATCTTCACGGGTAAAAATCACTTCGTGATGATCGGTTCCCAGATAATCGGCAACCTGTTTGGCATATTTCAAATCAATCGGATTGTAATCCAGACCAATCGCAAAAGTTGTAATCGGTTTAGTGGTATGCCGTTGGGCAATGGCACACACCAAGCTGGAATCCAAACCACCACTTAATAAGTAGCCAACCGGCACATCTGCATCCAAGCGTTTAACCACGCTGGCAATCAAAATATTGCGGATATTGATTAAAATTTTATCCATTTTATATTGTTTACCACCCGGTAAAACATATAATTCATTAAATGGTTTAAATTCTTCACCATTAAAATAATGACCCGGTGGGAATGGATAAACTTTCTCGCAAAAAGCAATCAAATCTTTCATTTCAGAAGCAAATGCGATTTCATTTTCTTTGGTATAGCCGTAAAATAACGGGCGAATTCCCATCGGATCGCGCGCAGCAATAATCCGGTGGTGACGTTTGTCATAAGCGACAAAAGCAAATTCACCATCAAGAATATTACAGGCTTCTACCAACCGATGATTTTCAATCAATGGAATAATCGTTTCACAGTCAGAATGCGAAATATACGGATAATCGGTATATTTTTCTTTCAGTTGTTTGTAATTAAAAATTTCCCCATTACAAATCATCACCCAGCGATTATCTTCAAACGGCTGATCCCCGGCATGCGAAGTATCCATAATCGACAACCGATGAAACATAAAAGTATAATTTTCGACTTCCTTGATTTTGGTAATATCCGGACCGCGGTAGGAGATGGCACTTTCGGTACCATACTTGCTTGGGCGTACACTAATTCCACACATTTATTGCTATCCTTTTTATATATTTTTATTGCGTAAACTATAATTATAGAATATTTTGCCTGATTAGATGAATTAATTTATGCTAAAATGCGCAAAATTTTGTTTTATCTAAATAGTAAAGGTAACTAAATGTCATTAAAATGTGGAATCGTTGGACTACCCAACGTCGGAAAATCAACTCTCTTTAACGCCTTGACCAAGGCTGGAATTGCCGCCGAAAATTATCCGTTTTGTACCATTGAGCCAAATGTTGGAATCGTAGAAGTTCCTGATGAACGGATGGCGGAATTGGCTAAAATCGTTAATCCACAACGGATGCAACCGGCAATCGTTGAATTTGTCGATATCGCCGGATTGGTTGCCGGAGCTTCCAAAGGTGAAGGATTGGGAAACCAATTTTTGGCTAATATCCGCGAAACCGACGCGATTGTCAATGTGGTGCGCTGCTTTGATGATGAAAACGTGGTTCACGTTGCCGGCAAAGTTGATCCAATTGATGATATCGAAGTAATTACCATGGAATTAGCCTTAGCCGATATGACCACCGTTGAAAAAACCATCCAACGCGAAGGTAAAAAAGCCAAATCCGGCGATAAAGAGGCGCAACATCTAATTGCCATTTTAGAGCGCTTATTACCACATCTAAACGAAGGTAAACCAGCACGCACCTTGGGTTTGGATAAAGATGAAATCGAATTAATCAAACCATTATGCCTATTGACAATCAAGCCGGCAATGTTTGTTGCCAATGTTGCCGAAGACGGCTTTAGCAATAACCCTTACCTCGACAAATTAACCGAATATGCCGCCGCTCACGATGCACCAATTGTTGCCATTTGTGCCGCAATTGAATCAGAAATCGCTGAGCTGGAAGATGCAGACAAATTGGATTTTTTACAGGAAATGGGCATGGAAGAGCCGGGTTTAAACCGTCTGATTCGTGCTGGCTATAATTTACTTGGTTTGCAAACCTATTTCACCGCCGGAGTTAAAGAAGTCCGCGCCTGGACCGTTAATATTGGTGCTACTGCACCACAAGCCGCTGGCGTGATTCATACCGACTTTGAAAAAGGTTTCATTCGTGCCGAAGTTATCGCCTATAATGACTTCATTCAATACAAAGGTGAGCAAGGCTCCAAAGAAGCCGGCAAAATGCGGCTGGAAGGCAAAGAATACATCGTCAAAGACGGTGATGTCATGCATTTCCGCTTTAATGTTTAAGTCCGCAAAATCACAATAATCTCCGTTTAAATTCAAAAATACCGTATTCATCAATACGGTATTTTTATTGGGTCACGAGGTTTTTTCAAATCGTCTTTAATTTCTGCTATTTTCTACACTCTGAATTGATTATGAAATAATCTCGGTTAAAAAATTTTCATTCCATTTTTCACACAATCCCCAATGACAGTGCTAAAATAACCACTGTCCCTGCGGTGTACGTGTAGGCGATTGTATATTCTCGAACCAATGATGATCTTATATAGGTAGGCTTTCATACAGTGGGCGTCGCATTGTCCGCAAGGATGATCCCGAAGCTGTAAGCAGACCCAAATTTAACTAAGGTTCATCAGAATATCATCCATACGGCACAGGCGGGGCTTTTTATTATCCGTTATGGGCGCCAATATAATGCTAACTTACCTGCAACGAAAAATAGCTCATCAGCGCCGTTACCTACGCAATCGGCGGCGAATTTCGTTGACGATGCAATTTCTCTTGGGTGCGCTCGAATATTACGACTTTTTCGCCTTTGCCTTTGTCTTCTATTACTTATCACAAATTTTCCAACCCGCTACCACCGCAATCTATGAAATGGCATTAATTTCATTGGTTAGTTTTATTTTTCGCCCGCTTGGCTACCGTCTTTATCTCAAGCTGCGCCCCAAATACAGCCGCAAAACCATTATTATCGGTAATGCAGCCTTGATGACCTTCGCGATTGTCTCCACCGGTTTGATTCCTACCGATATTCGTCAGCTGTGGCAGGTCTTTCTATGGTTAACCATCGGACGAATTATCCACGGGATTAGTTTTGGTTTCAAATTGCAATCAAATTTACGCTTTATCCGCGAATCATTCCCCGCCAAAGTGCATAGTAATATCGCTTCGTCAATCTTAGGTGCACAATTAGGTTTGACCTGCGCCGCACTGGTTTATAAACTGGTATTCACCAATCTAACGCCTACGCAACTGGAATGGGGCTGGCGGCTGCCGTTTTTCATTGGCGGACTATTCAGTATTATTCTGGCGATTTTCCGGCTAACCATCTATCGCTCAAGTAATAATATCCGCGCTAATTGCTGGAATAAACAAAAACCACTTGATACCGTGGCGCTTGAGAAGTATGGGCATCGCCTGTGGCTGGGATTAATGATTGTCAGCAGTCGTGCCTGTTTGATGTTTACACTGTTTGTTATCATTCCGGGATTTTTACGCTGGATATTAAAGTGGAATCTGGCACAAACCACTGATATTATGCTGGCTGCCAGCTTATTAAGCACCAATATAATCTGGTTTTTCCGGCGGCAAAGCAATAGCTTTCATTGTCCGCAACGCTGGTTACTACCGGCACTAATTCTGGTTATTCCGTTGACAATAATTCTAGGCATAAGTCTTAAATATCATGATGAACGGGGGTTGGTAATTAGTATTTTATGTCTGGCGGCGATGAATGGCTATCTGTTTGTGGCGATCCCGCAGTATATTGAAAATATTTTTTCTGCCCAGCATCGCTTGGAAGCAATGTTATTTATTGGTAATTTGGAGTTTTTTAATTTTAACCTGATTCGGCGAGTAGGGATTTTTATATTTATCGCATTTTTTGGCACAGTTCTTGAAGAACAGCATTACGTTTTAACGCTCTGCTGCTCAATCATTTTTACGGTGCTACTGTCGATACTATCGATTGTTGTCGAAAATCATTATCAGCGCAAAAAGCTATTGACTCTTAGCTGGCTGAATTCCATGCCAGCACCTCATCAAACGAATACTCACGGATAATTTTACCATCGACATATACGGTTTCCAATAAATCAATAATGTGATCATCAACCGCAAAATCACTGCGTTCGGAAAATATTTTACCGCTGCGCTTATCAAGGTAGGTGCTAACACAGCCCTTCAATGACTGTTTGCCCAAATCGGTTATCGGCCGTTTCATTAAGTCATGCCATTGATGACCATCATAACGTGCAGTCGCTTTCATTGAAAAGGAAAACTCATCCCGCCCAGCATCATGAGTCAAACCACTGCCCATTCCGAACACGATATTTTCAAGACTAATCCGCGCCCGATCCAGTCGCGCAACAATATGGCGAATACTATCATTATTGATGCCATCGCCCTGAATTACCCCAATATATGGCGGTAATACCTTGTAACCGAATTTATTAACCGTATAGCCGAATTTATCCATCAATATCTTGATAATATCCTGACACATGGTTAACGGATCACCGGAATCCGGGCGAACTACCACCTTACCACCCCGTGCACCCAATTCAACCACCCGATTATGAAAAATTCCACCGATGTAATCACGTGTTAGGCGATATATATCATAGGTATCGCCGACGATAGAAACAATTGGTGCACCAATACCGGAATCAAGTTTGTCTTCAAGCAAATCAAGCATCATTTTAACCGCATTGACATCATCCTGATGTTCGGAATCCGACCAGGTACACATAACGCTGTGTTCCGAAGCGGAAACGCTCATACCGTAAGCTTTGGTGGTATTATAGTAATGTTTGATATTACGATTAGCCTGCGCGCAATCGGTACCATTAAAACCGGCGGACAAATGCGCCATTCCAGCCAAAATATCCGATTCATAGCTATCAGCACCACGGGAACCAAAGTTATGCAGATGAAAATTTACCTTGCCGTATTCACCGCAATGCTTATGCATAATATCATCAAGATATTGGTATAAATCATAGGAAATTGACGCGACAGTAGTCATCTTCCAGCATACCCGCTGAAACATGGTTTCAATATACGAGGTCAGCCAGCCGCACTTGGGGTCGGTATTAATAATCGTAACTGTCGCTACGCCCACTGGAATAATCATCCCCTCCGGCACTGCCCGAATTTCCAGCGGCAGATAACCGTTATGTGCTTTCAGAATATGTTCCCAGCGCGTGCGGTCAAAAGAAAAGCCTTGCTCGCGGAGTTCTATTTCCGCTTCATCAAGCATCCACGGTTCGACCGGCTCACACAGATAGCGGCGAATTGCATACTGATGCCCCATAGCTTTGATCATATCGGTATAGCGGTTGGCGCGGCGCGGCACAATTGTTGAGAAAATTTTCGTGGTATCCGCCGGCAGCATTTTACCGTGGTCATTTTTATACGAATCAATATCCAAAACAATATTGCGCGGGAAAAAATTTGGCATAGTTTGTCCAGTTAAAAAAGACTGTTTAATATCCCGTGATTTTACTATGTGATGTTACGCGTGATAAAGATTTTAACACTAAGTTATTGATTTTCCCCCATGGTACGCTGATTTTACACTCCCAATCAGCGCGCAAAATCATCAAACTCAATAACTTAGCGCTAAAATATAGATACCTGCATAACATCAGCTACTATGAGCATTCCATCTTAGGTTTTCAATAATGACACCAATTCACCGACCTTATCATCATAATGAAGTAAATCGGCAGAATGAAGATCATACACCCACACACTGATTTTTAATTGTTGGGTTTTTAGTAATTCCTGAACCTGCGGATAAGTTTTTAAATTTTCGACCTGATGCAAGGCATTATCGCGAATACATTCAAGCATATTTTCCGGAATGTGATGGGCAGAAAAACCATTTTGGATAATCGCAAACCATTTCGCCAATTGCGGGGTAATCGCGGCTTGGTCTTTTAGCGCCGTTTTAACCGTGTTGCATTCCGTATGGGCACAAATCACTATATGGCGAATATTCAAATTATTTAACGCATATTCCAGTGCCACCGCCTCACTATAATCGCTATTTTCGGCATATGGCGGTACGACATTGCCCATATTGCGCACAATGAAGACCTCCCCCACGCCAGATGAGGCAAAGCTATTCGGGTTTAAGCGGCTATCGGAGCAAGTAATAAATAAAGTATGCTCAGGATTAACATCTTCAGCCATTACTTCGGTGAGCTGCTTGCGTTCTTTGGCAAAATCGACCAAGTAACGCTGCATACCGTGTTTAAGAATTTCCTGTGCCGAATTTTCAATCCCCCACGATTCCAGCAATTGTTTAATTTCCCCCTCGCGATTGGTTTCAAACCATAAATAGTCGTCACTGCCATTATTGGCATGAATAATATCGCGTTGTTCCAGACTCATATTATGAAAAATTATCTTGATTCCATTTGTCGCAATGATTTGCGCGGTGGTAATCAGATGACTGGCTCCCGAGGAATCCAGCCCGCGAATGTCGCTAAAATCAATTATTGCCACTTTAAGAGTAGCATGTTCCAGCACATATTCCTGCAACTGATGCAAGCGCTCAAACGACCAAAAGGTCATGCCGCCGGTTAACCCCACCCGCATGACCGACTGATTGCTCCATAAGCGGATATTGGTACGGGTTTTAAGCATCTTCAATGCGACGATTAAAAAGGCAATCGCGATCCCCGCTTGAACCCCCTCTACCAGATCGGTAACAATAATTGCAATAAAGGTAATCGAATAGACTAATGCTTCGCCACGATCGGTTTTCCAGAAATGGACAAATTCACGAACATTAATCATCGATAAACCGGCACTCAGAAGAATCCCTGCCAGTGCTGCCACTGGGATCCGCTCAATTAAGCCCGGAAAAAGATAAATCGAGGCCAAAATAACCAGCGAGTGAATTATCGCCGAGCGCCGGGTTTTAGCACCGGCAGCAATATTCACCGAAGAACGCGCGATCACACCGGTTACCGGTAATCCGCCAAAGACCGCCGAGCCCATATTTGCCAAGCCCTGCCCGATTAATTCCTGATTAGGATTATGTAAATCGCCCTTCCCCATATTATCGACGGCGCTGGAGGATAACAAGGTTTCCAGTGACGCCAGCGCAAATACGGCAAATGAGCTTAACAGCAAATCACTCCAATTGGTAACCGCTTTGAAATCCGGTAATAACGGCAAATTGAATTTATGAGGAATTTGTCCCACCAATTGTAAATTATTCAACCCGCCAAAATAAACAATAAATGCCGGAATCGCTACCGCAATCAGCGGTGTTGGTGCTTTGGGAAAATAGCGCGGTAAAATTTTAAGAATCGCCAGCGTCAACAGCGCCAAAGCTAATGCCAATGGATTCATGGCGGTAATATACTGACCAATATGCAATATTACATCAAAAATTTCATTCTGTGGCGGTGCCGGAAGCTGTAAGGCTTTGGGCAATTGCCCGACAATGATGATAAAACCAATCCCGGCAGTAAATGCGGCCACCACCGGCAACGGGACTAGTTTGGAATAACGCCCTAAGCTCAGCACTCCACAAATGAGCTGCAATAATCCGCAAATAAGCCCAATAATCAACAGCCCGGTCATCCCATATTGTTCGACATTGCTGGCAATAATTACCGCCATCGCCGCCGCCGGACCGGTTACTGCCATCCGCGTACCGCCAAACAACGCTGCCAAAATTCCACCAATTACCGCTGAAATCAGCCCCACGCCGGGGTCAACCCCGGAAGCCATGGCGATTGCCAGCGATAACGGAATAGCAATACATGCCACGGTAATTCCAGCAAAAATGTCTTCCCGCCAGTAGTCACGGCTAATCAAAGTCGCCAATTCACGCCTTAAATAGTCACCACCCCAATGCAGTTTAAGCTTCATTACTATCCCTTTTAAGTAATAAATTGATGTTACGCATGGTAAAGTTTTTAGCGTTAAGTTATTGATTTTTCCTCATGGGGAGCTGATTTTACCCGCATAATCAGCGCACAAAATCGTCAAACTCAATAACCTAGCGCTAAAATATAGATACGTGCTTAAATCAAGTAATAAATTAGAACCGCTATTACCTAATTAATCTACCATCACAAGCCGGAAATTTGCCGCAAATTATTGCCGATATTATTGGTAATCATGTCTAACGGCAGATCATTTTCATCACAGCCAAATGGATCTTCCAGTTCTTCGGATAAGATTTCCAGACCCAGCAAGGTGTAGACTATCATCAAAATCAACGGAATAATCAAATAGCCAAATTCATCGACCCAACCAAACGGAAAAATCAGCGCATAAAACAGTAAGCCCTGCTTAATGAAAAAGGCAAATGCCGCTGGAATTCCGGTATTGGCAATTCGTTCACAACCACCCAATAAATCAATCAAATTGGCTAAATGAACATCCATTGCCATATATTGTTCAAAACGGATTTTTTCTTCATCGCGCAAACGATTTAAAATCGCATACATTTGCTGAGCAATAAAGACCACCGGATGACTAACTTTTTCTTTAACCCCCAATTGCGCCAGTTCACGCTCAATCGCCAAAACATCTTTTCGCAAATGCAGTTTCATCATTACCGGCAACACCTGCAAATACTGATAAAATTCCGGATAATTTTTTAATCCCACAAAATTTTCAAATTTCAAACCTAGATTCCGGCAGTTATTAACAATTCCACCCCATAAAATCCGCCCTTCCCACCAGCGATTGAAAGAACTGTTGATCCGAAAACTAACTAATATCCCCAAAATAAAACTGAAAATCAGGTGAAACTGCCCCAAGTTTAAAGCATCGATTTTGGCAAATTTAGTGGTATTTTTATCAAAGTACACCACTACCAAGGCATAGATAGCAATTACCACCATAATCGGAATCAGTTGGCGGAATATTTTTTCTTTATAAAACAGAAACAAATGCAACAGCCAGGTTGACATATTCTGCGCTTTACCAAATCGCATCTAAACCTCCTCCAGCGAGCTAATTTGCTTGCCGCTTAAGGCACTCTGGATTGCAATATCCATCCGCCGTGCCGCAAAATCACTGCTAACCTGATTGAGCGTTTCCGAAAGCTGGCGAATTTTATCACTGGCTTCGGTAATATTGGTAGGGCGCGGCTCAAGCGCAATTTTAAGTTTCAAACACGCCGCATTGATTCGGTTTAATTCCTCATCATCCAAAATTCCGGCATCGGCAATCAACGCTTTTTCTACCGAATCCAATAGCGCCCGCCCATCGACTATCGCTTCTTGATATTGACGCATAGCAACATCTTCACCGGCATGTTGAACCGAATCCTGCAACATTTGCCCAATTTGGCTATCATCAAGCCCAAAGCTGGGTTTCACTTCAATCCGGCTGCTCACTCCGGTAGTCATTTCGCGGGCACTAACCGACAATAACCCATCGGCATCAATCTGGTAGGTAATCCGGATCCGCGCTTGGCCGGCAACCAGCGGCGGAATCCCGCGGAGGGTAAATTTAGCCAACGAGCGGCAATCTTTAACCAATTCCCGTTCGCCTTGCACTACATGCACACTCATTGCAGTTTGACCATCTTTATAGGTAGTGAAATCCTGCGCCCGCACTACCGGAATCGTCGAATTCCGCGGTATGATTTTTTCTACCAGTCCACCCATGGTTTCAACGCCTAACGATAATGGCGTGACATCCAAAAGTAGCCAATCATCTTTTTTATTCCCTGCCAGCACATTCGCCTGAATTGCTGCCCCAATGGCAACTACTTCATCGGGATTAATAGAAGTTAGCAATTGCCGTCCAAAAAAGTCACTAACTGCCGAACGTACCGTTAACATCCGCGTTGAACCGCCAACCATAATGATTTCATCAATCTGATCTTTTTCCAGTTTGGCATCGCGCAAAGCTTTTTTAACCGGCAGCAAGGTTTTTTGTACCAATTGTCGAACTAAATTTTCGTATTCACTACGGGTAATGGTCAAATTGACAATCCGTTTGTTAGATAACACCGCGTTAATCGCGACCCGCTCCTTCTCGGACAACTGTTCTTTGGCAAAACGCGCTTTAATCAATAATTGAGCAGTATCTTCATCGGTAAGCTGCGATAAATTAGATTTCTCCAAAATATAACAATATAGACGATGGTCAAAATCATCACCACCAAGATTGGTATCGCCACTAACCGCCAAGACCTCAAATACACCTTTTTGCAGGCGTAGAATTGAAACATCCAGCGTTCCACCACCTAAATCATAGACCAAAAAGGTACCATCATTATCACCATCCAGACCATAGGCAATCGCCGCCGCCGTCGGTTCATTCAACAAGCGTAGTACATTCAAGCCCGCCAGTTCACCGGCATATTTGGTAGCCTGACGTTGGGCATCATCAAAATACGCAGGAACGGTAATTACCACGCCCGCTGGTTCTTCACCCAAGGCATTCACCGCCAGATTCCGCAATTCCCGCAAAATGTCCGCCGACACCGCGACCGGATCTTTAACTCCATGGCGGGTATTAATCCGAATATTTGAACTTTCGGCAACAAATTTATAGGGATAGGTAATTTCCGGATCTAAATCAGAAAATCCCCGCCCCATAAAACGTTTGATCGAAATTAATGTATTGGCTGGATCGCTGATGCGCAATTTTTGTGCTTTACGTCCAACCGCTATTTCTTCGACCCCATAATTGACCACTGATGGTAATAATTTGTGTCCATCGCTATCTGCCAATACCATAGCTTCGCCGCTTCTAACCGTTGCCACCAAGGAATTGGTAGTTCCCAAATCTATTCCTATTGCCACATTATGCTGGTGTGGCACACCAGACATTTCCGGCTCGGCTATTTGCAATAATGCCATAATCGTCTCTTTCTGTCTTTATAAATTAGCAAGAATCTCGTCAACCAGCTGACTTAGTTTACTATAAAAAGCCAATTTTTTTAATGGCTCCCGAATTTTAGCATACTCTTTAACCATAAACAATTCAGCAATCTCAATTACCAGTGCTTGAATTCGCCCTTTTAATTGGCTTTCAATTTCTTCCAGCTCTTCAAAATCAGCAGTATTTTCGGCATCGCCAATTCGTTCGCGCAGCTCAATTTGTTCCAGCAAAAATTCCGCCGGAAACGTGGTATCATTAACCAAATCAACTTCAACACCATAGTGTTTGAGCAAATAAATCGCCCGCAATAATGGATTAGTCAGGGTATCAAATGCCTGATTAATATAACCGGAAAGCTGCAATGCCAAAGTATTGTCGCTCTCACTTGCCATAACATAATTGTCAGGGTGAAACTCTTTTTGCAATTCACGATAACGTTGTTGTACTTGCAAACTATCAACTTCATATTCAGCAGCTAAACCAAATAAGCGAAAATAATCATAGTTTAATAATTCATTGGTATTAATCATGGTAATTCTTAATTTCTCATACATAAAGGTTTCGTAACTACCGGAATATAAGGCAAGAACAAGGCTCATTGCAGACACGAGTGTCTCGCAGTTTACAAGATGAGTAAATAAGAAGCCTGGCAACGATGTTATTGCAAAATTGTCCGCGTAGTTACATTCTTTAAAAACAAAATGCTCCCTACCTAGGAGCATTATTTTTATTTTGTTGACACGCGGTATTATACAGTAAAACTTTCACCACAACCACATTCGTCTTTGACGTTGGGATTGGTAAATTTAAAGCCTTCCTGCAAACCTTCTTTGGTATAATCCAAAACCGTACCATCAAGAAATTGCAAACTCTTGTTATCAACAAAAATCTGAATTCCATTGGATTCAAACATTACATCATCAGCTGCTGGACTATCGACAAATTCAATTTTATATGCCATTCCCGAACAGCCGGAAGTTTTAACTCCCAAGC
>JBPOJK010000158.1:0-19743 GCA_052033675.1 Pseudomonadota bacterium
AGCATCAGAGAAATTTTGACAGGGGTTTATATAAATTGAGACACTTGGTTGAGAATGCTTTTTTATACATTAAGAGCTGGCGAGGTATTGCTACAAGATATGCAAAAAATACGAAGTCATTTTTAGCTGCTATTCAGATACGTTGTTTGATTATGTGGCTTAAGATTTCATGACGACACTGTCTAGAGTATGTCATGAATTTTGTGTCAATCTGATTGTTTCTTCACTAAAAGATCAGATTTTCCCAAATTTGATTAACATCTGCTGATGTGGCATAGCCCCGTCACGAATCGGCATTGTCCAGCGTTTGGATATGTTTTGGATTGCCAAATACAATGTCTTAAACACAGCGGTATCATTAGGAAATGACGGGAGTGTTAACTTTTTTATTTGAATTTTTTCACTGCTTAAATTTTACCTTCAAATTTTATCAAAAAATAAGCTATAACCTGATTTCAATTTTGGATTGGCATAGTCCATTCTCTGGTAATATAATCGTAATCGGATACTAGTTGGAAGTGGGCGTATTTTCGTGCCATGGTATCAACCTCTATCTACATTATTACAGTTGGTAGATTTATTTTTTAAATTGATGTTATATTTTAATTAAAACGGTTTGATATCTTCTTGGTGTCGACGAATTATTTCAAATGTCCCTTTAAGGGACAATGTTTATTTGACTAGTTAGTTATAATCCTGTCCGGAGCAGAAAATTACTCATTGTGTTTAATTTCTGCGAATGTATTTTTAACCGTCATTTTTACCAAGTAGATTTGACACATTAACATAGGATTATTATGAAAATTAAAACAATTATTTTTTCTACAGTTGGTATTGCTCTTCTAACAAACAATGTCTTTGCCGCAGATTATACCTGTAAAGGGTTTTTAGAAGGTCGAACTGCTAATCCAAATCTAACCCAATCCTTTTATTCTGATTCAAAAACGGGAGATATTACCTCAGTTACCCTTAATGAACAAGGAACAACCTTTCATCATGTTATCCCGGTAAGCGCATTTATTGGTATTGTGAATCAAATAATGCAACAAAATCAAAATAAGGATGCTCCACTTATTGCTAATGCATTAATTAATCAAATTAGTTCCGGTAAGTTTAAAGGCTCATATAGTCTAGAAGCGACTAAAACAAAAGCCGTTAATTTTTTACAATATTTTACGACGGCGGGAGTTAATGGAAATCATCTTAAAATAAATACATTGTCAGACAAACTATGTACGGAAGCCCCTTTCGTCATAAATCATGATGATTTAGTGAATGGATATGAAGCCGTAACAGATTATATTGGTTATAATCCAGCAAATGGTTTTAATGGACCTAAAGAAGTAGATCGTGAATGGGATCCAAAAGAAGGTTTTGATAGTTGGGGACAATATTTTATGGGTAAAGATCAATTTAAACAATTGGAAACGATTTTTAAATCACCTGATGCAAAAGCTCTAGCAATGTTAATGAATAGCAATAAGCAGGTTACATTAATGACTGCTGGTACTAATTCAAATTGGATAATGAATACTAGGACAAAGAAATATAGACCGCGAGCATTGCCAACATCTTTCTCTAATATTCTTCCGTGGAAGTAAATAATCGGTACTAAAAAAGTTACCTTACGCCCAACCATAATTATTTGGTTGGGCTTTTGTTTCCAAATGTGCATAAAATAGCCAAGCAATTATCAGATAAAAAATAACCTGGAGGATCTTTTTCAGGTTATACGCAACTGCCGATAGCGTTGCATTTAATTTATCCAGTGAATGTTTATCATCGGGTCAGGATGTTGATGTATATAATAAGCGGGGGAGTCCCCGCTTATTATATACAGATAGATTAATTAATTTGAGAATGGATAAATTGGGAAGAGTGGTTGTTTTTGAGGCGTTTTAGGCAGCTCATCAACTAAGACATTCATAACGTTATTATTTACTGGGGTTATAACTAGATTATAACTAACCAGTGAACCGTTAAGATTGTTCTTGCAAGATTTATCGTTTCCGCATTGCTTGTTATGATCCCAATAAGAACCTAAGCCAAGTCCGTATCCAGCACCAATTAATAGCGTTGTTGTTGGAAAAATCTCTGCGACATAAGAAGACAGTGATGGGTAAGGATACCCATAACGATTCCTCGGGTCGCTAAATACATTAGAATTACTAGTAAAATAGTTATCAGTTAAAATCACATCGCTGCCAGATGGCGGTAAATAATGAGAATATTTATTAAATATCGCGAATAATTGTAAACCAGAAGAATATGTGTTTTGGTAAACAACATCATCTTGTGGCAAAGATGAGTCATTATCTGGGGCAAAAATACGCGCAGGTAAACCACTCAAGAAGATTTTATTTACAACATATAGTGGTGAATTATAATTGTAAAACCCCCAGCGAACTTCTTGAATTTTACCACCATTATCAGCTGTTAATTGAAATGCTGGAAAAAGTTTTGCATCTTCTGGTGAGAAAGATGGATTGATATTCTTACTTAAATCTATAGAATATGTATCCGAGTTTTGGGTGATTCTATTATAATTATCATTATCACCCATGCTCCAAATATGTCCAGAGCTGTCAATAATACTCAACCGTACAATTTTGCTGCCTTCAATCCGGGTAAAACTGGTGACTAACGGCACAACGCCCAGTAGCCGTGTCACCCTATTATTTTCTGGGATATTTTCAAGAAGTGACATTGGTACTGGTAATCCATTGGAAACCATCTTATTCTTGAAACTACTGTCTTCGTAATACGGTAAAGTACCACTGTTATACAAAAAGAGTCGGTTAAGGTTATTCTCGGTTCCAAATGTCTTATGGTAATAGTTTGAAACTAACTCCAAAGCCAGCGCCAACGGGCTTTTTTCTTTTGTCGTTTTAAGTACTTCTGGGGTGGGCAAAGATTCAATTTTTGTCGAATCTATCATCCAGCCAAAGCCCGGCAATGGTTGTGGAAATGTTGGATTTATTCCGGCAAGACTACCAAATCGGCTAATTATACCGTTAGTCATCAATGCTTGAACAGCCAACCCCCACTGACTACTGAACATTGGCGACTTAGTAATTAATCCATCAATCCGCTTGCTAAGACTTGCCATATCGTCAACATTATCCATATTGTACGATTTCTCCAATTTGCCTTCTTTATTCAAAACATTCACCATATGGCTGGTTCCTGCTGAATCAATGGCCCGTTTAATATTATCCAACTCTGCTTTATAGATAACCTCTTTTGCATACAAATTTGCCAAGATTGGGTCATAATGTTTGGCAAACTGTAGATAGCCAAATGCGAGATAATATGGCTTAATTGATTCTTTAAGTGCATTTTCAGCTTGTTCAGAAAGATCTTTCACGGTATATTTATTTAGCAATTCAGGAAAAATATTGCTCCATGCTACCAGATTAAAGTCAGTGATAATCCGATCCTTATAAATCGCTTCCTCTGCTGTGATATCAGAATCTGATAAAGTAAGGCTTAACAGTGAACTATGGTTTTTTTTGCCCGCTAATAATGGTGGTCTGTTTTTATGAGTAACTAATTTATTTCCTGCTAGTAATTGTTTGGCATTAAATTGGTTTTCATATTCAGTTGTCCATTCTTTCAATTTTTCACTGTGATTTGACAAGATGGTTTTATACCACATCTCATAGCTACAATTATCGCCGGCCGGACAATATGTTGAACGAGTATCGGTATAATATTTTTTCTCTAAATAGGCTGCGACGGTCGGATAGTCAGTCCTAAATTTATTATTAGCTTGAATACCCGACTCTTCACTATCTGTTTGTGTTTGAGCATCATGCTGACTATTGTTAGCTAATGCAAAGATGCCAAAGATTTCTTTTTCAAGAGTATCAAAATTAGCTTGATCTGTTTCACTAACTACTTTTGCAACTAATTCTGGTAGAGCCGCCCATTCATTAGCATATGGAGCAATGCCAGTCTCATATTTCTTACGATCAGCAGAAGTTAGATAATCTGAATCGGAAATAATAACCAGATTGTTCTCATTCAAGATTTTTAGTGGATCAACCATCGCAGAATAATACACTTTATTGGTTGCCATTTTGCCCTTATTGGTGCTTATTTTATTAGTCAAGTTTTTTATAGCAGTCACCTTTTGAGCCGCTAAATTAACTGCCTTACGGACATTTGCTGCTGTTTTTAATTCGTCGGCGTCAATTTTGTACTTGCTTAAATCTGGTTGATGAACAGGATCTTTTATTTCAACTGGCTCTGGTTTGAGCTTGGTAAAGTCAATTACGCCACTTTGTTTGGCTTCATCAAGTTCTTTTTTTAGACGGAGTATTTCGTCTTTTAATTTAGTATCACCAGGAATGAAATCCTCATAAATCTGAACATTCCAATTCTTTGCATCAAATTTACTGGCGGTGGCAAACTCTGCTCCGGCTTTAGCACTAACAAAAGGTACTGAAAATTCTACCGCGGCAGAACCAGATTTCTGAGCTTCTGTTTCAGATATTTTTTGAGTCATCGATAATGATGTTATAGCCATTTCACCAAGGGTTAGCCCACTTATCATATGTGTACCAAAATGTTCATAGAATTTCTTGATAAGTGTCGCCCGCTCATCATAATTATTGGAGCTACGGATCTCGCTTAAAATTTGGCGCATAATTTCATTACCATTAAGCATTGCTTGACCAACCCTATCCGCATACTCGACTCCGGTTTGTCCATCAATTAAAGTATATATTTTGCAGGAGGTATTTGCGCCAATTTGACGATTAATACTTGCACTGCCGTCTAATGCAGAATCTTGCTGACCGTACTTTGCGGCAACTGCTAATTTTGCCAGACCATAGTTGACACCTAATCCAACTTCTCCTGAAAATAAAGATTTGGAGGAGGTTGATTTTAAGTCGGCAAATTCAGATGCTCTTGAATGAAATTCATAAGTATTACAGCCGAGTAGAGCTTTTTCGATTGAGCCATCTGTTGCCGTGTAAGCAAATTTACTTAACTTTGGAGCGCCTCCTGGATAGACTTTATCGCTAGATGGGTCATATCCCATACCAACTTGTAGTTCTTTAAAGCCTAACGGAGTACCTGAGCCGCCGATAATTTGATTTGAATTTGTCGTTAGTGAGGCAAGACTTTTTGGTTGAAAGTTATTTTCTTGATCTTTCGTATTGCTAGCCTGACTAAGTGCTCCATTGTTACAGCCAGCGGCTAAGAGCCCCGCGACTATAATAAAAATTGATTTTTTCTTCATGATTATTTATCCTTGTATAACATGATCTAAATATAAATTTAAGATTGGGTTTCCAATGTGATTATTGGAATAAGAATCAAGTTAAAAG
Organism: Pseudomonadota bacterium; assembly: GCA_052033675.1. GTDB lineage: Bacteria > Pseudomonadota > Gammaproteobacteria > Burkholderiales > UBA11063 > Aquella. The sequence goes on from JBPOJK010000158.1 coordinate 5,340, forward strand.
AATTAATAGTCAAGGGAGAGAAATATTTGCGCGAAAAATATCCAGATGTAGGTAAAAAGAATTAGTGTATTGGTAAAAAAAATTTTGTCGGTTAAAGTTATGATAATAAAGTTGTTGTATGGATTTATCAAAACGAAGAACAATTACGTAAGCTACCAGAACACAAAGAATAAGAACGTAGTTTAAAGACCGGATAATTACACCTAATTGAAAAAGCAGGTGTTTATTAATTGAGAATACGTCAATAAAACTATCTATTCCAGATCTAAATAACCAGTGGTGTCCAAATTGCAGTAAATGATAAACTGTATTTAAATTACCATCGCACAAGAAATCACCAAGCAAGATACTTGAGATAAAAAATAGTACCCACTGATATTTAATTTTATTTATTTGCAATTGTTTCATGATTGTAGTTTTAATTGTATTTATCCGGTTATTTTATAACATTATTATTATACTTGTTTGTCCCTTAAAGGGACAAAACACTATTCAATCCGGTTAATCTTAATTCTAGGAAACATTTATCTCTTTCTTGGTTAAGGAGTTAATAAATTAACCTATTAATTACTAGCTGATTTACTTGCGTATTTTGTTATTGTGTGGCGGTGGTTAAGGTTGTACCGGTTTAACCGAGTATTATGAATTTTGTTGCATTGCAGCAACACATAACCTGGTTTTTTGATATACTATCGCGAAGATAAGTATTTTTCAAACCGATAAAATAGATGTGAATATCTAATTTATAAAGAATGTTGTAGAGCAAATTTTGTAAATTTGTCAATGGGCTCAAACCATTAAAACATCTTGTCTGATAAGTCTAATGTAAGCGCAAAATTATGGTAAATTAAATGGGGAAATTATTAAATCTACGGCGAATTGTTATTATGTTTAATCAGAATTTAATAGGTTTTTAGTTACTTGGTTATATTTTGTAGCTCATTGGAGTGTATCTGGTCGGCTCTAAGAGTTGTTGTAGTTAAATAGGTTGCGTTTTACTAATCAGGGTAAAATGCAAAAAATTAATTTGTATTATGGGGCGAGAGAGTGTTTATTAGTTTAAATTTCTACAGTTTAATAACAAACATTCAGATTATCATTGTGAGTAAATATTGTGTTTTAACGCATCTTATGTCACATTTTTGTCATCAATTGATTGCAGGTGCTTTAAATTTTTCTAAATTTTGTAAGATTTATTTTTTAATTACTAATCTTGGCTTACTGAATTTGAATGTTACTCCGTTTATAATTAATGTTTTACTAATGTTAATACCGGACGCTTGGAAACAATCTTTTGTCACTCTTGGATGTTTGAGCTGCGGTTTGAAAACTAAGCAAGAGGATCTCAATTTCTTTACATTAAAAGGTACAGTAATAAAGGCGATTTTAACAGTTCCTTAAATTAGCGCCGAATTTAATTTCAATTTCAAAATATATTCGTTGTCTTTGATAATTGAACTTTATTGTTCTCTAAAAAATGCTCTAAGGGTATTGCTTGCACACAGCACCGCATTTTTTACGCGTTTGTCGCGTCCAATATTCAAATACATTGAGTATCGTATAAGATACGATTGTTAAATTATGTGTCTTATTCTAACCAGATAATAACTTTAGAGATATTATAACCTCCGACCGCGCTTTTTATGCTTGAATAATCAGCTTAAATTGGTTAAGCATAAAGAGTGGGAGCGCTAGAGCTTTCTAGGATAAAAAGTCAATATATCTAGGAGTCTCTTAGGTATATCTCTAATAAGAAAGAGTTTTAGGAGTGTAGAAAGTGAAAAAATTATGTTTATTAACGTTATCAGTTTTAATTATTGGATGTAATAATGGTGGAAATCCTTCTACTAGCTTAAATGCATCAGATAAATCAATTTTGGTACAAAATGGAGATATTTCAAAAAATCCAACTATTAATGCAATGGTGCCTGCACTGTACAATAAAAAATCAGGTGGGTTGTGTTCGAGTACGCTACTTACGCCTAGTTATATACTAACGGCAGCACATTGTGTAGTAGAAATGAAAGATAAACCGTATGGTGAGACATATAAGGAAGAGGACATTAGTCAAGTTAATGATATTAAAATTTTATATGCTTCGAATCCAACCGCCAGTCCTGTAAATTTAATTAATGATAGATCTTCTTATCAAATTGCAAATGTGAAGAAAATTACTATACATGGAGGAACATTTAAAGGTGCAATAACCTATAAAAATGGGGGGCTAAGCATAATTGATGAAACTGAAATCAATGATTTAGCAATTGTACAACTTGAGTCTCCGATAATAGCATTTAGTAATTATTTATACCCTCAGCTGGCAGATGGGGTCTATCCACAATATTCAGAGCTGGTAACAGCGGGATATGGACTTAACTCTGGCAACGGGGTAATCAAACCTGATCTATATAAAGGTCAGTCTGGTATATTACGAACAGCAGATACTTATATAGACCGCTATAGAGGGGCAAATAAATTGGTTGATATAATCAAATACAAAAATGGAATTTACTATAAAACTTGCCAAGGAGATTCAGGCGGTCCGGATTTTCTAATGCAGGAATCAAAACTAATTATTGTCGGGGTTCATTCATTTGGTAGTGGAGCTGGCTGTGGGGTATATTATTCACCGGGTACATCTGTTAGTGTCTACGCTTACGAATCCTGGATTCAGCAACAGATAAAACCAGACGGAGATAATTATTCGATAAAAGTAAGGATGGAAGTTTGCAGTCACACAAATGAAAACGATTGTAATAAGAAGTTATCGGATATTGCAATTAATAATCGGGGAGTCGTAAAACTATTTATAACTCCGGTTGCTGCATCAATTGAAAATTTTACTATTAGATCTATATCGTCTTTAGGTACAGAGGGGTGGCGTATTTCATCTATTGAACCAGGTGCATGTTTTTCAAGTCGCCTAACGGAGAGTGCCCCTTGTTTAGTAAAAATGAATTATGCTCCGAATAGATTCTCAAAAGAAAGCGGAGTTTTATCTATCAATTATTTATTTAAGGATAGCAGTGGCAAGGATATTCAGAAAACCCATTTGTATGGCTACCAAAGAAAACCATAAAATGAGTGTGTCATAAATTTTTTAGGGCGAGACTCGGTTGTATAACTAGTCAATGCTAAAAAATCTACTTAAAACCCAGCCATAAATGGTTGGGTTTTTGTGTGTGCCAGAGATGGTGCAACTCTATTAATCAATTTATCCATGCAATAGTATCTGTGTTGTATTAATGCGACACTAGCTTAACTCTTTGAATTGATTTGGAAAGACCTTGTTAATTATCTAGTTGTCCCATTAAGGGACAATAATTTAATTAACAATAGTTTAAGATAACGAGTGTTAAAAATAAACGTAACAGGAGATAAACATGAAACTTAAAAAATTAAATTTAATTCTTCTTTCTACCATCGCATTATCAGCGTGCAATGGTGGAAATGGAGGGGCAGATCTAAGCTCTAGCAATCAGAAAGATCCTACAGAATTAGTACCAAACCCTCGTATAGCTCAAGCGCCCCGAACTACTAGAAGCTTACAAGCAGGAAATTTTGGAGCTGATTTGGCGAATATCTTGCTGATAAATAAAGGTGTAAAAATTGGTGATGGCTATGATCCAACCACGGGATTAAGACTTATAACCCCTGATTTTAAGATAGAGAAATTTAACTATATGTCAGGTAGTGAGCCAATAAGTGGTATTGCCGATGTAAATGGACGCACAACTCTGGAATGTTCTAAAGGGGTCTATGGTGACGAACTTGGTCAAGTATCAAGCTATAGTTCGGCAAATTTATATAAAGCAGATTTATCTGGAGCAACTGGAATTGGGATCGGAAAAGTTGCGGTGGCGTTATCTTATGCATATCAAAACACATTTGCTAGTGATGGAATGCATTATGACAAAGTATTTGGTGGAAAACAAATTTGTCCACTTGATAGTATAGTTGCACCATCAGCAAATCCTCAGAGTAATACTTATGCAAACGCGGCGAAGGCTATACGAAACGCTTCTGTTGAAATTAATGATGATATCGCAGAGATTGAAAATGCACCTGATGCATATACCCGCAAAGTACTTATTGCAAAATTTTATAAGAATCATGGAACATATATGATTTCGTCGGTTCAATTAGGCGCGGTAGCAATAAAAAATATTCATATGTCGGAAAATAAAACTTCAAGTAGTTCAGACACACACATTGCAGCGGCTGCTTCATATAGCAGCCCATTTAGCGAAGCTTCTGCATCTTATGATCAACAAAACGCTACTAAATTTAGCAGTGCTGATTGGAACTTTAGCATTGCCTCTGCTCAATATCCTACCGGTAGTGTTTCTGATGGAATAATGACGGCAATTGTCTCGCTAGAAGAGCAGATTAATCAGATGAAAACGGGTGGAATTATTTACTTTAATAACAACTTGACGCCAGACCCAGCCAAGATTAAAGATCCTACACCACCAAAGCTTCCTGAAATTAATAAACAAGATATAACTGACGATTATAAGGCAGCACTTACCGCAGTTCAAGCCTTTAATACGGCAGTGGGGAAGATTAACACCGATATTCCAACAAGCTTCGCCTTAAAGTCATCACGTTATAAACAGAATGCTGGCAGTATAACTGATGCGATGACGCAAATTACGACACTAAAGAATCCAGGCAAGACAACGCCGCAACTATCGTTACTTCTATCCGCAAACAGCCTGAAAAAATTTAATGAGAGCGCCCCGTTGATTCAAAAATGGCAAAATCAAGGCTTAGCGGACTTGTATAATTCAGCAGTAACTGAGCTCGCCAAGGATAAGCCTGATACTGCAGCTATAACCGAGATTGACAATGAAATAAAAGCTCTGTTGGGTCAAGCTGCGGAAGACTCTAAAAAAGAGGAACAAGAGAAAAAGAAAATCGATGAAGATAAAGCACAAGAAGAAAAGAAAGCAGAAGATAAAGCAGACAAAAACTCTGGAACCGGAATAACCTGGAGCCAATTTTTATTATCCAAAATGCGCTTTATATCTCCCGATGAGTATAGAGATTATCATGCTTTCTTAAGCACCAACCCTACGCAAGCTAACAAAATATTTGCAGCATTCCAAATGGAGCATCCTTCTGAAATGGAACACTGGAGAAAAGAATTCAAAAAAAATGGCGGGGAGTTTAAAGTTCCATTAATGGTGTCGGCAAATGAGGCACAAAAATTTAATAAAATGAGCCTTAAAGCGGCTCAAACGGATGGTCCTAGTAATATCTATGATAATTACGGAGTCCTTGATTATGCAATAACCCCATGGGTAAAAATATTCCCAGTGCTCTCCCCAGGCTTTTCAATTGATGATGCCAAGGAAGTCGGAGCAGGATTAATAATTAGTAATATAAATACCAGTTATAACCAGGAGTTTGATTATCTTACATATGTGCAAAAAATTGATGGAAGCTTAAATCAATTATACACACAGACTAAAGCAGAACGTTCGGTATTGGATAAATTAAATTTAGCTCTTATGAATACCCGGGCTGATAGCCAAAACTCAAACGTTTCTTTTAATGGTAAAACCTATGACATAAGTACTGATGATTATATAGATTTAAATCAAGCAGTAACCAATTACATTAAAAATAGTAAATTAGTCAATTCTGATTGGTATAAGATAACCAAGGTTTTATTTGACAAGGGGCTCATTGGTCAATATGGTTCATTTGCTGGACTACAGCCTGTACAGCCGGCATCTCAAGCTTCAAGTGAATATTCAATTATCAGTCAAAATGGAACGGTACTTGCGGATGGAAGTATTTTAAATTCTCCAGGAGCGCCAGAAAAAGGAATAGTAGATCCAACCTTTGTGCATAACTTTCCTCGGGCCGCTAGTATGGACAAAGCAGATAATTATACTTATTACAATTTATCACCTATGCGTATACAAGTAGGGGCTTTAGCTGCTTTTATGGGTATGCGTGGTCAAGAAATTCCAGGTAGAGGAATTATGGAGGGTGATAGAAGTATGCTACTTCCTTCCAACAACTATTTCAAACAGAACTATATGACCAGTGCTTATAACCCGGCAGACCGGTTAGCATTAAAATATGTTCCTGATAATGGTAAACCAACAAATATCTTGGGAATAATACCGGTGGTATTATCTAAATCGAAGATGGTTAATAATAAGATAACTGGATTAGGTGTGATTGACAGTAAAGGTCGAATTTGGGGGTTAAATGCTGGTACTGGTGGTGATGGCGGCGATAATTTTACAGCTAAGACCTTAACCTATACGTTAGATTTATCTAGAACAGTCGGCTCAAATTCAACTAGCACAGCTTATCCACTTACCTTGGAAGATGATGGCGATGGATTGGTATTAGAGACTAGAGGTAAAGCGCCAAATGGTAATACATGGGAATACACCTACAATAAATATGTTCTGGGTGTGTCATTTGATAATAATTTTAGTAAAGGTACTTTTAATTATGCAACTTGGGATGCTAATAAGTGGTTTTACAATATGCTTAAAGGGGGTAGTGATCTAAGTTCCGGTTGTATGCCTTATGGGAGCGGCGGCAGTCTTTCAGAACTGAATCTAATTTTTGGAGGAACTGAGTTATATATAAATTCAAAAAATTTTTACAAATTGATGGGTCAATTAAGACGTAGTGCAATTATGTCGTTGAATAATTACCAATTCGCTGAACTTTATTTAGATGTTGATTGGGTTGCTAGTTGTGGTTATATGTTTACAGACATACCAGAACAAAAACCAGGTAGTTATGAGATGATGCAAACTAACGATTTAGGCAAATATACGTTAAAACATCAACTAGTGATAACACCGATAAGCAATGTAGCACTTCAGGACATGGGCGAGGTTTTGACAAATACACCTGGCAAACAACCGTTGTTGCCAACCTATCCATTTTAATTGTTTTATACAATATAGCTACTTACTGATCTATTTATCAATAGCGTTAGAAGTAGCTATATTTTGACGAAGATGTTTTATTGAAAGAGAAACTGATGAACATGAAATTAAAAAAAATACTGTCTTTAGTTTTGCTCGGCGCGATCTTGTCATCCTGCAATAGTGGCGGATCACCGCAGTCGAATTCTATATTATCAACTGATGCTTCTCAAGGCAAAATTATTAAATACGAGTCACCAGAACATTTTTTGCTAGGTTCGGTAATTAAATTAAAATATTTGCAATCTACAGAACAAGGTGATAAATCAAACCTACTTACAATCAACTTATCAAATGGCAGCTCGCAAAAATTAAGTTTTGCCCAGCTTGTCTATCTTGCTGGTGATTTTATGGGCGACCCAAGTACACAAATCGGTGGGCATTCAGCAGATGTGAATCTGAAAAACTTTAAAACTAATTTTGAGATTATGTCTAAGGCTCCTGCAAAAGACTATCTACCATCAATTATAAGTATAGTTAATGAAGAATTACAAAAGAACAGTTCAAGAATAGCGAATCACGAACCTTTTGATATCCCTGATGATGATAATATTCGTTTTAATTGTGCAACTGGGGGAGGATGTAATAAAGTCACTTTTTTAACAAACTTCGGATTATACATGAAACTGGCTAGTAAAAATTATGATCATTTTGGTCAAGATGCAATTGACTCCTACTTAGCCGGTCATCAATTAGCATTAAATCAAGCAAAAATAGCCCAAAATGATAATGACTTAAGGATAGCATATGCTTATGAGGCATATGCAGATCATTTCCTTACTGATTTATTTGCGAGTGGGCATCTAAGAACACCTCGAAGATCCATTGTTGATTGGTGTGCATACACTCCAGAAACCGTATCATCATTCTTAACAAAAGTAATGCATGACCAAGACAACCAGAGTGGTATCTATGTAACTAATCAAGCGGGGAAAAGCTGGAAAACTTATGGCGACAAAGAATTATATATTAATGATAATTCAGCGTCATTAAAACAGGCTTTATTTGTTATGCAAAAAAGTGTGGATCAAATATACGACGTTTATCGAGGTTCAATTACGCCAGATCAAGCATATAATCAGGCAAAACAAGAATTACCTAATTTACAAGCCACAAATCGAGATTCGAGAAATAATCCAGCATTATTTAAATTAGAATCAGGGAAAATCTATGAGTACACAGATGGCAGATATTCAGAGTTGTCTAATTGTTTAACCACCGCCATAAAATATGGTTATCAATATCTCTAAGCTGCGTAATTCATAGATGTGGTATTAGGGAATATTGTGGCAAGTGTGGCAGAAAATCCTAGAGTGGTGTGTTTTATAAATGGTTTCATGATTGGCATCGACTAGACAGTCGATGCTAATCCTTTACAGCTACAGCTAAATAAATTTGGCAGCTAAGCTATTTTGCGCCAATTGTTGCAACTCGTGCTCACTCAATTGTAATGCCGTTGCTAATTCAGAATAATTTTGACCAACATATCCACCAAAATATGCCGGATCATCGGAGTTAAGCGTAACTATCACTAAACTCTCGACCTTTATGTTTCGCCAAATCCGGAACCACCGGCAAACAGCGATGTCCATCATGCCTGCAGAAGTTTGCAGCCCACGGCACATTAATTCGTAACCAGCTGGGTTTTTGATAAATCCTGCTGGTATCCTTTGCTTCTTTTTGTCGGTTTCATGCTTGATTTATACTCCTAATATACAAAAGTTATGGTGTTATTTCAATATTTTTGGTAAATTTACTTTTTTAAATTTAGATTTTATTTAATTAAAACAGGTTGATGTGTTTTTAATGCCGGCAAATTTCTTCAAATGTCCCTTTAAGGGACAATGTTTATTTGACTGGTTGGTTATAATCCTGTCTGCACCAGAAAAAAGCTCGTTGTGCTTAATTTCTGCAGATGTATTTTTTTAAATTGATATTTTACACAAGGAAAATAAATGAACTATTCGTGCATAAAGGCATGTACATTGATGTTGTTAATAACTACTTGCTTGTCTTCTTGTAATTCAGGAAGCGGTCAAACTGCTCCAGGTCAAAATCAATTACAAATCGTTAAAGGTAAAACCTTTGAGAAATTGCCGTCAGGTTCTGTTATCCAGACACTTGCTAAAGCAACAGTTGGAATAACGATTAAGCAGGGGGTATTTGATTCATTCGGGTGTACTGGCGTTGCAATTTCAGAACAACTACTTTTAACAGCCAATCACTGTACTATAGAAGTAGATAAAAAAAGCAAAGAATTTGGTAATAAGTATTTTAATGTCAATGATTCAATTACGTTAACTTTGCCTGATGGCATAACAAAAACTGTCAAGGTCGAGCAAATTAATCGAGGTTGGTCTGAAAAAAAATATTCAATGTTGGACGGTGATGATTTAGCAATTATTAAATTTGCGCCTAAAACGTTCAAGTCATATGTTGATAGGGATAAAATTCTAAGTGTTAAAGGTGCTGATCCATCTGTATTCATAGATGTGGTTGCCGATAAAATTTGGGGTAGAAAAAGTACGTTATATGTTTTTGGATGGGGTAGTCATAAAAGATTTGAGTATGATGAACAAAGTGGTAGTCCAGTGAAATTTCCGGTAAATTTAGGCGGGGTTAGGGACAAAGCGTCGTCAGGTTCCATAATTCCAACCTATAATATTTCTGGAACGAAAGACCGTTACTCTCGCTGGCTTAAAGACTACTCGACTCCAGATAATGTTTACGTGGTAAAAAAATTAGAGAACCAATCTAAGGAACAGGCCTCGTTAACTAATCTCGTTGAATATGGTATTAACATTGAGGGGGGCGATAGTGGAGGACCTATATTTATTTGCGATAATGTTGGAAACTCTTGTTGGTTACTTGCTGTAAATAGTTTTGGCAACGCAACCGGAGAAGGGGTTGGATTTAACAACTCTGCCGTTACTCTTGCTAACCCTTTTTACGATTTGATTGCAAAGCCATTTAATTTTTAATCTTTCTGGGTTAATTCCTCGCGACTTGCCGCAAAGCTAATAAATTACCAATAGCTTGGCTCTGGAAAATTTTTGTCCTAATTGGCAGCGGGCGGTCACATAGTGAAAATTTTTCGTAATACCTCGTGGCCTCTGCCCAGAGGATAGGAAAATTTAGGTCGCTGCTTTTATTCGCAAGGTACCAAAATTATTCCTAAAACTCGATCGCGAGATGGTGTCGTCATGAGGTAGTATTGTTATATTATAGCTTTATATTTTTAACTTAGAGATTTATTATGACAATTCCAGCACACCGGCGGCACGATATTTCCGATCGTGTTTGGGCAATTCTAGAAGATCTCGGGGGCTTGCCCCGTTGTTGCCAGAACCATAGCCACTCCTATCGTAGAGTTAAAATCTACTTGATTAGTTATGGTGGATTTAGAAAAAATTTTGATAAAACAGGAAACCCCTTTTTTAGTGAATAAAACAAATGAAAAAAATATTATTAATAAATATAACGTTTATATCTACAGCTTTTGGAATTACTAATTCTATAATAGATTTTAATACACTTCCAAAATCAATAAAAGGTATGACAAAATCAACAGTCATGTTTAATGCAGAAGGCAGCCACTGCACAGGAGTCGCAATTGCTCCAAATAAAATTTTGACCGCCGCGCATTGCTTTGATCCCAAAGAAGATGGGCACATAATAAAAGCACTCAAGTTTGATCTTAAATCAAATCCAGTTAGTGATACAAGTTATGAAAATCTTCAGGATATTACTTATAGTAGAGAGAGCTATGATCGCGAATCTATTGCAGATGATTATGTTATTTTGACAATCCCCACCTTAAAAAAAACAAATTATATTAAAGATACGGATAGAGTTAAACTCAATAATGTGGGAGCTTACGTTGACATTGAAAAAGACGAAAAAGGTGGAAAGGCATATTTTGTAAAATATAAATATAATATTTATTTTTTGGGTTCCCAAGCTCATTTAGGTGGATCTTGTAAAGATATTTTCCAGTATAGTTGTATGTTTGAGTACCAAGTTTCTTTAAACAATAACGTTAATTTATTAACAATGGGTGGTACTAAATTTCATTTCCTTGCGAACAATAAACAAACGTGGCACTTTGAACCAGGAGATAGTGGTGGTCCTGTGTTTATATGTGATGGAGTTGCTGATAAGTGTATGCTCTGGGGAATTACTACTGCTTATGGTAAGAAAGATCGCTTTTTTGGAGTTGGTGTACCACTATTAGATATGAATGGTGTATAAGATGCGAATGAAAATTGGTGGGTGCGCTGTTCTGTCGCAAAGTTAAAATGCATATCTAATTTATTTTTAACCGTCAGAATTGCAAAGTAAATTTGACACATTAAAATAGGATTATTATGAGAAAGATATTTTGGCTATTATTAGTGATTTGTTCTTGTTGTAATGCGATAACCTGTTACGATTCAATATTAATTAAAACAGGCGATGAGGAGCGACCTGTTACACGTATCCATGGGCAATTATTCTATCAGTCAACTGGACAAAATTCTCAACTGGAAGGCGTTTTTTTTCCATTTTATGGTATTCTTAGCTATAAAGATAGTAAGACCAATCTTCCATTTTGGTTTATAAAACCTGGAGCTGGGGATTATTTAACGTCTAATCAATTTTCAGCAAATATGAAAAGTCAATTTTATAATGAGTTGACGGCAAGTGGAACAGATTCAGATATTTGGGATAGTTATTGGTATTCTAATTTTGGGTTATTTCTTGATGATACTTACAAGGTAGTGTATATTAAAGAGAAACTTTCAAAATCTAAGACGATGTTCAGATTGGGCGGGTTAGATAATGCAAAAACTTCTTACCGGATAACTAATTCGCTTTTTTCTGAAAATGTACGTAATGAAATTATAGGGCCATTAAATACTTATTTTGTTAATAATAAAATAGAAAAAGATTTATTCGTCAATACGAAGTCTCCAATAAAAACGTTTGAGGTGCCTATAGATACTTCATTTACGGTTTACAATGAAGTTGCTCATCAAATAAATAATTACATAAAGAGTTCTTCTTCCGATTGGTACTGCACATAGGTGGTTCTGTCACAAAGTTGATTTATCAACGCATTACAGGGTAAATCTACTTTGTGACAAAACCTATAGCAAAGCAAGTGCCGGAATTATTCTGACCACTATAGAAAGGTCAAAAAAGTGAAATTGTCTTCCAAGTTAAATTTATTTTTGTTGTCTTCCTTATCGCTGACTATTTTTGCTTGTAGTTCTGGTTCTACAGCAATAACTAGCCGTAATTTAAATACTACCGCGACCGATATTCCATCATATCAATTTGTTATTGATGCAGGTAGCAGTGGTTCACGAATATACGTTTATAGTAAGAGTAAATCCGAATCGCAGATAATAGTTACAGATTTATATGAGCAGAAGACGAATAATCCATTAGCAAGTTTTAGCGTAGATCCGTCTAAAGCCGGAACAAGTCTTATGTCATTAATTAAGGGGGCTAGCCAATATTTAAAAGGGGTGGATTCTACGGTAGACCTGGAATTTGTACCAATCAGCGTGTTGGGAACAGCCGGAATGCGTTTGATTCCAGAGTCTCAGCAATCACAAATTTATGCAAATGTTGCCGAAAGCATTACCAACGCGGGGCTAATGGCTGGACAGACTAAAACAATTACCGGGCAAGATGAAGGAGTTTATTCTTGGTTAGATGTCAATTATTTACAAAATAATTTATTTAGTAACCATGAAACCAGTGGTGTGTTTGAGGTCGGTGGCGCTTCTGCTCAGGTTGCATTTGCAACCACTGAGTTAAATTCTAATAAATCAAACATTAAAACAATAACCTTAAATGGCAGAAGTTATAAAATATTCTCACTTAGCCTCTTGGGACTCGGTCAGGATTATGCACGGGGGATGATTAATTCAAACCTGGATAATAATAGTAAATGTTATCCACAGGGATATTCATATAGCGGAATAAATTTCCCCTACTTTGATAATTCATTAATAATAAACGGAGATTTTAATTATTATCAATGTATGGATAATTATAGCTTCGTTGTCAATCACTTTCCAGAGATTAATATAGTTAATCAAATTTCTGGTTTTGATTCACAGCAATTCATTGGTATTGGTAGCGTATATTTTGCATTAAACTTTTGGGAAATTGAGCAATATCCCGAGTTATTAACCAGTAAAATTCAGACAACCTGCTATCAGGATTATGAACAAATGCAAAGTCAATATCCTAAGGCATATAATTTACAAAATCAATGCGCTAATGCGGTATTAATTAATGACATGCTAGTTAATAATTTAAAGTTTGCCCCCGGGCAATTGCATGCGGTGCCCTCAATTAATGGAACAAACCTAAGCTATACGTTAGGATTTGCGCTTCTTAATTCTTGAGCTAATATATAAGCATAATTTATACTTGAATTATTTGATTTCATACCCCTCAATCAAGAAAAGCATTGTAATAAAATAATGACACATAATACATTTAACCATAATTTAAACAAGTTGATACAAATTTTATTTTGTATTAACTTGTGCTTTGTTGCTGATATTGTTGTAGATGATAAAGCAGATTTATTCTATCTGCTGCTATACATACAGCATAGCTTGTTTTGTAATATTTATACGTTATTACCTTTTATTATTAAATGTTTTTCTATAGTAATATCCAGTCCACAGCTTGGTCTATTTTGTCTTAATTTCTTGTTTATCGTTGGATTAGTTAGTACAATAATTATTCTAATCGCACAATTAAATTGTTGCAACCATTGCATTCACCATGATGATGGTGCTGATCTCTTTTTCCACCACTTGGATGTCGTAAAAGCCTTTGAAAATATTCCTTAATTCATTTTTATCATTGTCACAATGATTTGAGACTGTCTATCCTCAAGCAACTCAACACGGTTGGCCTCTGAAATATATTTTTCGCGTTGTTTGTTGCCGACACCAGTTCTCTATTCCCATGACAATACAATTCTAATTTACAAAATTTTATTGAATTTGATCTCTTGGCTGCTGCTGTTAAGTAGGCGCCATTTAATATGATTATTAAGGAATATATATCATGAAAAAATTATTACGTACTAAAGTTATTTTTGCTTCACTGGTTGGTTTAAGTTTTGCTAATAATTCTTTTGCTCAAGTTGGCGATGGTGCTATTAAAGCTCCGACACCTAGTGCGATTATGCGCACGCTGGCATTAGTAACACAATATCAACAGGCTTACTTATCAGACTCCAAATTACAAAATAAAAAACTCGAAATTAAGTATCTGTCTTTTTCAAATAAAAATAATAAGTATCTTAATGATGATTTTACTAATATTAATAAGGTTTATTTTACTTCCGTTTTATATTATCAAAATCTAGGTTCTCATCAGGCCACCAATATTTCGTTATTTCAGGATCAAAATGGGATTAC